>NZ_LMCJ01000002.1:168671-212402 GCF_001623085.1 Pseudovibrio sp. W74
AAGATCGTCCGTTGAGGCTGCTCCAGCGGGCGGGTGGACAGACGCAGGTAGATGGAACCTCCTGTCTGATCCCGCAACCAAGTGCGTTCATCAGGGTCTCCCTCTCCATCGCGCTGCATGTAATCAAACCCAAAGCGCATGATGGTTGCCAGCTCATCGACGAAGGCAGGCTCAAACGCGGCAAGCCCATCCTGAGCCATACCAATCAACGGTGTGCTGATGGACTGGTGCGCCCCACCCTCCGGTGCCAACGTCACACCGGATGGTGTTGCCACCAACATGAAGCGGGCATCCTGATAACAAGCGTAGTTGAGCTGGTCAGCCGCACGAAGAATGAACGGATCATAAACTGTGCCAATGGGCAGCAAGCGCTGACCGTTGATGCTGTGAGACAACCCAAGTGCAGAAAGGAGGAGGAACAGGTTGGATTCTGCAATGCCCAGCTCAATGTGTTGCCCTTGCGGAGAAAACGCCCATTTGAAGGTAGATGGTATCCGTTCTGCTTTAAATGTATCCGCCAGTTCTTCCTTGGCAAACAATCCACGTTGGTTGACCCATGGGCCAAGATTGGTGGAGACCGTCACGTCTGGCGCGGTCGTCACAATATGTTTGGCAAGCTCTTCATCCTGCTTGGAAATTTCATGCAGAATCTGACCGAACCCCATCTGCGTGGAAAGCATCTTCTCTGCTGCATTGGGTGCCGGCAATTTTACAGGTACAGGCACCGTTTTCGCAGAATAGCGACGGTTGCCTTTTGAGAAGAACGGAGCTTCGGTCACGAAAGTCTGAAGGTTTTGCGGGTCAGATGTGCTTTCCCACTTGTCCCACTCATGTCCTTCACGAATGCCTTCCAGCTTGCGGTATTCTTCCATCTGCCTGGAGGTCATCAGGCCTGCATGATTATCTTTGTGCCCTGCCAACGGCAAGCCAAAGCCTTTCACGGTGTAGCACAGGAACAAGACAGGGCGATCATGGGTCTTGGCATTCTCAAATGCCTCAATCAGGGACGGTAAATCATGGCCACCCAGATTGCACATGAGCTTGGACAGCTCAGCATCACTGCGCCGATTGATCAGCTCGTTGACCTCGCCCTGATCTCCCAAATCATCCAGCAACCGCTTACGCCATGCTGCCCCGCCTTGATAGGCCAGGGCGCAGTAAAGCTGATTGGGGCACAGATCGATCCAATCGCGCAGTTTGCTGCCACCTGGTTCTTTGAAGGCTTCTTCCTGTAGGCTCCCGTTTTTTAGCGTGACGACTTCCCAGCCGAAATTGCGGAAGATGCTTTCAAACTTCTCCCAAAGGCCTTCACGGATCACAGCATCCAATGACTGACGGTTATAATCCACGATCCACCAGCAATTTCGCAGGCCATGTTTCCAGCCTTCTAGCAGTGCCTCATAGATGTTCCCCTCATCCATTTCCGCATCGCCAACCAGTGAGATCATCCGGCCTTCAGGCGCTTTGTTGAGCCCGCCATGCGCTTTCACATAGTCTTGCACCAGTGATGAAAACAGCGTCTGCGCGACCCCAAGGCCAACGGAACCGGTTGAAAAATCAACGTCATCAATATCCTTGGTGCGAGAGGGGTATGATTGAGCACCATGAAACCCACGAAAGTTCTGCAACTTCTCCAGCGACTGGTTCCCGGCCAGATACTGGATCGCGTGGAAGATAGGCCCGGCATGAGGCTTCACCGCCACCCGGTCTTGCGGGCTCAAACTATGGAAATAGAGCGCAGTCATGATGGTGCTGATAGAAGCACAAGATGCCTGATGGCCGCCAACTTTCACATCACCAACGTCAGAACCGCGGAGATGGTTGGCATTGTGAATGGTCCAGGAGGCAAGCCATCGCACTCGGCTTTCCAGCGTACCCAAAGTATCCAGTGAAGCTGCGCTCATTAAACTCCCCGTCGGTTTCATTGGAATATTTTTATTCCGCGAGGCTATCAGATTGCCTTGAGAATTAATCTCTTGAGCCAACTGATATACCTTCATGAATAAGGGAAATTTTTGAGCTTTGATCGAATTTAAGGAAAATACTTCCGACTAACCTATTCGTAATGCACTTTTCAGCTCATATGCTACGTAGATTCACGGCTGACCTTTTGCGGGGAGTGCGGTCTTTGAGCGCCTCAACAACAAAGGCACAACGAAGGTCAGCAGCAGCAGGCGGAAGACGTGGTGGGCGGCGACGAAGGTGGGGTCGAGACCGCTTTGCACGGCGATGGCAGCCATAGCCTCAACACCGCCTGGAGCGAACGCAACGAACAACAGGCTTGGGTCCAGTCCAACCAGTGGCATCACCAGCACGACCCCGAGGATTGCCATACCAACTGTGATGAGCGTAACCACAATGCCCGCGCCTATGGCTTTGGCGAAAAGGTCAAGACTGACACCTTTGAAGCGGGTTCCAATCAAAGCCCCCATCACCAGAAATGAGCTGAGCGTCGCCCAATCCGGCATTTTGCCGGGTGTCAGTGTACTTACGTGCCCTAAAGACGACACCAGCATCCCACCGAGCAGATAGGCGGCGGGGAGTTTCATCTTCAGGAAGATGGTTCCAACGACAGCCGCTCCGAGCAACAGATAGACAGCTGAGAGTAGACTGATGTTTTGCACGGGCAGGAAGGAAGCGCCTGTTTCCTCAAAAAGCAGCGAGACAAAGAGCGGAACACAGATGGTGAGAAACAAGACCCGCGTGCTTTGTGCAAGCCCGATGCGGGTGACGTCCGCCTTGCTATCTGCCGCCATGCTGAGGATGTAGCTCAAGTGCCCCGGTGAAGATGCAAGTGAGGCGTTATAGGCATCAAACCCGAAAAACCGTACCAGGATCGCACGGCTGATCAGCATGCTCAGGATAAGACTGATCCCCAGTGCCAAGAAGCTCGCAGGCCATGTAATCGCGGCATCGATAACGGCAGGCGACACACCAGAACCAATGCTCGTACCCAGAACAATGAAGCAGAGCGTGCGCAACCAGAGCGGAACGATGACGGGCGCGCCCAGCAAGCCACCGAGCGAAACGGCAAGAGCGGAACCGGTGAGGGGAGCTGCCGGGAACCCAAGGAGAGAAAAAAGACCAGCCCCTGCGCCTGCAATGGCAAGCGTTATGGACAGATTGGACCAGTCTTTCTTCTCAATTGCCAAAACTCAGTTTCCCAGCTGCGGTTTGATCAGTCGCTTTCGGCGGCTTCCAATTCCTGCTTGCGCACACGGCGGGCACGGATGGTTGGTAAAACGACCAGAATAACAGCCAGAGCCAGCAAGCCCATGGTCATCGGGCGTTCCATGATAAAGCTAATCCCATCATAAAGCTGCATAGACCGGGAGAAATTATCTTCCAGCATGCTGCCCAGAATGAAGCCAATCAGCAGTGGCGCGAGCGGATAGTTGGCAAAGCGCAGGAGCGTTGCACATACACCAAAGCCCACGAGCATCAGCAGTTCCGTTGCATTGTTTTGTCCAATATAGGCACCCATGAGGGTGAAGAACAAAATGAACGGAATGAGGTAGTTGCGCGGCACAGCCAGCACTTTGGCGATGTAGGGGATGAGCGGCAGGTTCAGGATCAACAAGATCACATTGCCCACATACATGGAGATGATCACGGACCAGAAAATCTCTGGCTGATCGATCATCAGGCGTGGCCCCGGTGAAACGTTCAAAGCGATCAGGGCACCGAGCAGGATCGCCGTTGTCCCGGATCCCGGAATGCCGAGTGTCAGCAGAGGAACGAAGGAACCAGTACATGCCGCGTTGTTCGCAGATTCTGGAGCAGCAAGGCCTTTGACAGAGCCCTTGCCGAACTCAGCCTGTTCTTCTTTCGGCGCGATGTTGCGTTCTACCGCATAGCCGAGGAAGGAGGCGATTGTTGCGCCAGCTCCCGGAAGAACCCCAATCAGGAAGCCTTGGATAGACTGGCGACCAATCACTGGTGCAATTTTCTTGGCCTCTGCTTTTGTGATGCGCAGATCCTTGATGTCTCCACTACTTCCACCAGAATTGGAGCGGGATGGATCCAACACGAGGAACAATGCTTCGGGCAAAGCGAACATGGCCATAGCGAGTGTGATGAACCCGAATCCGGATTGCAGATCCAGAATACCCATGGTGAAGCGTGGTTGGTTGAACAACGCCCCTTCACCTACAGTTGCCATCATTAAGCCCACCAGCGTCATGAGCAGGGCTTTGCCGACCTGTCCGCTGCCCGCGAAAGCAGCGATTGCGGAAAGGCCGACCACCATCAATGCGAAGTATTCAGCAGAGTGGAAGAGCAGCGCCACGGATGCGAGCGCAGGTGCAAAAATCATCAGCAGGATTGCCCCGATACTGCCACCCGCAAAAGAAGCAATCGCCGCAACTGTCAGCGCTTTGCCTGCCTTGCCCTGGCGTGCCAGCGGATAACCATCAAAGCTTGTTGCAACAGTGGATGCGACACCCGGCGCGTTGATGAGGATGGAGGACGTGGAGCCACCAAAAATCGCTCCATAATAAACACCTGCAAGCAGGATCAAGGCCGCGGAAGGATCACCGATGGAGATCGCAACAGGGATCATGATGGCGATGATGGACATAGGTCCAAGACCCGGCAACATGCCGATAAACGTGCCAATCAGACAACCGCCAATCACCATTAAAAGATTAGAAAACGAGAAGGCCGTCGAGAGGCCAACCCAAATACCGTCTAACATCGTGGCCTCCTAGTTGAAAAATGTTGGAAGAGGGCTGAGATAAATGCCCAGTGTTTGCTGAACCAAATACCAGACACCGCCAGCAGCAATGGCTGCAACAGGCACAAGGATCACAAAACGCCGCTCTCCAAGCAGAGCTGCCGAGATCACCAGAAAGAGCAATGTGGAGAGCAGGAAGCCAGCAGGACGCAGCAACAGAGCGTAGCCCGCCATCAGAACCAGCAGGAACACGGCCTGACCAATGTTGTAGTCCCATAATCTGCTGAAATCGATCTCGTCTGTATCTGAATCTGCAGGCTTTTTCTCAAACCCGAGCAAAATGGCGAGGCTTGTGATTGCAGCCAGCACCGCAATGACTTTTGGAAACGTGCTCGGCCAGATTGGGTTAAACCGCATAAACGGTGGCAAACCAGCGTCCATCAAAAAAAACGCGGTGTATCCGTAGCTTAAACTCACTGCCAGAATGACAAGTGCAATCCATCGGTCCAGTGCCATCATCCCCTCCCGTTGGCGTGACAAGTGGATGCGCTGCCAAGAGCGCACCCATTTATTCTTATTGATTTAGAGGAAGCCCAGCTTCTTCATGAGATCGCCGATGGTCTTTTCCTGACCTTCAAGGAACGCGTGGAAGTCTTCACCAGAGTTATGGATATTGACCCAGCCATTGCGTGCCCGCACTTCTTCCCACTCAGGGGTGTCGTACATCTTCGCAAGAGCTTCCTGATAGGCAGACACCTGTGCCTCCGGCAGGCCCGGTGCGCCGAAGAAACCACGCCAGTTGACGAACGTGGTGTCGATGCCCTGTTCCTTCATGGTTGGCGCATCTTTGTAGGCTGCAACGCGCTCATCAGCAGTCACACCGATGATTTTCACTTCACCCGCATTTGCAAGATCAATTGCCTCGGAGAAGCCGGTGGAAAGCGCGGAGATTTCGCCGGAAAGCAGCGCTGCCATGGCCTTACCACCCGCATCATACGGAATGTACTTCACCATGGTTGCATCTTCGCCAGCTGCTTCCATCACCATGGCCGCAACAAGGTGATCCATACCGCCCGGTACAGAACCGCCACCAATTGCGGTGCCGCGTTTGTCAGCTTTATAGGCTGCAAGCAGGTCACTCATGGAGTTGATTGGGCTGTCCTTGCCAACCACGATGGCTGCATAATCACCAATGGTGCCGGCAACCAATGTCAGATCACGGAAGTTGTGTGGGAATACGCCAGTCAGTGAGCGGATCACGATTGGCGTAGAATTCACCATCAACGTACCGTGCTGGCTTGCAGCGTTCTCGATCAGATAACCGATGGCCTTACCACCGCCACCGCCGGACATATTTTCGAAAGAGGCCGTGCCTGCGAGGCCGGACTTGGTCAGTGCTTCACCTGTACCGCGTGCAGTACCGTCCCAGCCACCGCCAGCACCGCCTGGAATGAGGAAGTGAATGCTATCAACCACAGGCTCCGCAATTGAAGCCGTTGGCATGGAAAATGTCATCGCAGCCAAAGCCGCTGCCGCAACCACGCGGCGCGCCCGAATAAAACTCATTGTGTCCTCCCATTTGACAAGGGCAGCATTTGTCACCCATGACTTACGTGAAAACACGGAAACCTGACACAAACCTGTCACCTCCTTGATTTTTTGGGGAAGCAAAAGATGAGATTTCTTCTCGTTGAAGATAACGCCAAGCTGGCGACATCCATTGTCGAAAGATTGACACTGGATGGTCATGTCGTTGATCACGCTGCTGAAATTTCTACTGCCGAGGACTACATCTCGACAGCAGATTACGACATGATTTTGCTCGACATCATGCTTCCGGATGGCGATGGGCGAGATTTTCTAAATGAACATCGAGGCCGTCAGGATGACACTCCGGTGATCGTTTTGACAGCACGTTCAGAGGTCTCAGACAGAGTAGGGGTGCTCGATCTCGGGGCTGATGATTACATCACAAAACCCTTTGATTTCTCGGAGTTAGAGGCAAGATGCCGTGCAGTCATAAGGCGGAGATCCGGCGGCGTGACAAATGCGAAGCGATTCGGCGATCTGGTGTTTGATTCACTGGCTGGCACACTCAAAATTGGCAGCAAAACAGTGAGCCTGCGTAACAAAGAGCTACGCCTATTGGAGATATTTTTCGGCGCTCCAGACGTTATTTTCTCAAAAACAAAGCTTGTAGACAGATTATTTTCTTATGACGAAGACGTCTCGGAAAATGCCATTGAGGTCTATGTTGCCCGTTTGCGCAGGCATATTTCATCTTCCTCAGTCCAGATTATCACCGTGCGTGGACTGGGGTATCGGTTAAGCCTGACATGAACTCTGGTGCCAACATATCCGGCTCAATCCGCCGCCGCCTGACCCTACAGCTCCTCGGCATTGCTGCCGTGCTTGCAGCGCTGCTGTTTGTGATGGTGATGACTTATGCCAAGCAAGTCGCAGAAGAATCTCAGGACAACATCCTGTCAGCCTCCGCCACGTCTATTTTGGACAGTGCAGCAATTCAGAGCGGGGAGGTGACGGTCGATATTCCTTACTCCGCACTCTCCATGCTTGGCAATGTGAGTGATGACCGCGTGTTCTACCGCGTTGTCGTCAATGGAAAGTACCTCACCGGATATGAAAGCTTGCCCATTGCCAAGGCATCAAAAGGGCAGGACAGTCACAGGTTCATCACCTCTCATTATCTGGGTGAGAGCATTCGTATGGTCTCCGCCACACGCCGTCTTTCTAACGCATCCGGCCCTGTTGAAGTCACTGTATCTGTGGCTCAAACACTGAAGCGTCAGCGAGAGACACTGGAGCGCATCTCCGCGAATGCCGCCTATCTCGGGTTTGGGTTTTTCATCGCCGCTGCCGTGCTGGGTGTTCTGACAGCTCAATCAGCCGTGCGCCCTGTGCAGACACTGGCAAACTCGGTTTCCAAAAGAGGGCCGCAGGATCTGAGGGCAGTACAAGCTCCTGTACCGGGTGAGATGGCACCGCTTGTGGTGGCGCTCAACCGGTTCATGGCACGGCTTAAGAAGTCACTCACGCGCTCCGAAGAGTTCATCGCAGAAGCTGCTCACCGCATCCGCACGCCGCTTGCAGTGCTGCGAACACAAGCGGAAATTGCCTTGCGCCGCGTGGAGCGACCAGAAAACAGAGCGGCTTTGAAAGAGATGATCCGGGCCATTGATGAGAGCTCACGCGCAGCAGGCCAGTTGCTGGATCACGCCATGGTTTCCTTCCGCACGGACCATCTGGAGGTCAAGGACATCAACCTGCTGGATCTGGCAGAGGAAACTCTTGAACGGCTGCGCCCACTGGCAGAGATGCAAGATAAAACCCTGAGCTCGCATGGTGAGGAACCGCCGCAGATCTCCGGAGATGCGATCCTTATCCAAAATGCGCTGAGCAACATTTTGGACAATGTGATCAAGTACGCCCCGCAAGGCGAGGACGTACAGGTTATCGTTACCTCCGAAGACAACTGGGTTGTGTTATCGGTTTATGACCAAGGCCCGGGCTTTGCTCCGGAAGACATAGACCAGTTGACGGAACGGTTCTCTCGCGGCAAAAACGCCGAAGATACGGTCGGTTCCGGGCTTGGGCTTACAATTGCCGAAGAGGTGACGCAAGCTCATGGTGGACACCTGAAACTTTCAAACAGAACAAACGTCAGAGGCGCATGCGTATCCTTCTATTTCCCTCAGTCCTGATCGTGTTGCTGGCCTCATTGCTTTCCGCAGGTGCCTACGAGATTGAACAGCACAAAGTGTTTCCCGCTCCGCAAGAGGGCGCGAACCTGCGTATTATCTCCAACTCAGACATCGACATTTTCTCGCCCATGGTGGTAGCGTTTCAACGCAAATATCCGAGTGTTTCTATAGACTACACTGTTGTCAGCAGCACCGAGTTGATGACAGCTCTTTATGATGAAAAACAGGTTTTTGACGTTGCCATCTCATCTGCCATGGACCTGCAGGTGAAGTTGGCGAACGACGGGTTCACCCTGCCGCACAACTCCTCAGCCGCCGGTTTGATGCCGGACTGGGCCCGCTGGCGCAATCATGTATTCGCCTTCACACAGGAACCAGCTTCGGTGGTCTATTCCAAATCCGCCTTTGCAGGGTTGGAAGTGCCAACATCACGGCAAAATCTGATTTCAACTCTGCGCAACAATCCAGAACGCTTCCTCGACAAAGTCGGTACCTATGACATCCGCCAGAGCGGCCTTGGCTTTCTGTTTGCCACGCAAGATGCCCGCACATCAGACACTTTCTGGCGTCTGAACGAGGTGATGGGCTCTCTGAACGCCCGTCTCTACTGCTGCTCTGCTGATATGATTTCTGACATCACAAAAGGCGATCTGGCCGTTGCCTACAACGTGCTCGGCTCCTATGCCTCTGCACGGGCCGCCAGTGATCCTGATATCGGCATTCTGGAACTGGAGGATTTCACCACACTC
Source organism: Pseudovibrio sp. W74 (assembly GCF_001623085.1). Classification (NCBI taxonomy): domain Bacteria; kingdom Pseudomonadati; phylum Pseudomonadota; class Alphaproteobacteria; order Hyphomicrobiales; family Stappiaceae; genus Pseudovibrio; species Pseudovibrio sp. W74. The sequence continues at coordinate 177,818 of NZ_LMCJ01000002.1, forward strand.
ATGCTGCGCTCTGCCATCATTCCAGCGGGGGCCGAACAACCCGAAATCGCGGGCGCCTTCATAGATCATTTGATCACTGCATCCTGGAGCGAGGAGGGGGCTGACTACTACCCCTATCCAAAACTCAACCGCAACGAGATTGCCCCAAACCTATCCCTACGAGCCATCCGCCTTGGACCAGGTCTGTTGGTTTATCAAGACAACCTGAAACGGCAACACTTCCTGCAGGAATGGCAAAACGCGATTATTCAGCAGTGAGATAAACCAAGTCAGAAGGTGGAAGGATTTTGTCGCTCAATCCTCTTTCACCTTGTCAGAGTTTGTGGCAAGAGGCTGCCTCCAAACCCAGCTGAGTGAAAGCTACCAATGCCTGTAGAGATCCGCCCACTGAAGAATTCAGATGCCCCAGACTGCGCACGCGTGTTTTATGAGGCCGTCACGATCGGAGCAAAGGAGTATTACTCCGAGGAGCAACTCGCTGCATGGGCTGGGCCTGCACCCGCACCTGAGCGTTGGTCTGCTAAACTCCACGATATGACTGGCTTTGTTGCTGTCAAAGACAACTCAGTAATCGGTTTCATGACCATCGATGCAAAAGGTTACATCGAGTTCGCATTCACCAGCCCTTACCACACCCGCCAAGGTGTCGGCACCGCCATATATGATCAGTTGCAGAACTGGGCAGAACAGCGCAACATCTCAACCCTTTCAGCAGATATTAGCGTGGCTGCAAAAGCTTTCTTCCTTCACCAAGGCTGGCAAGTTGAGCGCGAGCAAGCACCCGTTATTCGAGGAGTCACGCTCACAAACTTTCTCATGACAAAGACCTTGTCCGCGTAACATTTCATGACGCCCACCAGAGTTCCTGCGATATGCACATGGTGTCATGCCCGCAGGCCCTCAACGAATAAATGACCGACTTTGAGTTGCACTCCCAAGTACTCGCTTTTATCAGTATAAGATAAGAATGATATTTGAACTTGTTTCCGATAGCCATGATTGTGTGCACTCAAGCCATTGAATTTATGCTGCATTTCTCTGAGTGGGGTTGTTTTGTCTGATGTTACCTTAAAGGCTAAATGGGGACAGATCAGCCTCCTGTTTTCAGCCAACTTTTTGTCTTTATTGGGAAATGGCCTGTCTGCCATCGCAATACCGTGGTTTGTCTATGACCTGACGGGCAACGCTGTCATCACAGCAACAATCGCCATTGCCGGACAGCTTCCAAACATCGTTGTCGGTCTCTTCAGCGGGCCGTTGATCGACAAGTTCTCTGCCAGAACCACCAGCATTTTCTGCGATACTGTGAACGCCTTCGCCGTACTTTTGATACCGCTGCTATACGCTGTTGATCTGCTGGATCTTGCCCTTCTTGGATTTCTCGTCTTCCTCTCGCAGGTCATCGATGTTCCCGGACAAACCGCAAAAAGCGTCATGATCCCGGCGTTGATTGATCGGGAAGGATTGCCTCGCGAACGGGTGAACGGAATGAACTCGCTTCTTGAGACTGTGGCTGACCTTCTAACCCCATCGATGGCTGGCATCCTGATCGCCGCCTTTGGCGCGACCACAGTCCTGATCTTAGACTCACTGAGTTTCCTGATGGCGCTTATGATTGTATCCATAGGCATCAAAGCCACTCGTCAGCAAGATGCAGCTAATACAAATAAACAGCCAGTGAAAGAAGTCTGGAAATGGATACTCTCAACTCCGGGCATCTTAAAGCTCGGCCTTTATGACTTGATCATCAATACAGTGGCGGTCTCCTTGCTTTCATTGACCTTGCCAGTTCTGGCAAATTCAAATGACAAGCAAGCAGTCTGGCTTGGAATCTGGCTCACATGCTTTGCCTGCGGAACCACACTCACAACACTGGCCTACACGTTTCTGGGCCACCGAGTGTCCTCACTCCGGCTCCTGCAACTCACACCCATCGGACAAGCACTCGGCCTAGCCTTGCTGCTCTGGATGTCCAGTACGGATTGGACAAGCGGCAATGTCGAGACCCCAGCAATCGTCATTTCACTGGGAATGTTTGTGTATGGTGTGAACTTGGGCGTTGGTAGCGTCGTGGATGCGATTGTGCTTCAAAAGCTCGTCCCAGAAGACAAACGCGGCACTGTCTTCTCCGCCTTCTCCTCCCTGCGCTACACCGGCGTCCCCCTAGGCCTCTTCCTCACCGGAATCCTCCTAGAACAAAACAACCCCACCCTCCTCTTCACCACCTTCATCGCCCTCCTAACAATAAACTCACTGCTTTGGGTAAGAGGGACACTTGAGATTTGAAGCACAACCCTGAAGTTCCATAATTCACATTCTGCGAAAAAATACTATCAGCTCGCATTTTTGAGTGAAGGCTCATTTTGATTAACCAACACTCAGTTCGGGAGAGCTTATTGAACGAATGTACCTCTCTCCCTTCAAACATCATTCGCCACACTAAACCTACCCAATCAACTCCTCACTCTCCCCGTCAAATAAACACACCCTTCCCATGTCTACAGAGAAGGTCATGCTCTCTCCCGGGTCACACGCAAATAAGGGGGAGACGCGGGCTTTGGCGGGGTGGTTGGCTAGGCGGATGAGGCAGAGGGTGTCGGCGCCGGTGGGTTCCAGGAGGTCTACGTCGCATTCGATTTCCGGGTTGGTGGATTGCGTGAAGGCGTTGTGGGTGATCATTTCTGGGCGCAGGCCGAGGATGATTTTTGTGTTCTCGCGTGTTTCGAGTTGTTTTGAGTTTGGCAGCGGGAGGAAGTAGTTCTTGGGCTCGCCTTTCAGGACGGCTGGCAGAATGACGCCGAGCTGAGTATCCCGTTTCACCAGATCCACTTCCACAAAGTTCATTGGTGGTGCACCGACGAAGCCGGCGACGTACATGTTCGCTGGTTTGCTGTAGATCTCTTGCGGGGTGCCGATTTGCTGGATCACGCCGTCTTTCATGATGGCGATGCGGTCTGCCAGCGTCATGGCCTCGATCTGGTCATGGGTCACATAGACCATGGTGGCCTTGAGAGATTGGTGGAGCTTCTTGATCTCTGTGCGCATTTCGCCGCGCAGTTTGGCGTCCAGATTGGAGAGTGGTTCGTCGAACAGAAAGATCTTGGGGCGACGCACAAGGGCGCGACCCATGGCGACGCGCTGGCGCTGTCCGCCGGAAAGTTGCGCTGGTTTACGGGCAAGCAGGTGCTCAATTTGCAGCATGCTGGCGACTTCGCGGACAGTGGCTTTGCGCTCTGCCTTGCTGATCCTGCGCATTTCCAGTCCGAACGCGATGTTGCGTTCCACCGTCATGTTTGGGTAGAGCGCATAGCTCTGGAACACCATGGCGATGTCGCGGTTTTTGGGGTGGACGTCGTTGACCACTTCGCCATCCAGTCGGATGGTGCCGTCTGCGATGGGTTCCAGTCCCGCAATGATGTTGAGCAGCGTCGACTTTCCGCAGCCGGACGCACCAAGCAGGACAAGGAATTCGCCATCTTTTACATCAAGGGAAATGTCCTGGAGGACGTCTGTTGAGCCAAAGGATTTTGAGGCATGTTCGATGGATATGGTCGCCATAAATGAGCCTTTAGCCTTTGACTGCGCCTGCGGTGAGCCCGCGTACGAAGAACCGTCCTGCGATGATGTAGACAACGAGGGTTGGCGCGGCGGCTATGAGCGCGGCTGCCATGTCCACGTTGTACTGCTTTACGCTGGTGGTGGAGTTGATGAGATTGTTGAGCGCCACTGTCACGGGCTGAGATCCGCCTGACGTGAAGCTGGCGCCGAAGAGGAACTCGTTCCACACCTGCGTGAACTGCCAGATGACCGAGACCACGATGATGGGAACAGAGAGCGGCAGCATGATGTGCCAGAAGATGCGGAAGAACCCTGCCCCATCCATGGTGGCGGCCCGCACCAGCTCTTGCGGAACGGAGACGTAGTAGTTGCGGAAAAACAGCGTGGTGAAACTGATGCCGTAGATGGTGTGCACGACGATCAAGCCAGTGATGGAGTTGGCGATGCCCAGATAGCCGAGGGTTTGAGCCATGGGCAGGATGACGATCTGGAACGGAATGAAGCAGCCGAACAGCATCAGGGCGAAGATGATGTTGGCTCCGCGGAAGCGGAAGAGCGACAGCGCGTAGCCGCTTAAGGCGCCGATCAGGGTTGAGATCACGACCGACGGCACGGACATGATCACCGAGTTGAGGAAGTACGGGCGCAGGCCCTCGCAGCGTACGCCGATGCAGGCGCTGGACCATGCCTCACGCCATGCGGCAAAGTTGAGCTCGTGCGGCAAATCCAGCAGAGCTCCGGCGCGGATCTCGGCAAGATCCTTCAGCGATGTAGAGAGCACCACGTAGATTGGGCCCAGATAGAGCACGGCGGCGGCGAGCAGCAAGGTCCAGATGAACAGGCGGCCAAGCAGGTGGCGTTTGCCGTTGGCGCCGGGGAGTGTTTTGGGTTCAGCCATGGCGCTTTGCCCTCAACTCGGAATACAGATAGGGCACGATGATTGCGGCCACGGTGGCCAGCATCATCATGGCAGAAGCCGCTCCAAGGCCGATCTGGTTGCGGCGGAAGGCCATCTCGTACATGAAGTTGGCTGGCAGCGTGGAGGAGTAGCCCGGCCCGCCGTTTGTCAGCGCCACCACAAGGTCGAAGCTCTTGATGGACAGATGCGCGAGAATGACGAAGGCGGAGAGGAACACGGGCCGCAGTGATGGCAGGATGATGCCGAAATAGATGCGTGTGGTGCTGGCACCATCCAGATGTGCGGCGCGGATGATATCCTCATCAACAGTACGCAGAGCGGAGAGGAACAAGGCCATCACAAAGCCCGAAGCCTGCCAGACGGCGGCGAGGACCACCACATAGATCGCCATATCGCGGTTGACGATCCAGTCGAACTGGAAGCTCTCCCACCCCAGTTTTTGCATGTAGCTTTCAATGCCAAGGGACGGGTTCAGGATCCATTTCCACGCTGTGCCCGTCACAATGAAGCTGATCGCCATGGGATACAGATAGATCGTGCGCAGCGCACCCTCTGCCCGGATGCGTTGATCCAGCAGAACGGCCAGCACGCAGCCGATAGTGATTGAGAACAGGATGTAAAGACTGCCGAAAATCAGGAGGTTATGGAAAGCTACATTCCAGCGGTCCATGGCCAGCAGGCGCACATATTGCTGAATGCCCTGAAAATCAAAGGTGGGCAGCATGCGGGAGTTGGTGAGCGAGATGAAGCCCGTCCATGCAATGAAGCCGTACACAAAGAACACCAGGAGCAAGAACGGCGGTGCGACCACCAGCTGCGGCAAATATCGCTGCAATCTGTCAAGAACAGACATCTGCTTGCGCTGCTGGGGGTTGGACATAAGGTTCTCTTTGCTCACTGGGTGCTGCGGTCTTATCAGGATCTACGCTTTACTCTGACTGCCCGAGGGAAATCAATCTGCTAGGATTACGGTCTCGGCAAGTTGATTGACAGCCTCTTGCGAAGACATATCCGTATTGAAATGCTCTGTGACCACATCCAGAAAAGCCCCACGCACGGCGCCGGACTGCACAAGCTCGTGGGCGATGGAGCCAACCACGGTGTTGCGCGCTTCATTGAGAAGAAGGTCTTCGCTTGATTTCATGGCGCACTCGTCAAAGCCATCAAGGCTCACGCCAAGTCTGGCGGGAATAGAGCCCTTCAGCAGATTGAAGTCCTTTTGCACCTCTTCATCCAGCAGCATGGAGGCCATCAGTTGCTGTCCAGCTTTCTGCTCAGGGTCTGAGACTTTGAACATGGCGAAACTGTCGGAGTTAATGATGTAACCGCCTTTGGACGGAGACGAGACACAGATGAAGTCTTCACCGTATTTGAGGCCCGCTGTCAGAAATTCGGCCTTGGCCCAGTCGCCCATAATCTGCATGGCCGCCTCACCGCGCATCACCATGGCGGTGGCAAGGTTCCACTCACGGCCCGGAGCGCCCGGGTCCACATAGGTGCTGAGTTTGCGCATCTGGTCGAACACCTTGATCATGGTCTCCGAGCGCAAAGCGTCCTGATCCAGATCCAGATAGACCTTTTTGTAAAAATCTGCGCCGCCGATCCCCAGCAGCACCACCTCAAACAGGGTCACGTCTTGCCAGGGCTGACCGCCGTGGGCGAGCGGGATAATGCCAGCGGCTTTGATCTTGTCTGCAACCTCGTTGAACTCATCCCATGTTTGCGGAGGTGTGACGCCAACCTTATCCAGCACTTTGGGATTGGCCCAGATCCAGTCCACACGGTGGATGTTCAAAGGCACGGCAACATATTTACCCTGATACTGAACGGTTTCTTTTAAAAGGTCTGGCAGCAGCTCATCCCAGTTTTGCTGCTGCGCTATGGTGTTAAGCCCTTGAAGCGAGCCGATTTCTGCCCATTCCTGAATGTTCTGACCTTTGATCTGGGCAACGGATGGCGGCACTCGGGCCAGCGCACGGGCACGTAAAACGGCTGCCATGGCGTCGCCGCCTCCGCCAGCAACGGGCGCGTCATCCCACACACCGCCACGGGCCTCAAACGCTTGCTTGAGCGAAAGGGCTGCACGTGCTTCTCCGCCTGATGTCCAGAAATGCAGAACTTCAGCGGTTGGTGCGGCTTGTGCCGTTATGCTACCAAATAAAACAGCAAGTGCGACCAAGCTGAGACGCGGGCTGCCCATTACATTCTCCCGATGGGTATTCTCAAGGACGCTTCTAGCAAACTCTTTCTTCAATTTATCGCGTATAAACACACAATCCAATGAACTTGCACGTGCAAGACAACCTGACGCATACACATTCCTCTCGCAGCGGCCAAATGTTTTGTTATACAGCACTGGGCCAGAGTGAGCTGGTTGGGACTGAAATGGGTACACCGAGGTATGATGCTCTCGAACAAAACACTGCTGATTGTTGACGATGATGAGGAAATCGCCAGCCTGACGGCAGACTTCCTGAAAGATCGTGGGTACACCGTGTTCACTGCAAACTCTGCAGAGGAAGCCATTGAGCTTCTGGACACCAACCACATTGATCTGATGGTTCTGGACATCATGCTGCCGGGAGAAAACGGGCTGACCCTGTGCCAGCGCGTGCGCCAGACCTCCAGGATGCCAATCATCATCATCTCCGCGATTACAGGTGATACGGAGCGTATTGTCGGGCTGGAACTGGGCGCTGATGATTATCTGGAAAAGCCGTTCAATCCGAGAGAGTTACAGGCTCGCATCTTCGCTATTTTCCGCCGTACAGAAGACGTTGAAACAGCGGCAGCGCCCAAAGCGCAGCGCTTTGAGTTCGCCGGTTGGAAGCTGGATGAGGCAACCCGCCACCTGACCGCACCAGATGGTGTGCTGGTGCATTTGAGCTCTTCCGAGTTCGACGCTTTACTGACCTTTGTGAAGGCACCGCAAAAGCCGATCTCTCGCGATACACTGGGCCGCGTGCTGCGCGGCGCCAAGGTGGATTCCCATGATCGCAGCATTGATATTCTGATCAGCCGCCTGCGCAAAAAGCTGGCACAGACGGACCCGAATACGGACTTCATCACCACTGTGCGCCATCAGGGCTATCTGTTTTCTCAAAGCGTAACGCGGGTGTAGGTCCATGGCACTGAAAAGAGCGTGGCCATGTCAGGACTGATCCTGAGTCTCCTGCCCAGATCCCTTGAACGCCGTATGGTTGTGGTTCTCATCACCGCCGTGCTCTCGGTCTTCGTGGTTTTGGGGCTCACGCTCAACGCCTACAACACGCGCGAGTTAGCACTGGCGAACTCTTTTGAGGCCGGTGCGGAACTGAGCCAATACATGCGCGGCACTGCACCCGCTCCTTTTGCGGGTAAGTATCTGCAGGTTGTTGAAGCTGGCAAACCAGTGCTTTCAGGTGATGTCTCTTCTCTTCCTTTGACCTTCAATAACGATGGTCTCAAGCTCGCAGCCAAACTGGTGTTTACCGGTGCTTTGCCTCGAGCAGATTTGATCTCGGACGACCAACTCAATCCAGCCTATCAACTTGATAAGCTGGGCGCTTTTGCTCAAGCCGTCACACGGCAGGACAAGGCTGTTCAGCTCTATCTGACGCTTCCAAACCAGCAAGGCAACCGCCTGATCACATTCCCGAAGCTCTGGCAGGACCGGATGACGGAGCCAGTGCTGTTCATCATCGCCGCGCTTTGCATCACTCTGGTGTTTGTGCTGGCCCGCAGCCTCATTCACTACACCGCCGCTCCGTTCCGGTCCCTCGCAAAGTATGAACGTGCCGAGCTGAAACCGTGGGACACCGAGGAAGCCGTTGCCCTTCAGGATACGCTGGTACGAGAGCAGGAAGCCCGCGCGCAGTTGCTGGAAGAGCAAAAGCGCATGCTGGCCTCCATCAGTCATGATTTGCGCACCCCTGCCACCCGTCTACGCCTGCGGCTGGAACAGATCGAATCCACCACCCTGCGCAATCGCATGCTGCATGATGTGGAAGAGATGACCCGCCTCATCGCAGCCTCCCTTGATTTCCTCCGGTTCAACGCCTTGCTGGAAGAGCCTCAGCACCTCTCCCTCGCAGCGCTGCTGCAATCTCTTTGTGATGACTATATGGACACGGGCAACGATGTTGTCTTCGTCCCCCAGCGCCATAAGCTGACGGACCAAAGCCGCAATATTTTTGGTGGCGGCGGCGAAGTTGAGTTGGAGGTTGAGGGCCGCGCAGTCATGAGCGGCCAGCCAACCGCTTTGCGCCGTGCCTTCAGCAATCTCATTGATAATGCGCTCAAATATGGTGGTGCGGCCATTGTTGAGATGCAAAACCTTGAGAATGATCAGCTGCTTGTTTCCATCAGTGATCCCGGTCCCGGCATTCCGGACCATCTGCACGAAAAGGTGTTTGAACCCTTCTTTCGCAATGACAGCGTAGAACGCACTCGTTCTTCCAGTGTTGGCCTCGGCCTTTCCATCGTCAAACAGATCATCAACGCCCATGGCGGAGAGATCAGCCTTGGCGAAACGGCTGAAGGCAGGTTCTGCATTTTTGTGAAACTACCCCGCGAATTATAAGGGAATATTGTTGTACGCAATTCCCCCTACCCTCCGCGCCATTTTGGGGAAAGACCCGCAAAAACAACCTGTAATGTAACAAGTTGATACATCAGGTTTGCGAGCCAGACACTTTCATGATTTCCCTAGAGCGTATTTCCGAAAAGTGGTTCCCGGTTTTCGGATAAGAATACGCTTCAAAATAAATATCTAGAGCCGGATGCGTGAATGCAAATGAACGCGACGTGCTCTAGGACATCATTTAGAAATCCGTCGTTAAAAGCGGAAGGTACCATCGCTGCATTTGCGCAGTGTGACCCGGACTTTAATGGAGTACAGGATGAAAGCGCTATTTATTGGCCAGTCCTACATCGACGTGACCTTTTTGTCAGAGACCATGCCGGAAGGTGATGAGAAGGCAATTGCGCAGGATTACGCTGTCAGCTTTGGCGGCAACGCCGTCACCGCGGCTTTCGTCTGCGCAAAACTGGGCATCTCACCTGACCTGCTGTGCTCCATGGCAGATGACTGGCTGTCTCGCATGTTCCGCGATATGGCCGCGAAATACTCCATTCCGATCCACAGCTGCAAAGTGAAGGAAAGTTCTTTGTCCTTCATCATGCCAAAAGACGGCAAACGCGCCATCGTGCGTTGTCGCGACAATGACTTCCTGCATCCGGTTCCTGAGCTTAATCTGGCTGGCTGTCAGGCGCTGCACGTAGACGGTCACATCCCTCATGCCGCTTTGCACTACGCCAAACTTTGCCGCAAACACGGCATCCTGACATCTCTGGATGGTGGTGCCGTTCGCGAGAACACCGAGGAACTGCTCGACTACATTGATGTGGCGATCGTTTCTGAGTTGTTCTGTGAGCAGCTTGGCAAATCACCGGAAGACACACTGGAATATTTGCGTGCTAAAGGCGTGAAGGTCGGTGGTGTCACTCAGGGTGAAAAAGGTCTGCTGTGGTACGAAGACAAGTGCCCGATCAAGCGCCAAGCCGCTTTGAAGGTACCAAAAGAACGGGTCATCGACACCAACGGTGCGGGTGATACTTTCCACGGTGCCTATGTCTATGCATATCTGGCAGACCCAAAAGGCTCTTGGGAAGATCACTTCAAAACAGCGCGCGCAGCTTCTGCCCACGCCATTCAGTTCCTCGGCAACGAGGCCTCCCTGCCAACCGTTCTTGACCTCGACAACGTGCAGAAGAATTTTCCAGCGAGTGATGCGTAATATGAGTTCTGTTCAGCCTGTTAAAACGGCTCTCGTGGGCTTTGGTGTTTCCGGCCAAAGCTTCCACGCACCCCTGCTGACCTTTGTTGAAGGCATCGACCTTGCCGCCGTTGTGTCCAGCAAGCCAGACCTCGTCAAAAGCAAGTTGCCCGACTGCACGCCGTACACCTCCTTTGATGAGCTGTTGGCACAGCCGGACATTGAACTTGTCGTTCTCAGCCTGCCCAACACGCTGCATTACGATCACGCTAAAAAGGCTCTGCAAGCTGGCAAGCATGTGGTGGTTGAAAAGCCCTTCACCATCACCAGCGCAGAAGCGGAAGAGCTGATCGACATTGCAGAGCAGAAAGACCTGAAGCTCTCCGTCTATCACAACCGACGCTTCGACTGTGATTTCCTGACGGTTCAGGACCTGCTGGAAACAGGTCGCCTTGGTAAAGTGCACTCGTACCTGTGCAACTACAATCGCTATCGCCCGGACATCAAAGGCCGCTGGCGGGAGCAGGATATCCCCGGTGCGGGCATCCTGTATGATCTGGGTGCCCACGGCATCGATCAGGCGCTGAGTTTGTTTGGTACGCCAAAATCCGTTCAGGCAAAACTTCGCGTTCAGCGTAAAGAAGCGGCAGCGGTGGATCACTTCCACCTCGTACTCGGCTATGACGACTGTGATGTCATCCTGCACGGCAACTGCCTCAGCACAGAGCAAGGTCCACGCTTTCAGGTGAGCGGAGATAAAGCCACCTACATCACCTATGGCATGGACCCGCAAGAGGACATGCTGAAGGCTGGCGGCGGACCTGCGAGCCCAACCTGGGGCGTTGAAGCTGAAGACGACTGGGGCACGCTTTATGATGAGACAGGTGAAGGTACGCCGGTACCAAGCCAGAAAGGTGGATACGAACGGTTCTACGCAGGTATGCGGGACGCCGTTCGCAATGACACCGCAGTCCCAGTCTCCTCACGTGACGCGATGCAGACCATCCGGATTATTGAGGCTGCATATCTGAGCGAAAAAGAAGCCAGAACTGTCTTGCTCTGAAGATCGAATTTTGACCTGCGGCGGCTCTTTTCTGGCGCAGGTTCCTCTCCCCGCAGTTCAGCACATAAGCGCGCACCAAAACACGCTTTGAACGCAAAATTCACAAAACAACGCAAATAAAAACGCAAGGCGGAATCTGGTCCCGCGTTCCCTTCAGGCATGGACGTTTTTGAGATTTCGGGCAGCTGGAGCGTGTGCTGATCCTCATTACGGATGAAACAGCCCGGATTGGCGGCTCTGTAATGTATCAAGCTGTTGTTACAGCATTGTTGCAAATGTATGGGAGGACGCTTCCGACTGCATGTAATTGCATGATGTATATTAGTATATAATTCGAGTTAATCTTATCTATACATCAAATCGATTAGCACTGATATCCATCAGTAAGTCATTCTCTATGTAATGAAAAATATTTCCCTTTGTAACAATTCGTAACACCCCGTAACACTAGTCTTTTTACGTATTGTTGTGCGGCCTTACGCAAATGATCCTCGCGTAAAAATCGCCTCTTGTCTCTTCAAGACTTAGCCGAAGCTTAAGAAGGCGCGCATTCACCTAATATAATCGGGAGATAAAACGGTGAAGGATCCAAAAAACAAATTTTCCATCAATTTGCCTTTGAAGGGCATTGTTCAGGCTGTCACCGACCTGCCCGATCCGGTGTTTGCCGAAAAGATGATGGGTGATGGCGTTTCCATCGACCCGACAGACAATGTTCTTTACGCCCCGTTCGCTGGCAAGATTACTCAAATTCATAATTCACATCATGCAGTTACGTTGCAGCAAGGCGACGTTGAACTGCTGATGCATATCGGCCTCGACACCGTCGCCCTGAAAGGCCGCGGCTTCGAATTGCACGTCGCTGAGGGAGATCAGGTCGAGCAAGGTCAACCCCTCATCACCTTCGATGCCGACCTCATCGCCCGCGAATGTGTTTCCGTTCAATCCGCTATCGTCATCACCAGCGGTCAGGAAATCACGACCCTCGCTCCTCTCGGCACCGTTCAGACAGACCTCAATCAGGTCGTCTTCACTGTTCCAAGCAGCAACGATCCTCAAGGCACCACTGCTCTGGCGCAGGAAACTGCCACTGAGCCAACTGGTCCTGCCATCATCGGCTCCATCAAGATCCCCAACGCCACCGGCCTCCACGCCCGTCCAGCCGCCCGTTTGGCTGTTGAAGTGCGCAAGGCAAATGCGAAAGTCACCTTTACCGTCAACGGCAAGACCTGCAGCGGCTCTTCTGTCACCGGCATTATGTCATTGAAAACAAAGCTGGCTGACGAGCTGGAGATCGAAGCAGTCGGACCAGACGCACAGCAAGTTGTGGCAGATGTTATCGCTGCTGTGAAAGCTGGTCTTGGCGAAGAAATCACCAGCTTCTCCGAGGCTCCGCAGGAAGACGTGATCGAGGAAGCACCTCTGCTTCAGGTCAAGTCCGGCGAAGATGGCGTTCTCATCGGCTTCACCGCCTCTCCGGGCCGCGCTATCGGCAAATTGGTCAAACACAACAAGGCTCTACCGGAAGTCACTCGCGAAAGCATTGGCCCTGCTGAAGAGCGTGCCGCGTTCAAAGCCTCCGTCAAATCTTCCATCGCAGACCTGCAAAGCATCATCGACCGCCTGAACAACAACAGTCAGGAAGAGCTGGCCGAGGTCTTCAACGCCCACATCGAGCTGCTCTCCGATCCGGAACTCTCCGAAAAGCCACTGGCAGATATCGCCAAGGGCCAAGGCGCAGCCTGGAGCTGGAAGCTGGCTTACGAAGCTCAGGCTGAAACCCTAGCCAAAATGGACGACCCGCTGCTCGCTGGCCGCGCCGTTGACGTCCGCGACATCGGCCTGCGCGTTTTGAAGAAACTGCTTGGCGTTGATGACGGTGGTGAAATTTTAGAGGAAGGCACCATCCTTCTTCAGGAAGACGTTACACCTTCCGAGATCGTTGCTCTGGACCTCACCAAGATCGTCGGTCTGTGTACCACCCATGGCGGGTCTTCTTCTCACGCGGCCATCATCGCCCGCTCTAACGACTTGCCTTACCTCGTCAATGTCGAAGACGCCATGAAGGACCTGGAAGACGGCACTGTCCTTCTTCTGGATGCAAAGCGCGGTAAAATCAAAGTTTCTCCGACTGACGCCGAGCAAGCTGCCTTCACCAAGAAGATCGAAAACGCAGCTAAACAAGCCGAAGAATACCAGCGCGATGCGCATAAACCAGCCATCACCAAAGACGGTTTTCGGGTGGAAATTGCAGCCAACATCGGCAGCGTAGAAGATGCTGAAAAGGCTGTTGCAGCTGGTGCTGAAGCTGTTGGTCTGCTGCGGTCCGAGTTCCTCTACATGGAGCGCCTCAACGAGCCGACAGAAGAAGAACAGGCCGAAAAAGTTGGCGCAATTCTTGAGGTTATGGGCAAGGAACGCCCTGTCATCATCCGCACTCTGGACGTGGGCGGCGACAAGCCTTTGCCTTACATGCCTATGCCGCATGAAGAAAACCCGTTCCTCGGTGTTCGCGGTGTGCGTATAGGCATCGAGCGTCCAAGCATCCTGCGCCGACAGGTCCGCGCCATTCTTTCTCAGGCACACAAGGGTCATGCACGCATCATGTACCCAATGATCAGTGCATTGGACGAGCTGCGTGCTGTCAACACGCTGGTGCGTGAAGAGCAGAAGAACCTTGGTGTTGAGCACGTTGAAGTCGGCATCATGATCGAGGTGCCGTCTGCCGCCCTCATGGCTGACAAGCTGGCACAGGAAGTGGACTTCTTCTCCATCGGCACCAACGACCTCACCCAGTACGTCATGGCCATCGACCGTGGCCATCCGGGCCTCGCATCCCGTGCGGATGCGCTGCACCCAGCCGTTCTGCGCATGATCGAACTCACCGTTCGCGCCGCAGAAGATGCAGGCAAATGGGTTGGCGTCTGCGGTGGTCTTGCCAGTCAGATTGAAGCCGTCCCGATCTTGATCGGCCTCGGCATCAAAGAACTTTCCGTCAGCGTACCTGCTTTGCCGGAAGTGAAACACACAGTTCGCACTGTATCCATGGAGGAGTCCCGCAAGCTCGCGCAAGCAGCTTTAGACTGCGCGGATACCAGTGACGTGAAAGATCTCCTCAAATCACAGCAGTGATGCAGGAGTAAATGTGGGAGTTGGTGTTCCAGTCGGGAATACCTAACAAAATCAGGGGGCATGGCGTGCTCGCACACCATGCAACTCTGGGGGAAAAACAATGAGTACATTCTCAAACGCATTTGGAGCCTTACAGAAGGTTGGTAAGTCCCTGATGCTGCCAGTGTCGGTTCTTCCAGCTGCTGGTATCCTTCTCGGCGTCGGCGCAGCTGACCTGCCGTTCATTCCGGAATTCATCAACCACCTGATGGCTCAGGCTGGTGGCTCGATTTTCGGTAACCTGCCAATCATCTTCGCAGTTGCCGTTGCACTCGGCTTCGCCAAAAACGACGGTGTTGCCGGCCTTGCAGCCGTGGTTGGTTACGGTGTTCTTCTTGCAACAATGGGCGTTGTTGCTGAGACACTTGCGATCGAAACCAAGCCGATCCTCGGGATCACCTCCATTGATACAGGCGTGTTCGGCGGCATCCTCGTGGGCGCGCTGGCTGCGTTCATGTTCAACAAGTTCTACCGCATCAAGTTACCGGATTATCTAGGTTTCTTCGCGGGTAAGCGATTTGTGCCGATCATCACCGCGTTTGCCTGTATTTTCCTCGGTGTTATCCTGTCATTCGTATGGCCTCCAATCGGTGGTGCCATCAACGCGTTCTCCCGTTGGGCAGCGGAAGAAAACCCGGAAGTTGCGTTCTTCATCTACGGTGTGATCGAGCGTGCGTTGATCCCATTCGGCCTGCACCACATCTGGAACGTTCCATTCTTCTTTGAAGCTGGCTCCTACATTGATCCGGCAACAGGTCAGGCCGTGACCGGCGAAATCCAGCGTTACCTTGCTGGTGACCCAACTGCTGGTAACATGGCTGGTGGCTACCTCTTCAAAATGTGGGGTCTGCCTGCTGCTGCTCTGGCAATCTGGCACTGCGCGAAGCCTGAAAACCGCACCATGGTTGGCGGTATCATGATCTCAGCTGCGCTGACCTCCTTCCTGACCGGTATCACCGAACCAATCGAATTTGCGTTCCTCTTCGTTGCGCCAGTTCTTTACATCGCACACGCCATTCTGGCAGGTGTTGGCTACTCCCTGATGATCATGCTCGGCATCAAGCACGGCATGACCTTCTCACATGGTTTCATCGATTACGTTCTGCTTTACCCACTCTCCTCCAACGGCTGGATACTGGTCGTGTTCGGTCTGGGTTACGCAGCTCTGTACTACGCTGTATTCCGTGTTCTCATTGTAGCCCTGAACCTGAAAACTCCAGGCCGCGAAGCTGCAACTGAAGCCTCCGCAGCTGTTGCCAGCGGCGATGAAGATGCAATGTCCGCAGCGCTTGTGAAAGCCTTCGGCGGCGCAGACAACATCACCAATCTGGATGCATGTATCACCCGTCTGCGTGTCAGCACCGCTGATGTCTCCAAGGTTGATGATGCTGCGTTGAAAGCCCTCGGTGCTCGAGGTGTGATCCGCGTTGGTAATGGTGCTCAGGCCATTTTCGGAACGGCTTCGGAGAACCTGAAGACCGATATGGAGATCTACCTGCAAGGCGGCGGTGCCTCTGCACAACCTGCTGCCGAGCAAAGCCTTGATGCAGCAGCCATCTTTGGTCAGCTTGGCGGCAAGGATAACGTGGTAGCTGTTGAAGCTGTTGCAAATACCCGCGTACGCGTGGAACTGCGCGATATCGCCGGCGTGTCCATGCCAGAGCTGTCACAGGCTGGCATTCAGGTCATGAAAGCGGGAGACAAAGCACTCCACCTCATCGTTGGCGAAAAGTACACCAAACTCGCCAAGGATCTCTCTGCTCAGATTTAACTGACAGAGACATAAGGTGCCTTTGAAGGTTTACCCTCCTCCCGAACCTTCAGGGGCACCCACCACCAAAAGCAGCACTCCCCGCCCGGCGAGTGCTGCTTTTTTGTGTCAGTGTTGCAAAGTTAAAGGTAAGTGCTTTTTCCTCATGCCAACGCTGCTCAACCCTCCTTAACCCTTCTCACATACGCTTTTCAGCTGAACCACAGAGGAACGGATATGTGTGATGCGTGTGTTGTGCGGATGGTGAGGGAGCGGTTGTCCCGGAGAGGGTTTATGTGTGGGGCAGTTGCCTCGGTTGCGGGCGGGGCTGTGCTGAGTGCATCTGCTTTGGCGGCGACGGCAAATGTTCTACCGGAGAGTGTTTCGTTTTCAAACGTGATTGACCTCACCCAGACACTGACACCTGATTTCCCGACGTTTGAGGGTGGTCCTGCATTTGAAGAGAGCTACGAATATACCTTTGCCAAGGATGGGTTGAACCTGAAGACTCTCCACTATCACGAACATGTGGGAACTCATTTCGATGCTCCGATCCATTTCAGCAAGGACGGGCAGTCAATTGATGAAATTCCGGTCGAGAAGTTCGTCTGTCCGTTAGCCGTGATTGATGTGCGTGATCAAGCGGCGGATAATCCCGATTACCGTGTCATACCGGAAGATATTCTGCAGTACGAGCAGCAACATGGGCGTATTCCGGACAGAGCCTGTGTCGCAATGCTTTCTGGCTGGCCGCAATATGTGGGCACCGATAAATACCGTGGGGAAGACGACAAGGGTGTTCTGCACTTCCCCGGTTTCCATGAGGATACGGCGCAGTTCTTAATCAACGAGCGCAGTGTTTACGGACTTGGTGTGGACACGCTCTCCATCGATTACGGGCCAACAAAAGACTTTCCCGTGCACTATCTGTGGCTGGGGTCTGGGCGCTATGGCATCGAGAACCTGACCAATCTGGATCAGGTACCGTTGGCAGGGGCAACAATCATCGCTGGTGCCCCAAAGTTCAAAGGTGGAACCGGCGGGCCAGGACGCGTCCTCGCGGTTTATTAAAGATGTGAAGGAGAGCTGAGTTCAACGGCTCTCCCTGTCGTCCACTCGTTAGCTGGAAGGTGTTGCAACGCCATGAGGGGGAGTGTCCTTCATCTCCTTGGCGCGCTTTACCGCGTCTTCCACCTGCGTTGCCCAGATCGGGCGTTCCTCGGCGTTATTCCAAGGCACTTTTGGCCACCAGGCTTTTGTAGAGATAACCTGTCCCGGTTCAACAGAACCACCCGGCAGCGGAATGGCTAAATCCACGCCGTACTTTTCTGCGGCAACCTTGACGCGCTCAACAGGCTCGGTCCAGTTGTGAGAAGATAGATCAAACAGACCCCAATGGACCGGGAGTATTGTTTTGCCCTTTACCAATTTGTGCACCAAAACGGCCTGCTCTGGTCCTAAATGGGTGTCTTTCCAGAGCGGATTGTAAGCCCCTGTTTCAATCACGGTCAGATCAAACGGACCAAGGCGGTCGCCAATCTCCTCAAAACGATCATGCATGCCAGTATCGCCGGAGTAGTACACTGAATGCTCTGGCCCATTAAAGGCCCAACCAGCCCAAAGAGTTGCATTCACATCACTAAAGGTGACGGAGCGGCCTGACCTATGTCGTGACGGGGTGGCTGTAACCGTCGTCTCCTCAATTTGCATTGATTGCCACCAGTCGAGTTCAGTAATGCTGGACTTGGAAACACCCCAATATTCCAGATGAGACCCAACTCCGAGTGGAACGATCCATTGAACCTGCTGTTGAGCCAGTCTCTGAACCGTTTCCATATCCAGGTGGTCATAATGGTCATGAGAGATCACAACGGCATCAAGCTCAGGGAGTTCTTCCAATGCAATTACGGGATCATAGAAGCGCTCAACGCCTGCCCATGGCAAAGGCGAAGCGCGTTTGCTCCAAACCGGATCGATCAGAATACGCGTTTCATCCATCTCAACCAAAAGCGTGGAATGTCCGAACCATGTAACGCGAGCGCCGGATTCCGGTGGTTTGTTGAGGCGGTCACCAATCGTCTCGACAGGAATGTCTTGCTGCGGCCTGTTGTGGTCGGTCGGCTCCAGAACAAACTGACGGAAAATCTCACTTAGCGGGCCACGCACCATCGGCAGCTCGTTTGCAAAACTATCCTCACCCCATTGGTTGGATTGCGTCAGCTGCGCTTTGTGCTCATCATTCGGCTTTTGCCCCATGTTCGTATAGGCGCTGGCGTAAATCGCACCAACACCGATTACCACAACACCCAGCACGCCACCCGCGATCTTCTTAATCATTCTTTTTTGCAATCTCTTAGTTGCGAGTTTGAAGAACCTAGCCTGCTCGCCTTGCCCGTTTCTCGCTGCTTAAACTAGGAACCAGTGAGTGTACATACCAGACGCAAGCTGTAAATTATGTGCGCGAGCCACAGTTCTGTGACGACCATCACATTTGCGGGCACTCCGAAGCTCAGCGCGCGCCTCTCCTCTCTTCCCTGCAATTTGCTAAAAAATATTTTACCCCCTTCAATCTTCGATTAACTCAACGATGATTTTCAAGTCATCTCCCTTAAGATTGCTCAGTATTTTGGTCTTATAGGTAAGCAAGAACCAAAAATATGTGCATTCGATTGGAGCATCTCGATGCCGAAGTCAGACCTCACCCCCGAGCAGGAAAAATGGACTGAGCAGGTCCTTAAGCACTTGAATTTAAAGAATGTGGATGAGGTGCAGCTGGACGAGAGGCATTCGGATACTACCGAACACAGCAATCGTCCCAATGAAGTGAATCCGGGACGGCCTGCAACGCGGCGAGCACGCGTGCTGGTTTCCAAAGACAGCCCGGCTGCACATCAGCAGCAAGCAGCGCAAGCGGCAGAACAGTTCAAGGCCGAGATCACTCAGCTCTCCAACAGGTATCAGACATTGGCCACGAACGCCCAGAAGCTGGATGCGCAGGCTCGCAAGCAGCTGGTCACCAAGGAGCATATCGAGGCATTCAAGGTGCAAGTTGAGAAGATCAGCAACACTTTCAAACAGTTCAATAAGAACTTTTCCGGCCAGCAGCGCCCAGATGCCGGAACCATCAGCCTACTCAAAACATTGCTGGATAAAGTTCAGTATCATATCGGTGAAGGAAAGAAGGTTCTGCAGCAGGGATGCAAGCACGCGGATGCGATGATTGCCAAGGAGATGCCTGTTGTTGAGGCCTACCAAAACACCGTTGAAGACACTTACAAGCACCGCGATGAGTTAACGCAATGGGGCGTTGATACGGCTGACTTCGACAAGGCTCACCGCATCGCAAATCTGCCACTCCTGCGCATGCAAAAGGCGATTGCAGATCACAGCTATCCAGGCCTGAAGTTCATGTTGGGTAAGATTGCAGGCAAGAAGGAAGCCTTCGTCAAAGCCTATGATGACGCCAAGGAGCAGATTGATAGGAACCGGGAAGATGCGCAACAGCGGTTGGACAAAACCCTTGCCGATGCCACCGCCTTAAACAAACGCTCATCAGAACTGGAACACACTCCCGATAAACTTACACAGTTTACAGCTTCTTTTGAGAAGGTTGCTGCTGCGACGCCAAAAGGACAGCAGGCTTTAGGCCGTGGTGATTATCAGGGTGCGACAGCCATTTTGCACGACAACGAAGGCGCCTTGTTTCAGATGCAACAGCTATGGTTTAGCAATGCGACTGCGGCAGATGACCAAACGGACGAACCCATCGAAAAAGGCAAACCAATTCCAACGCACAAAAAGATACAAAACCTGCGCCGTGCATTAGAACAAGCCTATGAACGGCTTCCCTTCATCAAAGCCAGCTTGCCGAATGCTCACCAGTATGAAGCTGAATGCAAGTCACTGAAGACATTGCTTACATCAGCTCAATCAGATCTGATTTCTGGCAAGGTTGAAGACGCCGAAGAAAAGGTTCTGCCACTCCGGAAAATCCGCTTCCAGCTTTACAGCCTGACCCATAAGGCAAAAGAACAGGTTGAGTGGGTTGAGAGGCAACTTGTTCAGCTGCAAGGCGATGCCAAATCCTGGCTTGATCGCCACAAGGACCTTAAGCTCATAAGCCAGTCAGACGAAGACGCCAAACAAAGCTTTGACGCCTATGAAAAAGAAGCGGAGAACGTGAAAAGCCACTTCAACAACGCAGCAAGCCATATTGAAAACGGCAAAGCGATTCAGGCTCAAAAATCAGTCGATGAAGGCATGCACAGCCTTAAACGGCTGATTGCCCATGCTTCAGATATTGAACTGGACTAGCCCCCTGCTCCACATTTTAAGGCTGCAACAGCTTTCTGATGCTCTTCGCCAGCGCGTGTTTCGTTTCCGCGCTGTCCGCATTGTCCGTCATGAGCCAGCGGGTCAGCAGCCTATGCGCCATACCCATAATCGCCTGCCCCAACAATTCGGCAGACGCCTCATCCCAGACTAAACCTTCGCTCTGGCCATGTGCTATTGTACGGGTGGTTTCATCATGCAATGCGACGTGTGTGAACTGGGTTTGCCCTAACCAATAAGCTTGCGGGATGTTCAGAAATACAATGCGCGCTATGCTTGGATTGGCGAAATAAAACTCGCACCAGATATCCAGGAAAACGAGGCATTTATCGACCGTGTTATCAGCAGCACGCGCTGCTTGCATTGCTTCTGCATAGAGGTTTTCAAGATCCCCTTTGATGCATGCGTAGAGCATCTCTTCTTTATTGCCAAAGTACTTGTAGACTGTTTGTGGACTCACCCGCGCCTGCTGGCAGATCTGCCGTATCCCCACATCCTGATACATCCCGGAGGAGAAGATCTCCAGAATGGTTCTGCGAAGTGTTTCAAGTGCTTCCGGCTTTATTGTTCTGCGGTCTACATCCACGGTCATTCCGATTGACTCCCCCAATTTTCACCATTGTATCCGTTTTTTTAGTGTCTCCTAGCCGCCTTGTTTGAACATGTACCGAAAAACACTCCAGATTTGATCAAGATCAATTAACTTGACACATCAACAAAACTCGGTAACGTTGTTTCCATATATTCAGGAGGGAGAACTTTGGGGGAGTTTCAAACTTATCTGCCAATTTATGCAGTGGTTCTCGCCGTTATACTCATTGTCGGCGAAACACTCATTTTGATAAAAACCGATAAATATTGGCCGCTATCTATCGATGACTATCTCGCATGCGGCTTACTCATCTTTTCTGCTTTGATTTTTGAAAGCGCAGTGGGTGTCGCTCTTATGCTTTGTGCCTGGGCATTCATGTCTGGCAATCTTTACGCAATGCTGTTTACACGGCTCGATCCACAAACGGGAACACGCGAACGCATACCTGCTCTTTCAATTTTACTTGGCGCAGCCTCAATCGGTCTTGTGGCAACCTTCGCAACGCTCATTTCAAGGATGGTTTCAGCATGACACTGATAGATACCGCCAACTCAATAGACACAGGAGCCTACCAGAAGGATGGCTTCCTGTGCCCAATCAAAGTGCTCGAAAAAGACGATGCCATCCGTATGCGCGCAGAACTTGAGGCTATTGAGAAGCTTCAAGGACATCACATGGACAAAGCACAGTGCAACAAGTCGTACCTTCTGTATAACTGGGCAGATGAACTCGTCCATCATCCCGTTATTCTTGATGCAGTCGAGCAACTGATCGGCCCGGATATCCTATGTCTGATGACCAACCTGTTCACCAAGGAAGCAGGCAGCAAATCCTACGTTTCCATGCATCAGGACGCTGCTTACTGGGGGGTGGATGCCGATGATGTGGTCACCGCTTGGGTCGCATTAAGTCCGGCCACGGCTCAATCAGGCGTCATGAAGGTGGAGCCGGGCAGTCACAAAACCATCCGCACGCAAGTCAACACCTACGCTAAAGATAATCTCCTCACCCGTGGTCAAGAAATCCCAGAGGAAGAGCTGGAACCGGAAAACCAGATCTATATGGAACTGAAGCCCGGTGAGATGTCGCTGCATCATTTCAAACTGGTGCATGGGTCTGATGCAAACACCACCAATGATCGCCGCATTGGCTTTGCAATCCGGTATGTGGCTGCAAAGAGCAATGTGCGTGCCGATAACCAATCCGCGCTCCTGGTGCGCGGGCAAAACCATACGAGCATCAGCGTGGAGAAGCGCGCGAAGGACTTGAACCCAACACAGCGCTATCGCGAACACGCCCGCGCCATGCGCAATTTGGTCAGGTCTATGCTTCTTCCGGAAAAAGGGGCAGGATTGGGAGAACGCGCAAGACTGTTCATCACGCGTCAAGCCGGAGTAATGCTAACGTACTACCGGCAAATCAAGGGGGGATAATGCAATGAGTGAAGCTAACAATAGCCATAACCAGCAATTTGGCAGTTTCAAAGAATTCTATCCATTTTATCTGGCAGAACATGGGAATGTCGTCAGCCGCCGATTGCATTTTATCGGAACAGCGCTGGTGCTCACACTTCTCACTTACATCATCACGTTCGGTCTTTGGACTTTACTGCTCGCAGTTCCTGTCGTTGGCTACGGCTTTGCGTGGATTGGGCATTTCTTCTTTGAAAAGAACAAACCAGCCACGTTCAAGTTTCCATTCTACAGCCTGCTTGGTGACTTTGTGATGTTCTTCGATATTCTGCGCGGTAAGGTTTCTATCCTGAAATAGGGTGATCGAACTGACTTGCAAGGACGGTCAAGCAGGGCAGAATTTCAGAGCAATAGAAGCACAAAGATGTTCGAACGCTGAAGGTAAAGCCCACAGATCTTGGTGCTTGTATTGGTCATGTCAGCAACTCACAATGCTTATGTGACCAATGCAAATCTGAGTGTCCCATGAAATGCCTCAGCCTGGCAGTTTTACTTCTCATTGCCTCATCCAGCCTCACCTCCGCCGGGATGAACGCCAATCTTAACTCTGCCATTGCCAATATGTGCGAGAAACTAAAAACCTGCGCATTCCAGCAAATGGGCATCAACGCGTCTTCAAAACAAACCCCGACAGCAACCGCCATCAACAACAGCGTCAATCAGGCCTGTGCGCTGATCAAAGCAGATTTCACCAGTGCGGCGACAACGAACACCCAGAAAAGAAAGGCGATTGCCTGCGTATCCTCAGTCACAAAAAAGACCTGTAGCGAACTCAGCCAACCCAACGCCCCAAGCCCACCAGCCTGCAAAGGCTTCCAAAGCTTCAAACGCACAAAATAAGCAAGCCCAAGATCCACTCACCGTTTATCATGGAACTTACTCAACAATCTTCACTAGCCATCACCATACGCCCAGCCAAAGCCACAGAGGTTGATCTGTTGGCTGCAATCGGACTGGATGCTTGGCGAAAAGGTATAAAACCTCTCCTCCCCGCTTGCTCAATAGAGGAGGTGGAAGCCAACAACCCCTTCCAGTCCTTCGTTCATGCCTGCATTGAGCATATTTTAGTTGCTCAACTCGGTGATAACATTGCTGGCTTTGCAGCAAGAGAGTTCAACGATAACCGCATCACCGATCTCTGGGTCTATCCCCTCTTTGAAGGCAAAGGCGTCGCCACAACTTTGCTCATGGCCCTAGAAGCAGAAATCCAAAACGCTGGCTATACCACCGCCCTCATCACAGTCACCGCCCAAAACACCAGAGCTCACCAGCTTTACACCCATCTAGGCTACAAAGTGATCCGCAAAGAAACGCGATATGATCGCGTCTTGAAAATAAGCTTAGAGAAGATTGATTTGATGAAGCGAGTATAAATGAGGAAATCATTTGCACAGGTTGTGTCACTCGACCCAGAAAGTCAGAAACCGTGAACTTCACCTGTTACTTCTTAAAACGCATTTTTATACGTCATACCCAAATTTGCGCAGAAACCGATACCAACGTTTGCGAATTGAACGTTTTAAGCGCGAGGCAATGGTGTTCGCGCGTTTTGGTTGGAAAGGATCATCAACATGAGCTTCACCGCCAATATGATGGCATGCACCAGGATTAAGGAAAGCAACCATCCAGCCATCTTTCTTCATGACCATAGAAATGCGCTCTTCCGTTCCATACTGGTCATAAGGTCCGTATTTATCCCACAAGCTCTTTCTTACAAGCCCCGGATTAAATGAGAAACTCAACCACTCAGGATGGATATCAGTCGGCATGAGAGCGTATTGTACGCCGTCAATTTCTTTCTTAATGCAGTTGTCCTGAAACCGTTGCTGTAAGTCACTAAGTTTGCGAACACAAACAACGCTGACTTTTGGCTCTGCATCCATAATTTTCTTACAAGTCTGAACAGTACTCCCCCTCTCAAACAACCAATCGTCTTCACCGTGAAATATGAATGGTGTATTGACGTGGGCATACATTTTATCAATAGACTTCATTTGCCCAAGTTGAGGTTGGTTAAGTAGAACTTCCGTTTCAGGATAATTGGAAGCCACCCACTCTTGGACTTCCTGTGTGTTTGCATCATCAATAATTATAGACTTGGCAAAATCCCCTTGATGGGCTGGCATGAAACTGTCCAGTGTGCGCGATAACAAATCAAGCCGCCCACAACTGGTGATACAAGAAGTGACATCTTTGTCGGCTCCGAGCGCTGTATTTACTTGTTTCAAGTCTCGTTTCCTTTTTTTGCCGCACTCATACCTTATGCAGCAGGCTTGATTAAATCCACGTGAACCCTTAATTACAGCTGAAGCGTAACTAGTAAATATGGCCCCGCAGATGTCACAGGTATTGCCACCGATTTCTATCCTAATTCGTTGCTTTAATGAAGCTGACCGAATTGGAAGAACACTGGAAAGCGTCAAAGAACTTGGGCAAGAAATCATCGTAATCGATTCAGGTTCCACTGATGACACTGTGGCCATTGCAAAATCTCATGGCGCAAAGGTGGTTTACAACCCTTGGAAAGGGTTCGGACCACAGCGAAGCTTTGGAGAGACGCAGTGCAGCTTTGACTGGGTGTTTTATATTGACGCGGATGAAGTTGTAACACCTGAGCTGCGACAAGAATTGACACAGATGTTTGCGGCTGGAGAACCGGAGTGTGCCTGTTATCTGGTCCGCAACACTATGGTTCTTCCTGGCGACAGTAAACCGCGCCTCTTTGCTGATTTCAGAAAAGTTCCCCGCCTTTATAACCTTAAGCATGCTCGTATAAAACTTGACCCATCCTACGATCGGATGCAGCTTGATGACGGCTACAAGATGGGAACTCTGCATAATCGCCAGTACCATTACTCGTTCCGCACCTGGGCTCATGCGTTGAGCAAGTTGAACTACACCTCTGAGCTTGCGGCAGAAACACAGAAGCAAAAGCCTGTTTGGTTGTTACGCCTTCGGTTGGTGACCGAGCTGCCGGTTGAAATGTTCAAGTACCTGTTCGTGCGACGCTTTATTTTCGCTGGCTGGAAGGGCTTTGCCTTCGCAGCAACCCAGTCATTCTCCCGTTTCTCCCGCATCCTTAAAATGCTCGAAAAAAAGCAGAATGTTCAACATTAAGAATGTTTCCTCCGTTATTTAATCTGTCTTTTATGCCCTCCAAAAATGGTTAGCGAATTCAGAATACGCGCACATACGACAGAACATTCATATCAACTGCGTAACATCGATCAACAAGCTCCTTCAAAACTTTAGTTTTGAGGCTACTCGTTGTGTAAGACACCATAGTAAGCCAAGGTTGAAACTACGAAGTTCGCAGGCCTTTCGCGAGATAACTCCAACTACCTAACCAGCTTCACCATACTTATCACGCAGGATGTTTTTTTGGACTTTGCCCATGGTGTTGCGGGGGAGTTCGTTGATGATTAGGAGTTTTTGGGGGTGTTTGAAGCGGGCGAGGTGTTTTTTGACGGTGGTCATGATCTGCTCGAGGTCAGGGGTCTCACCCTTTTCGGCAACAATTAATCCAAGCGGGGCTTCACCGAAGTCAGCGTGGGGGATGCCGATCACCGCACTTTCATGAACACCCGGTTGTTCATCCAACAGGAGTTCAATCTCTTTTGGGTAGATATTGAAGCCGCCTGAAATGATGAGGTCTTTGTTGCGTCCAACAATGTGAACATAACCATCTATATCCACCTTCCCCATATCACCGGTGATAAAGAAACCATCTTCTCGTAGTTCGGCGGCTGTCTTCTCCGGCATCTGCCAGTAGCCTTTGAACACGTTGCGACCACGAACTTCAATGACGCCGATGCTGTCCTGGTGCAGTTCAGCACCCGTTTCAGGATTGGTGATCTTGAGTTCAACGCCGGGAAGCGGAAAGCCTACAGTGCCTGCGCGTCGCTCCCCATCGTACGGGTTCGATGTGCTCATGTTGGTCTCAGTCATGCCGTAACGTTCTAAAATGCGGTGTCCCGTACACTCTTCAAACTGGCGATGAGTTTCTGCCAGTAATGGCGCACTGCCGGAGGTGAACAGGCGCATATGCTCTGCCAGCTCCTTGGTAAAACGCTCATCACCCAACAAACGGGTATAGAACGTTGGCACACCCATCATGGAAGTGGCCTGCGGCAGAAACTGCACGATGGCATCCTGATTGAACTTTGGCAGGAAGATCATAGAGCCACCAACCGCGAGGATGACATTGGTTGCTACAAACAGGCCATGCGTATGAAAGATCGGCAGCGCATGTAGCAGAACATCATCTTTTGTGAAGCGCCAGTAATCAACCAGAACATCTGCATTGGACAACAGATTGTCTTGTGTCAGCATCGCGCCTTTGGAGCGGCCTGTTGTGCCTGATGTGTAAAGAAACGCTGCCAAATCCTGCAGATCTCGTTCTACAGTCTCAAAAGCAGTTGGATGCGCCTTGGCTTCTGCCATCAAAGACCCGGAACCGTCTCCATTCAAGGTTTTGAGGAGGACACCTAGTTGATCAGCTAAGGGCTGCAATGACTCTGCCTTTGCGCCATCACAGGCAAGAAGAGATGCTCCGCTATTGTCGAGAAAGTAAGAGAGTTCATCACTGGTGTAGGCCGTATTCAATGGCAGGAAGATGAGGCCTGCCTGCACACAGGCGGCATAAAGAGCCAAAGCCTCCGGTGATTTTTTAACCTGTGCAGCAACTCGGTCGCCCGGTTTCAAGCCATTCGCAACCAACGTATGCGCCAGCTGCGCGGTTGTCGCCAAAAACTGCGCATATGAGATAGAAGTTCTATCTTGAAGAAACAGGAACGGCTTGGCTTTGGACGCATGGATCCCAAATAAACGATCATAAAGCGGGTTTGCCATGAGACTGCCTTTCACTGTTTCAACAGACGTTCTCCCGCATCTCAATGTGAGCGTGCCGGGACTGATTCATCCAGACAAGACTAGTGCGAACCCGAGGCTCTGAACAGCCACGTCTTCCTCGGTTTTAGCAAGCAAAGCGCGGAATTGTCCAAAAGGCTTTGACGTTCTATGCTGCAAGAATTGACCAAGGATGCAATTTTCAAATGACTCATCGCACAATTTTTACTGATCCCGATCTGGCACAATTTTATGAGCTGACACCACGAGATCGCGCGGATCACACATATTGCAAAGTGCTTGCCCGCGAGGCACGCTCTGTCTTCGACCTGGGGTGCGGCACGGGAGAGCTTACCGTTCAGCTGGCTGAGGGTCGCCGTGTGGTTGGTCTGGACCCGGCTGAAGCGATGCTGGAGATTGCACGCAAGCGCCCCAATGGAGAACAAGTTCGCTGGGTACAGGCGGATGCCCGTTCATTTGATCTGGGAGAGACGTTTGACCTGATCTGCCTGACTGGACATTCCTTTCAGTTTTTCCTGACGGAAGAGGACCAGCTTGCAGCTCTGAAAATGATCGCAGCGCATCTAAGCCCCAAAGGCCTGTTTGTCTTTGATACCCGCAACCCGAATTTTCCGGGCCAGAAGACGCGTCGCAAAGAAGAAACACTGAGCCAGACGCAGCACCCTGCCCTAGGTGCAATTGAGAGCTGGAACATTTCAGAATATGACGAGACCACTCAAACGCTCAGTTTCATCAATGCTTACAGGCAGCTTGAGACTGGTGAGATTTTCAGCGCACCTTCTGAGATTAAATATACGGCACACGACAAAGTCGACCAGCTCCTTGAAGAAGCTGGCTTATGTGCTCAAACATGGCTGGGTGAGTGGACAGGTGAACCTTACCACGCAACCTCACGCGAGATCATTCCCATAGGCAGAAAAGTCTGAAGCTATCGCTCAATACGCGCCAGAGCGAGACCAATGCCAGAACCAATGAAGAGCGTACCGGTGAGTTTATGTCGCAAATGACCTATGCGCTTGAAGAACGGTGTTGCAGAACGAGCCAGAGCCGCCCAACACAGATCTCCACCTAGAATAACGAGAAGGTAGATCAACGCTGGCTGAGCAAGAGAGTAACTCGTGCTTTGATCTCCAACGAACTGAGGGAGGAAAGCAGCGCTGAACACCAGTGTTTTCGGGTTGATCATCGCAAGCAACATGCCCTGCCAGAACAGCTTGCGCAAAGGGGTGTTACTGGCTTCAGCGTTTTCCAACATATCCGTCCGCTCTCGCCAGGATTTGATGCCGAGATAGATCAGATAGGCGGCACCAACCCATTTCACCCATAAAAAGGCATCTGCAACGAGTGCCAGCAGGGCAGAAAACCCAAGCACCACAATGCTGAGCTGGATGGCAACGCCAAGTGTTGTTCCCAGTACCGTAGCTGCTCCAAAGCGGAATCCATGGCTGATGGTATTGGCTGCGATGAGCGCAACGTTGGGGCCTGGAATAGCCACCAGAGCAGTCGTCGCAATCACAAGCGCTAATATCATCTCAACAGACATGAGTTCCCCTCCCAAACATCAAAGGATAGTTTGGGAGGTTCTTTGTCACATTGCAAGCTATGCCTTTGATTGGACTGTAAGTGCTTAATGGAAGGCAGCGAGCTTGTCCGGGTTTCGCTGCGCATAAATCGCGTCGACTTTCATGTTATCATCATAGCCAAAGGTGAAAGTCGTCGTGATCCCGCTTCCGTCAACTGTGACGAGAGACAGGCAGGAGTTGAGTTCTTCAACCCAAGCTTTGCCACTGTTCGCGGCTGGGGAGATCGCCTTTTCGATAAAGCCAAGCACTTGCTCCAGACCAACAAGTGGTTTTGGAACGGCATTGACCTTGCCGCCGCCGTCGGAAATAAGCGCAACATCAGCTGCCAGAAGCTTGGAGAGCTCAGCTGTTTCTCCGGTTTCCAGCGCGCTTTGGAATACACTCACCATCGCCTGCTGTTTTTCTGGCGGAGCGACAAAGCGTTGAGATTTCTGCTGAATATTAGTCTTTGCCCTTGAGACCAGCTTGCGGCAACTGGCCGGAGTAACCTCCAATATATCTGCAACGTCTTCATAGCTGGAGGAAAACACCTCGTGCAGCAAAAACGCAGCCCGCTCTTTTGGAGCAAGGCGTTCCATCACCAATAGGAATGCCATTGTGAGACTTTCGGAAAGCTCCACTCTGTCTTCCGGCGTGTCCTGTGTGGTGGTGTGAAGCGGCTCAGGCAACCACATACCAACGTAATTTTCGCGTTTTTTACGGGCAGATTTGAGTTGATCGAGTGCTTTGCGGGTGCAAACCGTTGTTAGCCAGGCATCAGGGTTGGCAATGTCGTCTTGTGCGGCAGCTGACCAGCTGAGATAGGTTTCCTGCACCACATCTTCAGCCTCGGCCGTTGTGCCCAGTAAACGATAAGCCAGCCCCATCAACATGGGTCTGGCCTGTTCAAATACACGAAGTGATTTGTCTGAGTTCTTCATCAATGGTTCGATATCGCAATCCGGTTCCAAAGGTTGATCATACCAATCATCGCCGTCAGGGTGGAAATTTCCTGATCGCTGTAGTGCTTTTTCAACTCCTGGCGAAGACGTGACAACTGATCTTCCTTGTTGAGTTCAGTCAGTGCTTCGGTCCATTCAAATGCCAGCTTCTCTTTTTCCGAAAAGTCATCGCAATGGCGCCAGATGATGAGGTGGTCCAGACGCTCGTTGGTTTCACCAGCTTTGCGAGCGTCGCGGGTATGCATCTTCACACAAAACCCGCAGCCATTGATCTGGGAAGCCCGCAGCAGAATGAGGTGATGCAGTTTTTCGTCAAACCCAGTCGCAGCGATGGTTGCTTCCACGCCCTGCAGGGCTGTCATGATCTGCGCACCGCTCTCGTAGTGATTGATGGTGGTGTGTACGTTCATCGTCATCTCCAGTGATTGTTTTGTTGCGTTCACAGGGTCGACGAGACAGCTCTCTCAGATGTGACGTGGTGATGAGAAAAAACCAAACTCTACACCTCAAAAAGTTCAGGAGGACGGATGACGGTAGACAAGATCGACCGGATCATGACGTTGTGCATCAGGATCGATCACAGCTCCCATCCGTTCAGCCAGCTTCCGGGAGCGATCATTTTTAGGGTCGATGTAGCTGACGAGCGTTTTTAAACCCAACCTATCAAAGGCCCATTTACGCATGGTTTGAGCCGCTTCCAATGCATATCCGTGTCCTTCAAAACCCTCATAGAGGAACCAGCCCAACTCGTGCTCTGGAAAAAGCGGCCCGTGATTAAGGCCCACCTGACCAACGGTTTTGCCCGTGGTCTTATCGTCAATCATCAAAGCACCGTGACCAAACAAGACCCAATGCGCAATATCATGACTAAAGATACCCCAGGTCACATGCTTGGGTGTTGGGCCGCCCATAAACTGCGAACGCTCGGATTGCATCAACTGCTCATAGGCAGGCCAATCTTCAATTGTCATCGGCCTTAAGCGCAATCTTTCTGTTTCGAGTGTTGGTATCACAGTCATTTGATCAGTCCAGCAATGAAAAAAGGAATCTCTGAGCGTAGTGTCATTGACGAACAATATTCCGGGAGCTGCTTTGTAAAAAGCAAATTTTAATCTGGCACACAGGGAACTTTCGAGATGGACTAAGCGTTCAGGAGTGATGTCCAAGATCTTGTTTTTGATTGCACACTTGATTTCACTAAGGATTCACCCATCTGTTGAGATGAAAAAGGCAGCCCGAAAAACTGCTCGTTCCCATTTGCACATAATCAATACGGAGCCACAATTTTATGAGTGATAAACAAGAATATACCCCACCAAAGGTTTGGGTGTGGGAACAGGAAAACGGCGGCCAGTTCGCAAACATCAACCGTCCTATTGCTGGTTCTACTCATGACAAAGACCTGCAGGTGGGCAAGCATCCGCTGCAGCTTTACTCGCTGGCAACGCCAAATGGTGTGAAAGTCACCATTATGCTGGAAGAACTTCTGGCAGCAGGTTTCAGCGAAGCTGAGTATGATGCATGGCTGATCAAGATTGGTGAAGGCGACCAGTTCTCCAGCGGTTTTGTTGGCGCAAACCCTAACTCCAAAATCCCGGCACTGGTTGATCACAGCACCGAGACACCAACCCGTGTATTCGAATCTGGCTCTATCCTGCTGTATCTGGCAGAAAAGTTCGGCGCCTTCCTTCCGAAAGATCCGGCAGCACGCACAGAAGCCATGAACTGGCTGTTCTGGCAAATGGGGTCTGCCCCATATCTGGGTGGTGGTTTCGGTCATTTCTACGCTTATGCGCCAGAGAAGTTTGAATACCCGATCAACCGTTTTGCCATGGAAGCAAAACGCCAGCTCGACGTTTTGGACCGCAATCTGGCCGAGCGCCGCTTTATGGCTAGTGATGAGTACTCCATCGCAGACATCGCGATCTTCCCATGGTACGGCGCGCTGGTGCTTGGTTCGCTCTACAGCGCAGCCGAATTCCTCTCCGTTGACGATTACAAAAACGTCAAGCGTTGGGCAGAAGAAATCGCAGAGCGCCCTGCCGTGAAACGCGGCAAACGCGTAAACCGCACATGGGGTGATGAGGACCAGCAAGTCCCAGAACGCCACGACGCAAGCGACCTAGACCCAAAGCCAGCCTCTGAAACCGCATAATACGCGCTATCAGCACGCAAGTATACAAAACCCGGCTTCGATGAGGCTGGGTTTTTCTCGCATCAAGTCAACTGCCTTGGCCAATCTAAGCAACAAAAATCAGGTCCAGTTTCGACAGAGGCAAGTGCTGTAGCTGTGCGACGACATTTTCAATGAGTGAAGCTCTCGGGTCTGTGATCATTAGTATTTCGTCATAGGCGAACACAGCTTGATAAAGTGTATTCGCAGCCGAAAAGCCTAAGCCTACAAGTACTTCCCCATCAGTTTCAAAACAGGCTTCGATATCATTCATGTATTCGCCTGTGAGAGTAATTGTGTCGATAACAGCGAGGCCATCATAGAGAGAGAATAAGTTGAAGTGATCGAACTTCAAATAATCCTCATCGCTATTCGTTATTGGATTAACACCCAGAGCATAAAGGTTGATCACTCCCTTATCAGTTTCAATCCTTAGAAAGTTATCGATCTCTTCTTCGTTTACGATATCTCTCAAACGTCCAATGCTGCGGAGTTGGGCTCCCGCTAGATACTCCTTAAACAACGCAGTTTTGCAGCTCTTAAAATTCACAAACTAATATCCTTTGACATATTCCCCGCCTTATTTACCAACGAACTCAGCCAGTTTGCAGCAGAACCGCACCTAATGCAAAGGAGACCTCAAACCGAACTTCTGCAATAAACACTTTGCAGAAACAATAGCCCTGTGCACCATCCCTCTTTTCCAATCGGAAATTGCGGTAGTTCAATTCCTCGCCTGTCTCTCGGGTTTAAGATTTGTTCCAAAGAGCAAAAAGGAACGAACCCATGTCGGAGCTTCTCAAACGGTTTAAGGGCATTACGGAAGACCCAGCCCTCTCCTTTACGCAAAAGGCACGTTATCTCTCACTGGAGGCGGAAAACTCTCTGCCTTATCCTGAGCTTGATGAAGAAACCGCCAAGGCACTGGAAGAGCGTGTCATCTGCGACATGTATGAGGGGCATGCGCCGTTCAAGCCGCGCTATGTGATGCCCGACTACTCCGTGGTTCTGGAAAAGGGGAGTACCTTCCTTGAGTTGGAACCGGCAACCACCTTGGATGAAGCTATCAACTCCCTCATGATTGCTTATCATCACGTGCCGTCTGTCACCAACATGCCGGTGTTCATTGGTCGCCTCGACAATCTGTTGCTGCCGTATTGCGATGAGGTCAGCGATGAAGAGCTTTACAAAAAGCTGAAGCTGTTCTGGCGCTATCTGGACCGCGTGCTGCCAGATGCCTTCATGCATGCCAATGTGGGGCCAACCGACAACCGCGTTGCCCGTACCATCATGCGCATTGATGCAGAGCTGAAGCAGATTGCACCCAACCTGACGTTTATCTGGGATCCAGATGTCAGCTCTGATGCGATTTTCTCACAGGCTTGCGAAAGCATTATCGAATGCTCCAAACCCCACATCGCGAACAATCCGCTGCATCAGCCTCTGTTTGATGACTACGGCTATGGTGTCGCCAGTTGTTACAACGTGCTGCCTCTATGCGGTGGCGCGTCTACTCTGACCCGCATCAACCTGCGAGAAGTAGCGCGTCGCTCTAAAGACACGGCAGACTTCTTCGAGAATGTTCTACCGAAATACATTACCCTTAACTTCCGCCTGACAGAAGCGCGGATTGACCATCTCTTCAACAAATCCGGCTTCTTTGAAAGCTTCCTTGTGAAGGAAGGCTGGATCCGTAAAGACCGCTTCACCGCCATGTACGGCATCTTTGCCATGGCGCAGTGCGTGGATGAGTTGCAGGCCAAGGATGGCCGCTCCGGCAAGTACGGACATGATGAGACCGCCAACCAGCTTGGCCATCGCATCTCTAAAGTGCTTTTCGAGGCTGTTGAAGCACGCTCAATGGAAAACTGTTGGCAAGGCAAGGCGATGCTGCATTCGCAAGCAGGTCTCAGCGATGACGATGGCTGTACGCCAGGTGTTCGTATCCCTTACGGCAGTGAGCCCGATCCTGTCACGCACGTTCAGGCATTGGCAGAGCACCATGCGTTCTATCCATCCGGTGTCTCGGAGATTCTGACACTGGATGAAACCATCGAGAACAATCCAGCCGCGCTGGAGCAGCTCGTGAAAGGTGCGTTCCAACTGGGCTTCCGAGAGTTTTCCGCCAACGTCTCCAACAATGATCTGGTGCGCATCACCGGTTACATGGTGCGCTTGTCAGACATTGCGAAGTTCAAAGAATGCGGTGGGTCTCGCATCAACACAACTGTGCTGGGTGCAGAAGCGGCTGAGACCGGTAAAATACTGGAGCGCGCACCACGGGTGATGAGCCATGAACTTGCCCCTCGCTACAGTCAGTAAGGTTTTAAAGTTCTCTTGCGTGGATGGGCCGGGCAACCGGCTTGTCCTGTTTCTGCAAGGCTGCAACTTCGCTTGCCCGACCTG
>NZ_LMCJ01000002.1:212441-272687 GCF_001623085.1 Pseudovibrio sp. W74
TGAAGCTGTGCAACGATTGCGGCGACTGCGTGCCAGAGTGCCCGACCGGCGCTCTGACCATCGTGCAGGGCAAAGTGGTGCACGACGCGAGCATTTGCGACCAATGCGATAAGTGTCTGGATGTCTGCCCCATCAACGCCAACCCCAAGGTCACGCAATACAGTGTTGATGATGTTCTGGCGCTTTTGCACCAGAACAAACCGTTCCTAAATGGCATTACAACTTCAGGTGGGGAAGCTACGACGCAGCTGAAGTTCATCATCGCTTTGTTCACAGCGATCAAAACGGATGAAAAGCTGAAGGATCTAACCTGCTTCATCGATAGCAACGGCTACCTGCCCGAAGCTGCGTGGAGGACCGTTCTACCCGTAACCGATGGCGTGATGCTTGACATCAAAGCCTTCAACAACACCCTACATCGCCTACTCACCACCCGCAGTAATGAACGCGTTCTGGCCACCGCTAAGCTGCTCTTTGACTCCGGCAAGCTGCACGAACTGCGCTATCTGCTCATCCCGGGCCGCACAGACAGCGATGAGGAAATCGAAGACCTCGCTAACTTTGTTCGTGCACTGGATACGGATACGCCCCTGCGCCTCAACGCCTTCCAACACCACGGCGTCAAAGGCGAAGCCCTCACCTGGCCCACCATGAAAGAACCAGACATGGAACGTATTGCAGCGGAGCTGCGATCAGCAGGGCTAACGAATGTGGTGGTGCCAGCGGTTTATATTTAGCCCTTCCGCTCCATTCGAAACTTCTGCGGTGAAACGCCGATGGCGGCTTCGAAGGCGCGGGAGAAGGCGC
Organism: Pseudovibrio sp. W74; assembly: GCF_001623085.1. Lineage (NCBI taxonomy): Bacteria > Pseudomonadati > Pseudomonadota > Alphaproteobacteria > Hyphomicrobiales > Stappiaceae > Pseudovibrio > Pseudovibrio sp. W74. The sequence continues at coordinate 213,249 of NZ_LMCJ01000002.1, forward strand.
TGCGGCTGCGGAAGCCGATGAGGTGGGAGACGCGCTCAATTGGGTGGTCTGTTTCCAGCAGCATAGTGGCAGCACGGCGCATGCGCACATCTCGTAAAAGTTCCATCGGGCCACTGCCGTATGCTTCCTGAAAGCGTTTGGCGAAGCCACTGCGGCTCATGCCCGCGAGGGAGGCAAGGCTCTCGACGGAGTGCGGTTCGCCCGGAGTGTCAAGGATATGCCGAAGCACTGGCCACATACGTGGATCGCGCAGCGCGGCCATCCATTCCAACCCACCGCGCTGATCGTTGAAGCGGCGGCGCATCAGCTCGATCATGCATTGCATCAAGAGTGCACGCACCATGGCGAGGCTTCCGGGCGCAGGGTTGGCAAGCTCCAACAGCAATCGTCGGATTGGCGCTTCACAGGCATCTTCGCCAGCCTGATTTTCGACAATTGGTTCCTGCACCAGATCAATCAGATTCTCCATCTGCCGCAAGCTGAGCGAGATACGAGAGCAGATCGCGATGAGCTGGCCTTTGTCCTGTGTGTCACTGTTATGGATCAGGTGTGCCATTTTCAGCTTGTCAGGATTGCAGCTGGGGATTGGATCGTGAACCTGCCCGAAGCTACGCAGAACGTGCTTTTTGAGGGCAGGTACAAGAATCAACGATCCTTTGCTGACCGGAATGGCAGGGCGTCCCGGCAGCACAAGCTCGCCTTCTCCGGCAAGTACATAGTGCAGCGTTGCCAAAGGGTCTTTGTCCAGATCAAGATCACAGGCGCCATTCAGCTCACACAAAGCAAACGGATGCGCCTGTATCTCCATTTCATCGAGAATAAAATGAATATCCATGCTGATCTCTATACGCCGCCAATCGATGGAATGATACATATCAGGACGAAAAGGTACCAATTCTGGACCATAAAGCACATAACCTATTCCATCTTCTCTTCACCGAACAAGAGAAGGAACAGACGATGTGTAATGATCATGATCACAAGAAAACACTCAGCCGCCGCGATGCTCTGCGCGGTGGTCTGACAGCTGCAGCAGCTGTTGGCGGTGCGGCGATTGCAGGTTCAGCGCACGCCAAAGCGCAGGACAAAGTGAAAGATCCATATGCCCCACCAGCAAAGTCCGTTCTGCCTCCAAGCAACATGAAGCTGGACCTGAGCCGCGCCGCTCTTGTGGTAACAGATCCGCAGAATGACTTCTTGTCTCCTGATGGTGTAACCTGGGGCGTGGTGGGCGAAAGCGTGACCCGCAACAACACTGTCAGCAACATTGAGCGCCTGTTCAAAGCCGCGAAAGCAGCAGACATCACCGTGGCTGTTTCTCCTCACTACTACTATCCAACCGATCACGGCTGGAAGTTTGAAGGTGCGCTCGAAAAGCTGATGCATAACATCGGCATGTTCGACCGCAAAGGTGCACTCAACGTTGACGGTTTTGAAGGCTCCGGCGCAGACTGGCTGGACGTTTATAAGCCATACATCAACGACGGCAAAACCATCGTCACGTCTCCGCACAAGGTCTACGGCAACGACACCAATGACCTGTCCCTGCAGCTACGCAAGCAGGGCGTTGATCAGGTTATTCTGGCGGGTATGTCTGCCAACCTGTGCACTGAGAGTCATATGCGCGAGTTGATCGAGCAAGGCTTTGAGGTTGCTGTGGTGAGTGATGGCACCGCTGCTGCCATTATTCCGGATGGCGATGGTTATCTTGCCGCTCTGACCAACTTCCGCTTTATCGCAAACGCGGTCTGGACAACAGACGAAGCTGTTAAGCTGCTTCAGGCTTGACCACCTAGCGCACCGCCTTATTCCTTAAGGTGGTGCGTTCTTTATCTCCGTTTCGCTAACACCTCAATTTGAACTGCATGTGCAACCAGTTTCGGTTAGAGAAGAGCTATGGCTCAAAAGACGAAAATTGGCCGCCGTGTTGGTGGTTGGCTCTATCTGCATCGCTCTGGCGTAGAATTACTCCCAGCAGAGGACGCTGAACGGCTGGCTCAGGTCGCGGCACAGCATTCGGACACCGCTTGGAACCTGTGCAAGATCAGCAAGGACAAAATCTCGCTGCTGCATTACGAGGACTTTGAGACCTCCGGCTTCCCGGCTTTGCTCCACTCCATCACGTTTGATCTTGCAACCCAAACAAGCAAGGCCATCGACTATTCCAAGCGTGAGAACCCACCAATCCTGCATCGCAAAGAACTGCTCCTGCCGGATGACGCCCCCAACATCCCAATGTATGCCGCTTTAACGAAGGCTGCCGAGGAAGCAGGTCTGTTTGCAAAGCCCGCAGGCATTGGAACGCGCAAGGCGTGGAACAAACGCATTGCTGATGCCGGGTTGAAGTTGGACGGTCATCAGCTGCTGACAAGCAGGTAAGAAGGGAGGCTGTGCCTCCCTCTGTTTTACATGGCTTTAAACCAGCCGGATTGAAACACCACCATCGGCAGTCATTGCGCTTCCCGTCACGAAACTGGACCGATCCGAGAGCAGAAACAGCGCTGCTTGGGCAATCTCTTTCGGGCTTGCCATGCGTTTGAGTGGATGCAAGCCAGAAATGAAGGCATGTCCCTCCGGGTCATCCCCTGCCATTGCTGTTTTGGTACCGCCGGGGAGCAGCGCGTTGATGCGGATGCCATCTGGTCCATGGTCCGCGGCCAGCGATTTCACCAGCCCAACCAAACCCGCCTTGCTTGCAGCATAAGCCCCCATACCTGGCATGCCGCTGTTGCAGTGCCCCACAAAGGAGGATGTGAACACAATCGCCCCTTTTGTGCGTTTCTTCAAAGCCGGAATCTGTGTTTTTGCCGCATAAAATGCGCTGGTGAGGTTGGTTTGCAGTACATTTTCCCAGTTCGCGCTGTCCATCTCTGGGATCGGCTCCATGTTCCCCACAGTGCCAGCATTGTTGAAGGCCCCATGCAGCACACCATAGGTGTTGAGCGCATGTTCTACCAATGCGGAGGCATAGGCCTCATCAGTCACATCTCCTGCAAGATAGGTGGCTGAACCGCCTTGTTTCGTGATTTTGTCTGCCAGTGCTGCGAGCTCTGCTTCACGTCTGGCCCCAAGCACCACGTTAGCGCCTTCATCAACGAACAACTCGGCTGCTGCCGCGCCAATTCCGCTGCTTGCACCCGTGATGATGATCGTTTGTCCGTGTAACTCCATGTTTTCCTCCAGTGGTTGACTAGAGGCACTATTGGCGTCTGCGCGGACAAAACCCACCCGATTTGCGAGGTCCCAGATCTTTGAGAACTCGCCTTCATCACTTAAGGCATCAGATACTGCATTTGAGAGTTTAGGCTATCGACTGGCATATCCTGCACAGGAACAGGTTCATCAGAGGGGAACTTTGCCAGCTCCACCAGTTCATGCACCCAGAAACTGGTGTACTTCACGAACAGTTTGACGGTTTCTGCAAACTCTTCGACTGACAGATTGTCGACCTGAATGGCCTGGGTCAAAAGCACCTCAGAGCTGCGCTGGTTGATTGAAAGCGCAGCGTGTCCCGTGCCCATACCGTTATAGTTGGCTTCCAGAAGGTGCAGGTAGAGGGACTTGGGGACGTTGTTCAGGTTTGCCAAACGGCTGTTGAGCCGGACCACGTTTGCGTTGAAATCCAAGACCTGAAAAAACACCTCGATCTCACCATCAACCGTCAATGAGCAAATATTCTCTGCGTCCAGTTTCAGGTCCGGCAACCCTATCGTCTCGCCGAATTGCCTGAGTGTGTTTTCAACCATTTCCATTTGTCGCCCCTTAATTTGTAAGTGATCTGCTTTTCCTACCCACAGACCGCGCGAAACCCGGTATTTCCAGAGCCTTCACGAAAAGACGCCGCAAACACCAAGTGCTTTAAAATGTGAGAGGATGCCCTGGCAATCTGCATTGCCTTTCCTCTCACGTTTGATCAGCTTACAGAGTGAGTTCTGCCTTGACGCCCCTCAACGCAGATGGAATTTCACTCATGATGTCATCAATAAAGTGGATTTCTGAACTCAGGTCCCCAACGGACATGAGGCCGCCTTTCACAAGTCCTTCAAAGACATGAAGCGCACGCTCGGCATGGGCAGAATGGCCGCGCACCAGCCGATCACCATCACCTTTGAAATCATGCAGGCGAATTGAATCACGCTCTTGCATCGAAAATTGAGAGGCCGCATTTTGCAGCTGTTTTGAAACAAACCCACGTGGGTTATTGGGTTCCAATTTTTCTGCAGCGTGGTGCAACTTCGTAAAGCTTTGATAAGCCTCAGCTAACCTGCCGTCTTTTAAATTGGAGAAAACGGCGGAAACAGCTGAACTTGCAGATTCTTGCCGGCGGTCTGCCGCTGCATCTGCGTCGGTTTGGCTCCACACAATCTGCTTGGTTGCCATGCCCTCAAAAAATTCTGAAATCTTGCTCGTGGTGCTGTTCGAGCTTTCGCTAATACGCGTTTCGTTGGATTTAGAAACAGTGTGACCACCCAGCTCTGCCGCTTGAAGAGCTGCCGGTGCATTCACTTCCAGCGGGGCATGGTACGAGGACGCTCCGCCAACTGAAATACCCGTCATAATCTAATGCCTAAAGTTCTTCCCATGGCTTCAACGTACCCAAAGGCTCACACTTCAGGTGTGTTGAACAAGACAGATCTCTAATTAATTTAGGGATTACTCAGCTAACGGATAGCTGCGAATAAAGCGATCTGTGAAAATCAGCAGGATGATACCGGGCACAGATGCGATGAGGGCAATGCCAGCTCCTGTTGCATCCAGTGCACCGCCGGATATTTTTGCAAACAGCAGCGTCGGCAGAGTGATGATCTGCCCCTGCCCGATGAAAAACGTAAGCAAAAACAGGTTGGTTGAGACCAAGAAGGTGAACAGGCAACCTGCAATCACTCCGGGAAGGATCATAGGCAAAGTCACGCGGAAGAAAATCTGTCGGCGATTGGCACCAAGAACACGTGCGTGGTCTTCTGCGTCCGTTCCATGCCCCTGATAAACCGCTGTCAGCATGCGCACCATGTATGGAATGGTTGGGATCAGATGCACCACAATGACGCCTGCATAGGTGCCAGCAAAGCCGAGCGCAATAAAGATCATCAGCAAAGCAATACCAATAGCAGCTTCAGGAATAAGAAGCGGCAAAGCGATCAGAAACTCAAGCTGGTTTTTACCGCGAAAGTTCCGCTGTGCCAGCACGCGAGCAGCGGGCAGACAGATGAGCAGGCACAACAGCGTCACTGCAATGCCGATACCAAGCGTGTTGATGGTCGCTTCTGCAACGCGAGAACTTGGCGAGAACACATAGTCCCATGCCAGTGGAAACGGAGAGCGTTCGCGCTGCTCATGCCACCAGACAGTTGGCAAAATGTTCGGCCACGCCCAACGGAAGGCCAAAGACTGGATGATCAGCGGTGCAAACGGTGCGATGGTAAAGGTTGCCATGGCCAACACGAGCAGGCGTTGCCATGGACTGATGGACTTAATGTCCCGGAGGCTGGAGCTTGAACCTATCATCAGACGCGCCCCCTTGCCCGCTCATATCTGCGGTAGCCCAACAGGTAAACTGCGAGGAAGATGCCGGAAACCAATGCCAGTGAAACAACCACGGCCATGCCCTGCAACTGGAACGCATAGTTGGCATCCTGAAAATACCGCCAAGCCAACACAGGCAAGGTATCCGGATAACCACCACCCAGAATAAGCGGTGCTTCAAATGCACCGATGTTGAACGCAAAGCAAATCAGCGAGGCAGAGACAATGCCCGGCATGATTTGTGGCAGCGTGACACGCCAGAAAATCTGTCTGGAGTTTGCACCCAGCACCATGGCTGCTTCCACCGTATCTTCGCCTTTTCGAGCCAGAACGGCAGAAAGGGTGAGCGTCATAAACGGCACCTGCTTCCAGACATAAACAGCGATAATCCCGCAGCCTCCATGGGTTTTAAGGATCTGTACAAACTGAGCCGGATCATCAATCAACCCAAGACCCGCAGAGATGCGCGAGAGCAGCCCGCCATTGCCCAGCATCACCAGCGCCAGTGCAATGCCAACGGTGTACGGCACCATAAGTGGCAAACGGATGAGTGCCCCGAAAACCCGCGAGGCTCTGAACTTCTTGGACAGGGCAATGCTGAGAGGGATCGAAATGACGAGGCCAATCAGTGTTGCTGCAAACCCGTAATAGAGCGTCAGGCCCAATGACGCCCAAAAATCAACGGAGAGCCAGAGGCGTTCAAAATATCGGGTTGTTGGAAACTCATTGATACCAAACCACGGCGCATAGCCAAAGCTTTGCAGAATGCCCAGCACGACTGCTCCGCCAAACAACCCCAGCAAAATCACAAGCAAAGGCATCACCTCAGCAACATCACGCAGGTTCTGCATGAGCGCTGGAGATGCAGTCGTTTTTGAGTTTACTGGAAGTGCCTTGGGCATCAGCTTTCGTTTCATAAAAAGCGGATGGCAGAAAGCCGCCATCCGCAAAAATGTTAGTTGTTCAGTTCGCCGGAGACCTGCGCAACGATATCTGCAAGGGGCTTATCGTCTTTGCGCTCGATAACCGCCAACCAGGTGGCTTCAATCACATCAACAAGACTGGCGTTGGTGTCTGGCGCGATGTTGTCGTCCAACTGCTGTTGGGTCACGCCGTAATGTGGAGGCGCGGAGGCTGCAACTTCTGCCGTTTCTTCTTCACTCAGGCGCCACAGATCCAGACCAACAGGCATGCCTGCGGTTTTCAGCTTGGAGGCCTGCGCTTCAGCTGAAGAGAAGTAGTTGATGGCCACAAGAGCTGCTGCCGGATGTGGGCTGTTGAGTGGAACGGCAAGGTAGTTCTTGTTCTTGATCATGTTGCCAGCCGGGAAGATCATCTCTTCCGCTTGTTCCGGATAGGCACCCGTGATCAGACCGTTGTGATTGCCAAACACACCAAACTTGCAATTGAAGTGCACTTCGGAATTGAGGAAGAGATTATCGAGTTCACCAGAATTCTCAGCATAACGTGGCTTGCCGGAAGCTCCGCCTAGTAACAGTGGTTCGATGCTTTTCAGGTACTCAATACCCGGCTTCATCAGGCGTGCCAGCTCTTCGCCGCCCATCTCTTCAAAACTCTGCTGGTAAGGCGCAGCCCCGGTGCCGTCCGGATTGTGCGCATAAAGGACAGACTGCACAAAGGTGTTGCCCAGATAATGCGGAGGCTTCACATAAGTGAACTTGCCTGGATTGGCTTCCAGATAGGTCTTCAGCTGCGCAAAGGTCGCCGGTGTGTTTTCTGCAGAGACGTGGGCGCGGTTGACGGAGCACACATACTGCTCACCAGACCAGGGCATTTCCTGAAAACCGGTTTCAACGCCAAAATCGCGCAGGTTGAGAAGTGAGCGCGGATCGCTCTCATCCCACTCAAAATTCACAGAGTTAGGCAGGCGGTTGGCAAAAGCACCCCACAACGCATTTTGCTGCTTGAGAGAGTAAAAGTTTTCGCCGTTGACCCAAACCAGATCCACACTGCCCTGCTCTTCACCGCGACCTGCTGCAAGTTCAGCAATCACCACATCAACCGTGTCTTTGGTTGCTGTGATGCGCACAGGGTTCAGCTTCACTCCTTCGGCAGCCAATGCCGGTGTTGCCACCTGATCAACCCACAGATTGATGATGTCGGACCCGCCCCAGTAATAAAAGTTGACGGTGCCTTCATCCCGCGCTTTGGCGGTGACATCTTCCCACCCCAGATTGCCCTTCAGAAATTCACTGCGGAACATGCCCGGAGCGTCTTCTGCCTGCAGAGCGCTGCTCCAGCTGACAACAGCGAGCGTGCTTGCAAGTAGCATCTGTTTGGTGCGTGACTTTGTGTTCTTCATAAATTGCCCCCAACCGGTTCTTCAGCCGCTTTTACTGCAACAGCCAAATTTGCTCTGGCGGTAAGGTCACGGTGACCGCATCGCCTGTTTTTCTTTTGATTGTAGATGCTTCCTCAACGGTCAGAGATCCCTCTCCCACCTGAAGCGTGTAGCGCATCATCGCGCCAAGAAATTCTGCTCGTGTGATTGTGCCGGAGAACGCATTTTTCTGCGGTGCTTCGCAGCACTCTTCAATCTGTATGCTTTCAAACCTCAGCATAGCCTTTGATGGCTGTTTAGTGCCAAGGCCTGATCCAGCTCCCAGCATAAGCTGGCCATAAGGGCTCTCGATATGCCCATCACATGTTGGTGTGCATGCAAAGATATTGGAATGCCCCATAAAACGGGCAGTCTGTTCATTAGCTGGACGCTGGTAGATCTCATCGGGTGCTGCAAGGTGGGCAATTTTACCGTCAAACATCACCGCAATCCGGTCCGCCAGATCCATCGCCTCAATCTGGTCATGGGTCACCAGCAGCGTCGTCATGCCGTACTCATCATGCAGATCGCGGATAAACTGGCGCATCTCAGTACGCAGCAGCGTATCAAGGCTCGCCATTGGTTCATCCAGCAACAGCACTTCAGGCTTAGTCACCAACGTACGCGCAATCGCAACGCGCTGCATTTGCCCACCGGACAGCTGAGCAGGAAAACGCTTGGCAAACGCCGAGAGACGGACGATCTCCAGCATCTCGTCCACCTGCCGCATCTGCTCATCTGCTGAAAGGCCGCGCACAGACAGACCAAAGGCTACGTTCTGTTTAACCGTCATATGTGGGAACAGTCCAAAACGTTGAGAAACAAGGCCAACTTTTCGCTTCTGGACAGGCAGAGTGGTCACATCCCGCCCATTGAACCAGATGGAACCGGAGGTCGGTTGCTCCAAACCACAGACCATACGCAGGCTCGTGGTTTTACCGCAGCCAGATGGGCCCAACAGCACCAGAAACTCGCCGCACGCCACATCAAGATCAATGGCATCAACCGCAGGCGTTCCTGAGAACACTTTTGAGAGGTTTTTCAGCTGAACCTGCGTCACACGGCGCCTCTTCACTCATCTTGATCGGGACGTTTGCGTCCATCTGTTATTATTGTTGCTTTCAAGCTGCAGCGAAACCTGCGCAATAGCACAAGCCTACCCCATAAATCGGAGGAGGTCAGGTTTCTCCTGTCAGTTGAGTGATTTGCACACTATGCCAGTGCGTTACTGACGGTACAGTAAAACCGGCGTGAGTTTAACGTTATGAGGCCTGCCATACAGAATATCAGCAACTTACCGTCATCCAAAGCTGCTCGTTTCGCACAGACATGCCGTCAGCAAGCACACTGATCTCCGCCGTAGCTCCTATTCAACCTCTTATAGAAACAACGGAATTTGAAAGGCTGACGGCTTGCAGGCAACACAGAGAACTTGCTCAGGCATCAGCCTTTGCGAAGGCAAACCAGAACTGTTCTGCCACCGGTTTCGTCTGTGAATAGATTTTGCGGAACGGCGCAGGAAAGTTTGCTTTGGCAAAAGCAATGTCTCCTTCCAGAAAATGCTTGCGATAAATCCCCTCAACATCTTTGGAAAGGACCGCTGCTCGTTTGCCTTTCTTGCAATAATCAAGCGCGCTTTTGAGCAGTACATTGCGCAGCCCAGTGTCCTCAATAACGGAAAGCTGCGGAATGATAGATAGTCCAAGCTCATTCAGACCTGAGTTGGCCCGGTGACTGAGATCATCCGGCTCCAGCAGTTTCTTCTCGTAAAACTTGTTTATGAGATCAACATACTCAACCGGGTACTTCTCCATCGCCTCCTGAGGCAGATACGTGACAGAGATCTGCTCAAGTTGCTGTGCAACGCTTTGCCATGCAAACGAAGAGGTGACTGCCTTATTTGCAAATTCATGAAAGGTTTTGGGAGTGCCATGCCACGACAGGCAATGGAGAAAGAACGAGACCAGGAAATCGGTACGGTTTCGCACGGTGACCAGCGTTTTAACTTGCACACCTCGTCGCTGCAGTTCTTTCACGAGCTGAGAATAGCGTTTGACGTTGGGATAGAACTGTTTATGGACGAACGCCTTACCCATGAGCCTTTCGTGAGAAATTCGATAGGTGTCTGTCTCTGGCTTAGTAATTGCTTCCTGAAAAAGGTCTGCCAGTTCCTCTGCTTTGGGCTTGATCATACGGTTTTCATAGAGTCTCATAAATGAGCTTGCTTTGAAGCTTGTACGATCATCAAACAAATCAGAGTGTTTGGAGTAGAGCTGCTTTTGCAGGGCAGTTGTACCGGTTTTATGCGCACCGATATGGATCAGAACCTTCTTCATCAGCACAGACCTTAAGGCGTATCCCTGAAACGCGGGGTCGGATTTCAAAATGGATTACGCGACAGATTTTGAAACGAGCATCCGTTCAGCCTAACCACATTGGCCTGTACTGCCATTCCCGAATATTGGCCCCTTTAAAGGGAGAGGCCATGTTCATCAGTGAGCCCTCTCAATCCTAATTAGTGCGGGCCGGCTTCGACAAGAAATTGCTGGAGCTGCAGGCTACGCACCGCAGTCTGGTCTCCCATGCAAACGGACATGGTGAGCGATGCATTGCTGCCTCCCTCATAAATCAGTGCATTCGCGGAACACGTGTCATCACGAAACTTGATCCAGTTGCGTTGCGCATTCTTCAGGCTGGCTTTCACATTGGTGCTGGCCACCTTCATAATCTCAGCATACGCAGTGTTGAGGCGCTGGTCCCACACCATATACTCCTGCACTGCGCAGAAAATCATGTGGCTGTTTTGGTACTGACTGCCGATACACTGCTCCATCACCTCTCCAAAGCAAGCCATAGCCGGATAGCCACCGCCCTTCTCTTCTACACACTTTGCGATAGTCGCGGCCTGTTCCTCCGTTGGCTCATCAGCAGCCTGAGCGAGAGAACAGAGTGAAAGAACCAACGAGAGCGAGAACAGAGACGTGCGCATAAAACTCATAGAAACCTCAAAGTAATTTTCTCTATAAAAAGTGATAGGTGATCTACTATGAGAAATTACTAAACCAACTCTCTGAGAATAGCCTAGTCATTCTCCACAATATCTCGCAGATTTCCTATCATAGTTACATGACAAACGCGTTTGGTTTGAAACGCCACACAAGATCGAAGCGGGTCATTCAACTTGATGCGCCTTTGCAGTCGGTCCTCAAAACTGGGCGAAACCGAGTCAATTACAAGAAGTGCTGATCAAAAAGCACCATATTACACTTTTGTGAGGGGTTGGGGAAAACGCACGTCGTGCGCATTTTACGCACACTGATTCCCAATGGTTTGCCAATTAATAAATATTCAATTATTTCAGAGCCTTGCGAGAGTTCATAAAATTCCACCTCATAAGTTTGCTGTGATCACGCAACATCTCAAAAAACGCAATTATTGCGCAAATTTCTCGTCATAATTGAGCTAAGCATATTGAGTTATTGGCATAAGTGTCTTAAGTTATTTATTAAATCATTGAGGTGGCTAATTTGGTTGCCGGATCGATTTCAAGAATCCGCTAAAGCTCCCAAGGCACGCGAGCGATCCCTTGCTTCCCTTCTCGTCCAAACGGGGAAGCGAGAGATCTCGCATATTCTGATAGTCCGACAACTCCTGCTTAAAGACCTTTGCCGTGCATCACGACAACTGCGTTTAAGTGAGCCTCCTATTAATAACCGCGAGAGCTGAATCCGGAGGCTGTGATGGGCAGTTTTGAAATACTTCTACACCTTGCTGCCGGCATTTCCCTATTATTTTGGGCCACCAGAATGATCCGGACAGGCGTTGAGCGAGCAGTTGGTCAAAAATTCCAAGGTTGGATGCAGCAGGCTTCTAAAAACCGCTACACCAGCTTCACAACCGGCTTTTTAGTCTCCATCATCTTGCAGAGTGCAACGGCCACAGCCATTCTTGCGCGCGGGTTCATAAGCAAAGGCTCCATTACACTGGCAGCTGGTCTTGCCATCATGCTTGGCGCAGACCTTGGCTCCACCATGGTCGTTCAGGTGCTCTCATTGGACCTCAGCTGGTTGCTACCGGTTTGTCTTGTTGTTGGTGGCGCCCTGTTCTCGCGCGGCAGCACACGCACCATGCGCCAGACGGGCCGCATCATCATTGGCGTGGGGCAGATGCTGATCGCATTGTCTTTCATCGGCATGGCCTCCGAGCCTCTGCGTGAAAGTGGGGCTCTGCCAGTCATCCTGAACCTGCTGATCGGTGACCCATTCGTTGCGATCATCACAGCAGCTGCTTTGACCTGGCTGCTGCATTCATCCGTTGCAGTGGTGCTCATGATCATGACACTGGCAAGCACCGGCGTGCTGCCGATGGAAGGTGCTCTGCTCTTCATTTTAGGCGCAAACATCGGTTCCAGTATTATCCCTCTGGTCCTTACCATGAGCGATAGTGCAGATGTACGCCGTGTACCGCTTGGCAATATGATCTTCCGCGTGGCCGGTGTGTTGATCACATTGCTGCTGATGCGCTTTGATGTGTTCACCATCGACATGCTGGGCGATGATCCGGCACGTGCAATCGCTAACTTCCACAGTGGGTTCAACCTTGCTGTTGTTCTGCTGGGCATTCCAACCATTGGCATTGTCGCTCGCCTGACCAAACTCATTATCTCTGATAGCGCAGGCCAGTCTGACGAAGATGCTGTTATGGAGCGTCTCAGCCTGCTTGACCGCAAGTTGCTGGAAACCCCCGACCTCGCCTTTAACGCTGCTACCCGTGAAATGCTGCATATGAGCGAAAAGGTGGAAGCCATGCTGCGTGGTGTGATGGTGGTGTTCCGCGGCGATGATGCAAACACAGCCAGACGGTTGATGAAGATGGATGACGAGATCGACGATCTGCACCGCTCCATCAAAGAGTATCTGACTGATGTGACGACCAAATCCATGAGCGACGAGGACTATCAGAAGTATACAGAGCTGATGAATTATTGCGTTTGTCTGGAACAGATGGGGGATGTCGTCCAGCGCAACCTGTTGGTACTTGCAGAGAAAAAATCCGGCCTCAACAAGGAGTTCTCACAGGAAGGTTGGAAGGAAATCAAAGACCTCCACGCCGCAGTGCTGCAAAACCTGCAACTCTCTCTACGAGTGCTCATCACTCGCGATGCTGAGCTTGCGAGGGATCTGGTTGCTCGCAAGGTTCTTGTGCGTGAACTGGAGTACAAGAGCCGCGACGCGCACCTGCGCCGTCTGAGCCAGAACCGTCAATCCAGCCGGACAACAAGCTCCATTCACCTGGAAACCATCAGTGATCTGAAGTACCTGAATGCGCTTTTGACCACTGTTGCCTACCCAATTGTTGAGGGGGAAGGCGAACTACTGCGTAGCAGGCTCACCAACGAGCCACAGAAAAACCCGGTTAGCGCCGTACCAGTGGGCACATAAGCGCCTCTCCTAACTTTGAGGGAGGCACGGCCGAAGTCAGATTGATACTCTGATTTGAAACGCAAGCCAGTGTTTCCCCCGAGGTCAGGAGCTACAAGCATGTTTGACAAGGACTATGATGTAACCTTTTCACTCAAACGGCTTTGGATATTCCTCGCCGTTGGCATGGTCCTCTCATTTGGTGTTCTGCTCTTTTTTGGCGCCGAAATTTACCGCTTGAAACCGCCGATCCCAGACATGGTGGTCTCGGACAATGGCGATATCATCTATACAAAGGATGACATCGAAGAAGGCCAGAATGTCTGGCAGTCTTTAGGTGGCATGCAACAGGGCAGCGTCTGGGGGCATGGCAGCTATGTAGCGCCGGACTGGTCCACCGACTGGCTGCACCGTGAAGCACTGGCTCTTCTGGATGTTTACCACCGCGATCGGGTTGGTTCCGGTTACACCCCACCAAGCGATGAGCAACGGGCCTTCCTTCAGGTTCTCATAGAAGACGAAATGCGGCGCAACCGCTACAACCCTGCCAACGAAACCATCACAATTTCAGACGACAGGGCAATTGCCGTCAGACAGGTGGAAGATCACTTCACAAGGTTGTTTTCGTCCTATGACAACATCGACGGGCAAAACCTTCGGGATGATTACGCCTTCCCTCCCAACATCCTGATCACACCCGACCAAGCTCAAAAACTCTCCGCCTTTTTCTTCTGGACCTCCTGGAGCTCCGTCACCAACCGGCCAGATGATACAATCTCCTACACCAGCAACTGGCCTCATGAACCACTGGTCGGCAATCAGCCCACCGGGGCCGCTTTCATCTGGACCATTGTCAGCATCCTTCTGCTGCTCGGCTGTGCAGGAGCCCTGTGCTTCTATTACGTGCGCCAGTATGATTTATGGCGCGAGCGCATTGTGCCGGAAGGTGGTGCAGCAACAAAGAACCCACTGGCGAATGCCAAACTGACACCATCCATGCGCGCGACAGCCAAATACTTCTGGGTGGTTGTAGCCCTGATGGTTGCTCAGGTGGCCCTGGGAATTCTCACCGCTCACTACGCCGTTGAAGGACAGGATCTCTATGGCATCCCACTGGCGGAGTTTATTCCTTATTCCATCTCACGCACCTGGCATACACAGCTGGCAGTGTTCTGGATCGCAACGGCCTGGCTGGGCACAGGCCTTTTCATGGCACCATTACTTTCCGGCAAAGACCCAGCCTATCAGACACTTGGCGTCAACTTCCTTTGGCTCTGTCTCATCATTATCGTCGTAGGTTCATTTGCTGGCGAATGGCTCGGGGTCAATCAGTTCTTCTCCCGCACAATGAACTTCTGGTTCGGTCATCAAGGCTACGAATATGTTGATCTGGGGCGCTTCTGGCAGATCTTCCTCTTCATCGGCCTGCTGCTGTGGACTGGTCTGGTCCTGCGTGCTCTCTATCCCGCGTTGAAGGGCGGTCATAACCGCAGTCTCATTGCTCTCACACTGCTGTCCGCTGTTGCCATCGGTTTGCTTTACGGCGCAGGCCTGCTTTGGGGCCAGAACACTCATATCAGCGTCATGGAATACTGGCGCTGGTGGGTGGTTCATTTGTGGGTTGAGGGCGTCTTTGAGGTGTTCGCGACAGCCATCATCGCACTCATTTTTGTGAATCTGAAACTGCTACGCGCCTCAACCGCAGCTGTCGCCGTCATTTTCGCCACCATCATCTTTATGGCCGGCGGTGTGCTGGGCACATTCCACCACCTGTACTGGAGCGGTACTCCAATAGGCGTGCTCGCTCTTGGGGCAGTGTTCTCGGCGCTGGAGGTTGTTCCGCTATTGGTTATCGGCTTTGAGGCCTATCAGACCCACAAGCTGGAACAGAACACTCAATGGATCAACCACTACAAGTGGCCGCTTAACTTCTTCGCCTCGGTTCTGTTCTGGAATCTGGTTGGCGCTGGCTTGCTCGGCTTCTTCATCAATCCACCGCTGGCACTCTATTACATGCAAGGTCTCAATTCCACACCAGCCCACGGTCACGCCGCCATGTTTGGCGTGTATGGCCTGCTGGGTATTGGCCTCATGTTGTTCTGTCTGCGCTCCCTCATTCCAGACAATCGCTGGAGTGACAAGTGGCTGCAGCAAGCGTTCTGGGGGCTCAATATCGGCCTTGCTATGATGCTCGGGCTCTCGCTGATCCCGCAAGGGATTTACCAGGCCTACATCAGCTTTACTGAGAGTTACTGGCTCGCCCGTGCACCAGAAACGATCCATGGCCCGGTTATGACTGCATTGGTCTGGGCACGCGTGCCCGGAGACATTGTCTTTAGCTGGGGTATCTTTTCAATCGTCATGTTCATGTATCGCGCTTACTTTGGCCAACCAGTAAATGAAAAAGAACAGACGGCAAAGGCTTAAGGCCTCAAACGCACTCTCATGCTGAGCAAGTGCTTATAAAGCCATAAAAAACAGGCCTCGCCTCATTTGCCGGTGAGGCCTGAAAACGTAGCGGCCTACACCGTTTGTGGCGGAGCAGCAACACATACTCTCATTCATGTGTATAGCCATGTGCATTGCGTAAAAGTGTATCTACAACTAGAAAGAGCTATATATACTGGCTACGATTTTTAGTTTTATTTCCGTAAGGTACATTTCTTAGTTGCTTAGATTTCCGCTGTTCCATCATGAACTGACGCGGGTTCTGCGCATTTCAGGTCCTTTGATGCTGGCCATGTCCGGCAGAACTCTGATGATGATCGTAGACCGACTGTGTCTCGCCGCCTATTCCGAACAGACCCTCACGGCCTCTGGCCCGGCGGTCTTCATGGGCATGTCTGCAATCTCCTTCTTCTCCGGCGTCACCCAGATTGGCCGATCAGTCATTGCAGAAGCTTATGCCCGCAGCGGAATAGAAGCGGCACACAAGATGGGTGGCAGACTGTTCGCCGTCGCAATCCTGTGCGTATTGGGCCTCATCCTCACACTGCCTTTATTGATGAACCTGTCGCAGTTCAGCTCCCGACCGGGTGAAATCATTGCACTGGAGAATATTTATCTCAGTTGGGCCATGCTGTTTGGGTCCATCATGATCCTTGACGGCGCAGCGAGTTGCTATTTTGGCGCTGTTGGAAACACACGCCTCATTTTTAAGGCCAGTATTGCAGGCCAGTTGGTGTCCATGCCCATGACCTATGTTCTGGTGTTCGGGCTCTATGGATTTCCCGAGCTTGGCATGGCGGGTTCCGCCATCGGCACGGTGCTTGGGTCCCTCGCTGTGTTGGTTGTCTATCTCACTCAAACACCTCGCGCTTTGCGGGTTGCAGCGTTGAATGAGGCGAAGGCGTTGATCAGTAAATCACGCCGGGCTTTTGAGGTGATTGCGCTCTTCAAACGCGGTGTCCCTTTGGGCGCACATGACAGTACAGATGAGATTGGCAACACCGCCATTATCTGGGCTGTGTCCATGGTGGGGGCCACCGCACTGGCGGCCAACAACTTCAACGTCATTCTCAATTATGTCGGCATCATTCCGGTGATCGGCATTGCCAATGGCGCGACGATCCTGTCCTCACAAGCCATTGGCCGCAATCAGTTTGAGCGAATTCCCAAAATTGCCAGTGCCTCCCTGTTCGTGGCATTTTCCTACGTGGCAGTCGTGACAGTGCTGTTGCAGAGCTTTGATCGGGAGATCACCTCTCTGTTCTCGCTTGGCAATTATGGGCAGGACATTTTCGAGCTGTCAGTCTCCGTCACCTCACACATCTGGTATTATGCGGTGGCTTTTGCTGTTTCTTTCATCGCCAGCGGCATGTTGCAGAGCTTTCACCAAAACACATATGTTTTCAAAACCCGCATCCTCACCATGTGGTTTGGCAGCGTCCCGGCCTCCTATCTGATTGCTTACAACTGGAGCATTGAGGAGGGTGCGCTTCAACTCATCTGGATCTCTCTGAGCACATTCGAGCTGGGGCTCGGCCTGCTGTTCACAGTCAAGATCTTTTCTTGCCTGAAAGAGCACAACCTGCCCGAGCCTGCATGGGAGACCGAAATTGAGAGAACCGAAGTGACTTGAGTCGCAGATCTACGCGATCAGAGTCTCCACATAATCTGCGACGTCTCTGGCATCCACGGAGGCCTCGCGGACAAGCCAGTCGAAATGATCCGTGAGCGAGCTGACCCTTTCCGCTTCACGAAATGCCAGATAGCACTGCCCCACATAAACCACCGCCAGATTCGGCCCGAAGATGGTGATCGGCGCGCTGAAGACTTTGTGCGCATCAAAGAGAAACAGGCGCAAGCGGGGGAACATTTGGCGGCAGGTATCTGCCACAAATTTCAACTGCTCAACCCGCGTTTCTTTATTCAGATGCGCATAATAGCCAATGCCTTGCGCGCAGGCTTGTATCTCATGAAGCGGGATGGCAATTTCATAATCAGACTGGCGCGAGCGCAGCCAGTCCAGCTGTCCGCTGATAGACCCAACCACCTCTTCAGGGTCCAACCCGCGAAACGAGGCATACTCCCATGCCAGCATACGGTCTGTTTTTAAAATGTCAGGCAGTGTGGCTGGCACATGGCGCACTTTCAGTCCGGTTGCTTCCTTGTGCCAGTTGAGGATTTGCTCATCAACAGAGGATCGCTCCGCCGGGCTCAAGGCCATTGCAGCTGCAATGATATCACCCGGGCGCTCTGGCCTGTTGGTGAGCCCTAGCAACCAATCCGCACTCACCCTGAGCGAGGCTGCCAGATCGGCCAGCAACTGGCTGTTGGGCAACCGCGGGTTTTCATTGTTCAGCAACTGACCAACGGTAGAGCGATCAACACCTGCATTGCGAGCCAATTGGCTGCGCGTCACATCGGCCTCTGCCATCGCTTCAAACAACCTGTTTCGAAACAAAGTCGCTCTGTCACGCTTGTCCATCAAAATCACCATTGCAGATTATAATCAACAAAATGAATTTATTGCAGCTAATTTACCAAATGTCCAATCTGCATTTTCTCCGGTAGCAACAAGAGTAGGAATTACATTCTTACCTGGACATCTTATATGGACACTGCATCACGCATTTTTACAAAATCAGTTACCTGGCAAGTCATGGGGCTTTTCTCTATGACGTTGATCGGATTTGTTTTTACGGGCTCTGTCACGCTCGGCGGCGGCATTGCTATCGTCAGCTCCATCCTCGGCTTCATCTTCTACTTCCTGCATGAGATGGTTTGGTCCAACATCCAGTGGGGCCGCAAAATCACCGAGACAAACGCACAGCAGGATACCCAGAACTGACTTCACTGGGCTGTCCTCACAGCTCTCCTCTTTCTCTCAGCACGTCAAAGACTTCCCGATACTCAGGAAATGCAAGGTCAGGCAGGCTGACAGCTTCCTCAAAACCCACCCACCGCAGTTCGGTATGCTCATCACCAAGGTTCTCAGCTTCACCCTGCCATTGGGCTACAGTGAACAGGTGAAAGACAATTGCGTCCTGCGGATCGTCAGCTTGTGTTCTGAATTCGGTGATTTTTGCAAAGGCTTCTGCCTGAATGCCAGTTTCCTCTTTCAGTTCACGTAAAAGAGCCGCCTCCAGTTTCTCCCCGGCTTCAACATGACCGCCGGGGAAACTCCAGACATTCGGAGAATTCCGCCGTGCTGGCGACCGGAAACCCATGAGAACACATTTGCTCTGCAGCAGCAGCCCATTCACAATATCAGTCATTATCGGATTTCCCCCAAGGCGAATCTGAGCCACGAAGTGCCAGTTTAAAGAGGCACTCCGTGGTTGTTCAAATCAGATTTCCTTAAAGCGTGCCCCTTTAAAGCAACGCACAGGATTTCCGCGTTCCAGTTCGTGATGGAGTTGTCGCTGTGATCTCCGCAGGCGGTCCTCCTCTGTCACAGAAAGACCCGCAAGTTTTTCCTGCAAGCGCTGCACAGCGAGTTGCTTGTTGCGGTGTTGTGAGCGTTCATCCCGAGCCACGACAGTGAGACCAGTCGGCACGTGGGTCGCACGCACCGCGCTTTCGGTCTTGTTTTGATGTTGGCCACCCGGCCCACCAACGCGCAACGTCTCAAACCGAAGCTCATCTGGTTTCAGCTCACCGCGTTCCTCTGAGAGGGGCGGCAACTCAAACACACCGATGAACCAGTTCTGCCGTTTGTGGTTGGGGCGAAACGGGCTCTGGCATGTCCACTTGATTGTGCCATGCCATGACTTGGCGAAGGCCTCGATGCCACTGCCTGAGAGCGTAACTTCAACAGATGCCGCGTCTGAAGACATACCGGAGATCTCAGGATCACACACCATGGAAAGCCCAAGCTTTTTCGCCGCTTTTTCCATGGCACCAAGTGTGTGCCGAATGGCGAGCCTGCATTCTGCAGGTCCGTCACCGGATGTTACCAGCAAGCGCAAAGATGCATTCTTTGTCATCGTTTGCCCCTCCGCTCATCCGCACCACGCGCCGTCTTAAACGTGACGACAGGTGTCATGACACCAACACACGTAGCAAGCTCTGCCTCAACCAACTGATTGAGCACATCCTCAGAGTTTTTGTAGGCCTGCGGAGCTTCTTCCACGAGGAGCTGTTTATCCTCACAGACAACGCGCCCGCCATAAGACGTGCGCACCAAAGCATTGCGAACAGATTTCTGCTTTGCGATACGCCCATGCATGGACGCGCGGTCATATTTGCGCCCTGCTCCATGTGCCAGTGAGGACAGTGCCTCTGGATTGTTGCCGGTTGGTTTCAGCAAAAAGCTCTTTGCATCGCGAGAGCCTGCTAGCGGCACCAGATCTACATCCGCTTTGGCCGCGCCTTTGCGGTGAAGGAACGCATCGCCATAGCGCTCAATGAGGTTATGGCTGCTGTCCACCACCAGCTCCACATCGCAGCGCAGAGCAGCTGCTGCCCGCTCTGCGATCACTTTGCGGTTCAGGCTTGCCCATCGCACAGCAAGGTCATGCCACATGAGATAAGCGTGAGTGCGCTCGTCCCCAGCTGGCATCCCTTCCGGGCCGAGTGCTGCATATTCTTCAAAGATGCTGGCTCCCAAGGAGCGGGAGCCGGAATGCACGAAGAGCAGAACGTCGCCTTTTGAAATACCAGCTCTCGAGGCAAGGTCCGGATCCGGCGTCTCAGCCAGAACCTGCACCTCGCAGAAATGATTGCCCCCGCCGATTGTGCCGATGGCATTGGGAGCCAGATCCTCTGGTAAACCAGCAGAACGTAAATGCGCCTGTCCTTCTTTCAGATCAGAATAATCCTGAAGCATACGCAAACGGTCCGCCAGTTTCTGCGGTTTTAGTTTGTGAGCACTGAGAGAAGTGCGAAACACGGTCATGCCGCAGCCGATGTCGTTGCCGATCATGTGCGGATGCACGCGGTCAGACAGGATAGCGACACCGACCGGACCGGGGTGAAGGTCAGGAAACGCGGCGATCTGTTTGACGGCTTCAAGCTCAGCGAGTTTGTTAAGTTGGACTTCTGCATCCCCAAGGATCCAGGCGGAAGTCCCATAGAATTTATGGATTGGCGCAGGCGCACAGGCAGCGCGGGTCGCGCAATCCAAGCGTAAATTGCCCATAAGAATGGCCTATAGTTCTTGAAAGTATTTCCGAGCAATGGCTCGAAAGAAGATCCTAAAGGCCGCTAACGCTGGCTCTGAGTAGGATCAGTGCCCTTTGAAGGGCGAAACGCGGAAAGACATGGTTCGCTCCAAACTGTGCTGCGCACCAATTGCTGCAGCTGAGGGCTGGGGAAATAGCAGAGGGAAGCCGCTACGTCAATGTGACTATCCTCGTCAATCCGAGCACCGTGGCTGGACAACCACATCAGGACGTCTAGGGTACTTTGCAAACAGAGGGAGGCAGTCATGCGGGTTTTGGTCGTTGGAGGCACCGGTTTTTTGGGTGGCGCGATAACGGATGCGCTTGTCAGTGCAGGCCATCAGGTTGCTGTGCTGGTGCGCGGTAGTACCAAACGATCTTTACCGAAGGGCGTTGAAGCAATCACAGCTGATCGGTACGGTGAGCTTAGCGCTTTGAAACAACATACGTTTGACTGGGTCTTTGACACCTGCGCCTTCTCACCTGATGCCGTGCGCAGCTTGCTTGGTCCGCTTGGAGACCAACTGCAGCGCTATGTGTTCATCTCCTCAATTTCAGCCTACGGCACATTTGCAAAACCGCGTTTGAATGAACAAGACCCTGTGCCCGCTGCGACTGAGGGTGATCTGGCTGTTGCTCAAGGCCTTTCACCTGCAAAGCGTAGTTCAGCGGCTTCTTACGGGGCGTCTTATGGTGCCCTCAAACGGGCATGTGAGCTTGCTGCAGAAGAAGTACTTGGTGAGCGGGCAACCTCCTTGCGCGTGGGTCTGCTGGTTGGCGCTGGCGACTATACAGATCGGCTGACCTGGTGGGTCCGCCGCATTGACCAGGCCACACGGCAAGCCCCTGCGATCCCAGCTCCGGCTCCGGCTTCAAGACAGGTGCAGATGATTGATGTGCGGGATGTGGCTGATTTCGCGCTGGCCTGTGCGCAGACCAAACGCGGAGGCATTTGGAATGTCACCAGCCCTCCGCTTCAACTTAGTTATGTCCTGCAGGCCATCATATCAGAAGCGAACTCCTCTGCTCGCCTGCACTGGGTGGAGGAAGAGCATGTTATTGATGCAGGCATTCAGCCGTGGACCGATCTGCCCGTCATGATGCCCTCCCTTCCAGACTTCGCGCACTTCATGAACGTGGACACCACCCGTGCAGAGGCAGCCGGTTTAACCTGTCGCCCACTGAACGAAACACTCGGCCCGTTGCTGGCCTGGGACCGTACCCGGCGCGATACAGCTCTCAAATGCGGTTTGACAGCTGATCAGGAAGCAGCTCTGCTCAAGCAGCACACCACAAGCTGAGCGTCTACGCCTTGGCAGCAGCACCGAGCGCTTTGCGGTACATGGGCACCAGCATGGTTTTTGCCTTTGCCATGCGTGTGAACCAGCTGGCTTTCACTGTACCAATTGGCGGCACATCAGAAACACCGGTTTGACTGCCAAGGGTGACGACCATCATGTTATCGTTGGTTTTCGGCTTGTAGCTCTTCAGCTTGGCCTGCGGGTTCTTCAGAATTTGCAACACGTTATGGGTCACAGTTTTCACATGACCGCGCACATACAGTGCCTTCTTCACTTCATCAATCCCAGCGATGTCACCCAGCACAAAGACGCTGCTCTGGCCCTTCATCTGGAACGTGTCTTCAACCGCAATATAGCCACGCGTGTCAAGCAGATGAGCAAGATCTTGCTGCATGTAATCCGTATTCGGCTTGCCGCCTACACACCAGATGATCAGGTCGTAATCTACCACCTCGCCGCTAGAGAGCTTGGCTTGCCCGGCCTCAGCCTTCTGTGAGCTAGATGGCGCAGGTGAAAGCACGCGTTCGCCCAGCATGAACGTCACCCCGCGCTGCTGCAGCACTTTCACGGCATGGTTTGCCGTCTTGCGGGAGGTGCCTTTGAGGACTTCACCGCTGGATTCCACCAGAACAACCGATTTTTGCGGGAACCGCTCGATAATCTCACCCGCCATCTCAACGCCAACAGGGCCACCGCCAACAAGCAAGATTTTCTGCGCAGCTTCAATCGCACTATGGGTCGACTTGAACGCAGCGTGTCGCTCCTTCGTTGAGCCAGAGGTCGGGCGGATCAGCTCTGAGGGAAACCGGCTACCAGTTGCCAGAATGGAGATATCAGCCTCCAACGTATGCTCAGCACCATCAACACCGATGACGTGCCCGACTTCACCAGTAAACCGCTCCAGCTTGCCGTGAATGAAGTCCACGCCCTTCAAAAACGAATGAAATGGCATAACCGCCTGATGCGCATAGTCTGGCTGCACCGCCACACGGGGCATGGCCATTGGCACCTCAAAATAATCAAGCGAGCTGACGAGCTTCACATTGGCATGCTTTGAAAGCTGGGTTGCAAGGGTCGCTCCGGCGATTCCACCGCCATAAATCACAACTGACTTGGACATGTCTTTACTCCGTTCTGTTGCGCTTTATATACTACAATGATTTAATAGTTCAATATTATAAATATTACTTTTTTAAAGCAAACCTGATATGACGCCACCTGCAGATTTGAGGACGTGAATGAAATGAAAGACTTACCGGCAAGCATGCTTGTGCTTTTCCAGTTTCAGGAAATTTTGGGACGCATCCATAAATCCTACTCGGAATACGCTGATAAGCTCACACCGACAGAAACCAATATGCTGCTGCATCTGGGCGAACCGGTGCGCATGGGCAAGCTCGCAGACCTGTTGTTCTGCCTGCCCTCCAACGTGACTGTGCTGGTTGATAAGTTCGAGAAACTCGGTTTGCTGCAGCGTCAACGTTCCGCAGAAGATCGCCGCGCAATCGAGGTCGCACTGACGAGCAAAGGTCAGGCGCTCCGCACTCAGACCATCAAACACATTTCAAAGGTCATTGAAGAGCAATCCGGTCTTGAGCAGGAAGATTTTGAAAAGATTTTCGACGTGCTGAAGCAAAAGTCCATGATTGACGGTTCTTGTGGAGCCTGCCCTTCAGCGGAGAGTTAAGATTTAGCCTGCCATCTCGTCCGCTTCACAAAACCTTTCTGTCTGCGTCTCCTGAATGCCCAAGGTTGGGCCAATAAGAACAGGAGAACCAAATGAAGCTTTCACGAATGATTCTGAGCGCGTTTCTCGCCTCAACAATGGTAGTTTCTGGCGCGCAAGCGGCGGTCTACATTGGAGACAAACTAGCGACGGCGGAGCAACTGGCTTCTAAATCCTCCGACAGCGATAAAACCACGATCGCAGAAACGCTTTCCAATTCCGTTCAAGAGTCTATCACGAACGGCTACAACTCCATCGGCAACACAGACCTGGAGATCACCAAGGGCTGGCACAAAGGCGGCAACTTGCCATTCGACAGTACGTTTGAGCACGTCACGGTCCAAGTCTACAAAAATAATGAGTATGTTAAAACCTGCCATGCCTACTCTTTTCAAACTAAACTGGATGGTCCGTATCAGGCCAGTTGCGTAAAACCAAAGTAAGTTATCCATCTGACAGCGTGTCTCTATTCCTGTTGAGGTTTAGGGGCACGTCCCACAAGAATTACATCAATCAATACTTTTACCAGTTGATCAAAAAACTTAGTTTTGAAGTTTTATTCGCACCTGATAAATATTTTCACGCTAATACTTTTGCGAAAATCTAGTAAAATTTGCTCTGACCTACTTGCGCAATACATATTTTCAGGTTAGTTAGCCGACTTTAGCAGAACAATCTCATCAGGCTGTATTCAGCCTCGCAGTGCATGTAGTGCAACTACCGGCAAACGGTAGTGTTATTTCTACTTCTTGCTGTGAGCGCTGCTTTTGCACGCGCATACTTGCGCCCTGCTAAGATTTACTGTCTCAAAAAAGTTAATATACATCAGGATCTAGAACATGGCACAAACCCAAGTTATGGATGAGACTTCACGCGGCCAATCCCGCCTCATGGAGCCAGCCATCCTTCCCGTCTGGCTTAATCAACGTGCCATCTCCAACCGTGGTTACATTGGACTTTGGATCTCGATGGCGGTGATCATCGCAACCTTCCAGCTGGGTGCTGGCGGTGTAGCAGGTCTCCCTCTCCCAATCGTTATTGCAACAATCTTCTTTGCCAACCTGCTGCTTGGCATCGTCATGGCGATGACCGCCGACATCGGCACCGAGCACGGCATTTCCTTTGCAGTTTACCTCCGCGCCCCGTTTGGCACTGTGGGCACGCACATTCCCTCCATCACACGTGGTGTAGTCGCGGCCATCTGGTTCGGTATTCAAACCTACCTCGGAGCGCTGGCGCTAAACGGTATCTTCTCTTACCTCACCGGGTTCGATAACTGGGTGGTCTGGTACATCGGGTTTGCCGTGCTGCAGGTGGCCAACACCGCCATGGGCATTCGCGCTGTTGAGCGTCTTGCGAAAATCGCCGCTCCAGCCATCATGGCAATCTCTGTTTGGATGTACTTCACGCTCGATAACCTTGCCACAGCAAGCGGAAAAGACATCTGGTCCTTTGCTGGCGATGCAGAAATCTCCATCGTTGCCCTCTTCGTTGCCAACATGGCCTTTTGGTCCTCACTGGCGGTGGACATTCCAAACATCACCCGCTTCCTGCATGTTGAAGCGGGCACCAAGAGTTTCTTCAAGCGCAACAAGAATGTGTTTCTGGCGCAGTTCGTTGCCCTGCCAGTCGTACAAAGCTGGATCGCACTGATCGGTGCAGTGTCCTTCATCGCAGCTGGTGACTGGAACCCGATCACCGTTATTCAAGGTCAGGGCACTGGCATCACGCTGGTGGTTCTGCTGGTCATGGTGGTGCTGGCCCAATGGTCCACCAACACAAGCGCCAACCTCATCCCGGCAGCACTGACCTTCGTGAATGCAGGCGCTCCATGGATCACTTACGCCATGGGTCTGGTTCTGGCGGCCATTGTGGGTACGCTGGCGATGCCTTGGCTGATCCTTGATCACCTCTTCACATACCTTGGCCTTTACGGCGCCATGCTGGCAGCGCTGGGTGGCATCATGATCTGCGATTACTTTGTGATCCGCAAACGCCGCCTCAATGTACCTGAGCTTTATGAAGAAGACGGTCAGTTCAAGTACATTGCAGGCTGCAACCCGGCAGGTCTGATTGCATGGGCTGTGGGCGGTGCGCTGGCGATCTACGTGATCGACCTCTCCTACTTCGTTGGCTTCTTCTCCGCTTTTGCGCTCTACTGGGTGCTGATGAAACTCTGGATCCTGCCAAAGTTCAAGCAGGATGAACTGGTGCATGCAGATGATGAGAAGTATCTGGCAACCAGCGTCAACCGCAACTGGGTGTATCTGGATGGTCAGGGCATGGTGAAAATGGATTGCGCCAGCATTCCGGACCACGCACTTTCTCGCGAAGATCTGTAGACTCTGCTGAAGCTTACAAATGAGAACCCCTTGCGCCTGCCCGCGTGAGGGGTTTTCTCTTTTGAGATTACCCGTTAATGTTCAGGGGTCATTTTCAAAAGTGCATGTTTTATGAATACACCCACACAACTTGCCATACCGTCCGTTTCCCTTCACGAAATCAGTGAGGCCGATGCGCTCGAAGTCCTGGAGTTTGAAAGCAGCAACAGCACTTTCTTTGAAAAGTGGGTACCCGCCCGCGGGCCCGAGCACTTTGAGGAGATATCGCTCCGACAGGTTATCAAAGACCTGATGGCTGATCCTGACCGGTTTTATCTGGTCCGCTCTGGCAATGGCGAGCTGGTGGGCCGCATCAACCTGCGCAAGTTGGACAAAGAGCCTCTGGACACTGTTGAGCTGGGCTACAGAGTTGGCGAAAATCATCTGGGCAAAGGCTATGCCAAAGCCGCTGTTCTTGCCGTTGTGGAGCAAATGCGAGCTGATGGCGCGATGAAGCATCTGGAGGCCTTTGCAGCAGACAACAACCCAGCCTCCTCCAACGTACTATTGGCCTGTGGCTTCCGCTGGGACAAAACAGGCACCAAAACCGTGCAACTTAACGGCAACCCATTGACGTTGCACCGCTTTGCTCTGACGCTCTGAGATTGGACTTATCCAGCCCGTAGTATCTCTGACCCGCGCAATTACAGACGATCTGAGCGCCAATCACGCCTACACTCCTCTTCCAATAAGAAAGAAAACGGAAGATGGATCCACTCGTCATACAGGGTTTTGGGCTGGCGGCCTATGCTGTCAACATAGTTGGCTTTTCCACCAGACATGATCAGCTGTTTCGCAGCCTGCTTTTTGTCAGCTGCTCCCTGTTCTGTATCCATTATGTGCTGATGGGCGCTTATGTTGCAGGGGCAAACCTTGGCATCAATGGTGTGCGATCCTTCGTTTCTCTGCGTTTTAAGGGCTACACATGGTTTAGCCTCTTTGCCGTCATCCAAACCATAATGAGTGTGATGGTGTATGAAGGGCTCATCGACCTATTACCATGGTCCGCCTCTCTCATGAGCGGCTTTGCGCTGTTTTGCCTGAGTGGAATCCAGATGCGCTTCGCCATGCTCATTTGCGCTCTTACATGGATGGTCAACGCCCTGATCGTGGGCTCCTGGGGCGGATCTCTGAACGATATCACCAACGCCACCCTGCTTGCTTTCACGATTTATCGTATGAAAACCGCAAATGAACGGGAGGCCCAAACCGCTTCACTCTGACATTCCATAGCACTCAATCTCACCCCACCAAAACAACCCCAAAAAACGCCGGATTTTCAGCGGCTTGGTCAAGGCCTATAAAGTTGATGATGCATTATCTGGCAACAATGAAAGCAGGGTTGGAGAGCCGATGCCCGTTTACCTGACCGGCCTTGCGACAGCGGTGCCGCCCTATGAATTGCCCCAGACGCTGGTGTTGGACTACGCCCGCCGGATCCTCGGGCCAAAGTTCGCGCAGTTTGAGCGCATGGCTGGCACCTTCCTGTCCGCTGGCGTGAAGAGACGTTATTCCTTCGCCCCGTTGGAGTGGTTTTTAGAGCCGCAAGACTGGAAAACCCGAAATGAAACCTATCTGCGCGGTGCAACGGATCTGTTTATTGTTGCTGCCCGCAAAGCGCTGATTAAAGCAGGTCTGCGCGCAGATGAAATCGACTGCGTGGTGACGGTGTCCTCAACCGGCATTGCAACACCAACACTGGAAGCTCAGGCCTGGAAACAGATGGGCTTTCGCACTGACATCCTGCGTGTGCCCGTGTTTGGCCTTGGTTGTGCGGGCGGCGTCTCCGGCCTTTCCATCGCCCAGCAACTGGCGCAGGCGAAACCGGGCAGCAACGTGCTCGTGGTCGCGTTGGAGGGATGCACGCTTTCCTTCCGCAGTGACCGGCTCACGAAAGCGGATATCATCGCCACGGTTCTTTTTGGCGACGGTGCAGCAGCGGCCTGCCTTTCCACCAGCAAGCCCGAGAGTTCAAAACAGTTGTTTGTACTGGGCACAGGTCATCAGGAGATGTGGCCAGACACACTCAACATTATGGGTTGGAATGTGGAAGAGCATGGCCTTGGCGTGGTGTTTGACCGGTCTATTCCCGATTTCGCAACCGAGCATTTTCGTGATGTCACCGAGCGCAGTTTGAATGCACTTGCCATGGGCATGGATGGTGTTGATCGTTTCGTTTGCCATCCGGGCGGCGCGAAAGTGGTTCAGGCGCTGGAAGGTGCGCTGGATCTACCTGCCAATACACTGGATGTAGAGCGTGAAATCCTGCAGGAATTCGGCAACATGTCCGCCCCCACCGCCCTGTTTGTGCTAGAGCGGGTTCTGGAGCGCTCCCCAGAAGGCAACATGGTCCTGTGCGCGCTTGGCCCTGGCTTTACAGCTTCTTTCCAGCCAGTGTCCGTTGTTGCCAATGAGGCAAGTGGGCGCTGGGAGACCACCGGCTTCCAAAGACCAGAGGGGGTGATCAATGCCTGAGGCGTCCTTGCTTGCCGTAATCTTTCTGGCGTTCATTGTCATTCAGCGCCTGTCTGAGCTCGTTATTGCCCGCAGCAATACAAGACGCTTGCTGGCTGCTGGAGCCTATGAGGTTGGTGCCTCGCATTATCCACTGATCGTCAGCGTGCATGTGGCATGGATCATCGCACTCATTGTGCTGGGCTACGACAAACCAGTCTCCATGCCGTGGTTGCTGGTCTTTGTGGTGCTGCAGGTGTTCCGCCTCTGGATATTGCTGAGCATGGGTCGCCGCTGGACCACCCGCATTATTGTGGCCAAAACTCCACTGGTGACGAAGGGACCGTTTGCGTTTGTGCGTCATCCCAACTACTTACTGGTGGCTCTGGAGATCTTCACCGCCCCTATGGTCCTCGGCCTGTTTCCAATCGCCTTCCTGTTCTCAGGCTTTAACGGCGCTCTTCTTGCCCTGCGAATTCGCGTGGAAGATGAGGCCCTTACGGAGTTGCGATAGAAAAGACCTTTGCACAATATGAAGTTATCGGCTTGAACCTGACAGAAGATAGTGATATATCACTGTCAAATTTAAGCTGAGGGCTGCACAACAAGACTGCAGCGCCTGCCAGATAACTTCATGTGCCGAGGAAACGATGCTAACAGGTTGCCATCTCATTGCCGGAGAATGGGTCGATAACGCCCAGAAATTCCAGTCATCCCCGTTCTCGGGCCCTGCTAAAAGCTATGCATGCGGCACTAGCGAACTGGTTGATCGCGCCGTAAAGGCCGCCGAAGACGCCTTCATGACCTTCGGCTGGACCACGCGCGCAGAACGCGCCAAATTCCTGCGCTCGGTCGCCGACGAGATCGACGCACGCGGTGCAGAAATCACGGAAGTTGGCTGCGCAGAAACCGGCCTCCCGGAAATGCGCCTCAACGGTGAGCGTGGCCGGACTGTTGGCCAGTTGCGTCTGTTCGCCGATCATATTGAGAAAGGCGAGTATCTGGATCTCACCCACGACGAGGCACTGCCAGACCGTGCTCCTCTACCGCGTTCTGACCTGCGTTTGAGCCAGCGTCCGGTTGGTCCGATTGCCGTGTTCGGCGCCTCCAACTTCCCGCTGGCGTTCTCCACCGCAGGCGGCGACACCGCCTCTGCGCTGGCTGCTGGGTGTCCGGTGGTTGTGAAGGGGCATGAAGCTCATCCGGGTACTGCTGAGATCGTAGCACAAGCCATTGATGCAGCAATCAAATCCTGCGGTATGCATCCAGGTGTGTTCTCACTGGTACAAGGTGGCAGTCGTGAAGTTGGTACGGCGCTGGTGCAGCATCCACTCATCAAAGCCGTTGGCTTCACTGGTTCCCTTGGCGGTGGTCGTGCATTGTTTGATCTGTGTGCCTCCCGCCCTGAGCCGATCCCGTTCTTCGGTGAGCTGGGCTCCATCAATCCAAACTTCATCTTCCCGAATGCGCTGGCCAACCGCGGCGACGCGATTGCGGCGGGCTGGGCTGGCTCCCTGTGCATGGGCGCAGGCCAGTTCTGCACCAATCCGGGCGTGGTTCTGTTGGTGGAAGGCGCTGAGACGGATGCCTTTATCGCCAAAGCTCAGGAGGCTTTGGGCGCTGCTGGGGAGCAGCCAATGCTGACAGATGGCATTGCAGCGGCTTACCGTTCCGGCGCTGAGAAAATCGCTGGCGAAGCGGGTGTTGACGAGCTGGTGGGCACCGCCTGCGCAACCCGTGGTGCCAAGCCGTATATGTTTGTGACAGACGCTGAAAACTGGCTTGCAAACAAAGAGTTGCAGGAAGAAGTGTTCGGTCCGCTCGGTATCATCGTTAAGCTGAAAAACATCGAGCAGATGCAGGATGTGGCGCGCGCCATTGAAGGCCAACTGACCTGCACCATCCACATTGATGCAGCAGATCATGCAGAAGCCCGCAAGCTGATGCCATTGCTGGAGCGCAAGGCAGGCCGTGTGCTGGCCAATGGGTTCCCAACTGGCGTGGAAGTGTGTGATGCCATGGTTCACGGCGGACCTTACCCGGCCTCCACAAACTTTGGCGCAACTTCAGTCGGCACCATGGCGATCCGCCGCTTCCTGCGTCCGGTTTGTTATCAGGACATACCGCTTGAGCTGGTTCCGGGTTTTGAAATGGAAGAAATGGCTTAAGCCAGCCTCCAAAAGACTAAAAAAGCAAACGTACTCCTGAAAGCCGGAGCCATTTTTCGGGAATACGCGATAACAGCAAAAGCCCTGAGCACATCCGCTCAGGGCTTTTCTTTGTTTACGTCAATCTGATCGATCAAGCGCGTCTCCCAAGGAGGTATCAAGTCCTCGGGAAACGCCCCAAAAGTTCTTAAGCGGCCAGATTGCGCAGGCTTTCACCATCAAACACATGGCATTTATCAAGCGCCATGTTGAAGCTCAGCGTTTCCCCAGCATGCACTGTGCGCGGATTATACATGATGGACTGAACCGGAGAACCTGCCAGCTCCGTAAACAAAGTTGCCTCTGAGCCCAGATCTTCTGAAAGCGACACAGGCAGCTGCAACTGCGCAATTTCGCCCGCTGTTGGCAACGCATTGCCTTCTGGCGAGATATCCTCTGGCCGCACACCCAGCTTCACCGCTTTGCCTGCTTCCAATGTGTTACGCAGGCGTGCCGGAGCACTCAGCTCGCTGCCATCGCCCAGTTTCAGCACAGGGTTACCATTGCTGCTGGCGACATGCGCGTCGATCAGGTTCATCGGCGGAGAACCAATGAAGGTCGCCACAAAGGTGTTGTTCGGCTTTTCAAAGACCTCGCGCGGGCTGCCCACTTGTTCAATGATGCCATCACGCATGATCACGATGCGGTCCGCCAATGTCATGGCTTCCACCTGATCGTGGGTGACGTAGATGATGGTGTTGCCCACGCGCTGGTGCAGTTTCTTGATCTCAATGCGCATCTGGGTGCGCAGCTTGGCATCCAGGTTGGAGAGCGGCTCATCAAACAGATACACATCCGGGTGGCGCACAATCGCACGGCCCATGGCAACACGCTGGCGCTGACCGCCAGAAAGTTGACCCGGCTTGCGCTTCAGGTAGGGTTCCAGCCCCAGAATAGCCGCCGCATCTGCCACACGCGTTTCGATCTCACTTGGAGATACGCCTGCAATCTTGAGCGAAAACCCAAGGTTTTTGGCAACAGTCATATGCGGGTAGAGCGCATAATCCTGAAACACCATGGAGATGTTGCGCTGGCGCGGTGGCATGTCGTTGACCACACGATCACCAATCACCAACTCCCCGCCAGAAATCGTTTCAAGGCCAGCGATCATCCGCAGCGTGGTGGATTTTCCGCAGCCGGACGGGCCAACGAAAACAACAAATTCCTTGTCTTTGATCTCCAGATCAATGCCATGAATGACCTTGGTTGGACCATAAGACTTCTCGAGATTTTTCAGAGTAACTTGTGCCATGCTTTCCCCCTCAGGCGTCTTTCAGTTCCAGCCAGACCGGCAGATGGTCAGAGCCCTTCGCCTCTTCATCAACCCGCATGCCTGCAATGCGGTGCCGCAAAGAGGCACTCACAAACAGGTGGTCGATGCGGCGGGTATCAAAGTGAGCGGTCTTGCCACTTTCTTCCTCATTGCCCAGCCATACCCACGGGTCGACAAAACCATCGAGTGTCTGCACACGGCCACCTTCTTCTGATGGCGGGCCAGTGAACACCTCATAGACAGGCGTGCCCGGCCCGTTGTTCATGTCCCCCAGCAAAATGCAGTCGGTTGGCATGGTTGGCTGTGGTTCGTCATTGAGCCAATGGGCGTCGATGCCCGGGCCACCACACCATGCTCCCCCCTCAGACGGAGCTGTCTTGATGCGGTCTCTCACAAACTGTGCCTGCACCAGCGCAAAGTCTGGCGACCAGTAGAACAGGTGGGTGTTGTAGACCCGCAGCGGACCTCCCGGCGCGTCGATAACAGCTTCCAGAAGAGCAGCCTGAATGGCATGGCGGGTGATGGAGCCCATCTTGGGCAAAGGATAGGTACGGGTGGAAATGATCGGGTATTTGGAAAGGACCATTTCCCCATGCTGACGTCGGCGGTTGACCAGCTTGCCGTTTTCATCATGAAATGACGCGTCCATATCAAGGCCTGGGCCATAGACCCAGCGATATCCGCCAAGCAGATCCGCCAGTTCAGCGGCCTGATCCACATTTCCGTTTCGTTTCCAGAAGCGGTCAACTTCCTGCAGGCCGATGATGTCGGCCCCTTCAAGTTCTCCTGCAATTCTTTCCAGATCGACTTTACCGTCGATGCCGGTACCAAATTGAATGTTGTAGCTAACTATCTTCATGGGTTTTTCCGGAGGCTTTGTGAGCAACTCCTAAGGAGCCGCGCAGCTTGAGCGCGCAGTTGACGCGAATATTGCGGGGGTGGTCAGGCGCCGTTCCATCCAGCCGGCTCAGCACGATCTCCGTCAAATGACGGGCAATCTGCTCAATCGGCTGTTCAATGGCGGTGATGCCCGGCGGGATCAACCGGAACATGTCCGGGTCATCAAAGGTGACAAGATCAATGTCTTTGCCCACCTGTTTGCCGTTGCTGGATAAGCAATCCAGACCACCAATGGTCATCAGGTAATTGGAGAAAAACACAGCACTTGGCGGATTTTCCATGCCAAGGAACCTGTCCATGGCGGTGTATCCATCCAGCTGGCCCCAATTGCCAACGTAAACCAACTCCTCATCAACACTCAGGCCAGCTTGCTCATGGGCTTTTCTGTAGCCCTGCAACCGGTTTTGCCCTGTGCTTCCATTCAGGTCCCCTGTCACCACACCAATACGGGTGTGGCCAAAGTCAATCATGCGGCTCACTGCGTCTTGCGCAGCCGCCTCATCATTCACCAGCACCTTATCCGTTTCCACGCCCGGCACATCGTTGTTGAAGATGATGACCGGTTGTTCTCCGCTCAACAACTCCTGCACCTTCTCCGTCACCTCATGAGTACCGGACAAGATGATGGCATCGATGCGCCGCGAGGACGCTGATTCCAGCGCCTCGTTGATGGCATCCGCTTCATCAGAATGGTGAAAGGTTACAATGGAATACCCACGGGCACGCAGAGAACGCACCAGTTGGGTCAAAATCCCCGAGTTGAACTCGTCAAACTTGGGAACCAGATACCCGACTGTGTTGGTGCGCTCTGTTTTCATGGCGCGGGCAAGTGTGTTGGCCCGGTATCCCAGATCGGCAATCGCTTGTTCGATCCGGGTCCGGTTGTCCTTCCTGATGCGTTGATCGTTCAGATAACGCGAGACTGTGCCGACAGCGACGCCTGCGGAATCTGCTACATCGAGGATGGTTGGTTTTTTCACTGCACTGCCCTTTATTCCGCAGCCACTGCGTCATCTGCCTGTGAGATGACGGCGGCCCCATGGATATGGAGGCTAGGAAAGACGATGTGCAGCTTTTTGTCGAGGCTGTCATACTGCCATGGCAGTGTTTTACCCGAATAAGCGCAGGTCACGTTGGCAGGCTCTTCGTCCATTCGCACCCACGCTTTGGCTTCTTTCAACTCCGGTGCATCTTCGATGATCTCAACCGCACGGGTCTGACCGTCATTATACGGCACACCGCTGCCACGCAGCTGAGTTGGCGCATAAAGCACGTGCAGCACCTGACGCTGCTCATCCGCCTGCTTCATCAGCGACATGCGTGTGGCTGATGGCAACTCTGTGCCAATCAGCTGGCTTGGCATAAGGCGGTTGATGAGCCCGCGCACCAGATACTTGTAAAGCGTCTGGCCCGTTGCGCCATAAAGGCGGAACAGCGGATACGCCACATAAGCCACATTGCCTTTTTGCACGATCGCCGCGCCAATTGGCTCGGCATCCGGATCTTCCGGCGTGTGAAGGTGTGAGCAGAACTTGTCCCATGTGCGGTTGAAATAGGATGGACGAACATCAGCCAGCACATCACCATCAGTTGCCCGCAGAGATGCCCCCTTCTCGTACATAACAACAGAAGAATCGACCAGATCATCGTCCAGCTTTCCCCGACAGGACAGATAGCTCGGGTCATACTCCATTGGTGTGTCAGACAGTTCTGCTCCGATGTCGAGGAGGTATCGCTTGCCCTCAACATCAAGACCGGACTCGCCAGTCGCCAGAATGGCGCCGCCAGCGTCTGTAAACGCTTTCAGGCGAACCGCAAGATCATCACTCAGGCGAATGCTGTCCGGCAAAATAATCAGTTTGTAGTCATCAAAGCTGCTGGATGAGGAGATGAGATCAAACGGGATCTGCATTTCCAACAGCATACGGGCAGAGGCGGAATCGCTCGGCTCGCTGCGGTGCCCAAGGTGACTGCCAAGCTGGGAGACTTGCGCCTCGACAGAAAGGATCGCTACTTCGCGCTGATAGGTCGCGTTTCTGGCATAAGGCTCCAGCGCTTTGACACGCGAATATGCCGGGCGGATCAGGTCATACGTAGCAAAATCCATATGCCCATTCGGGTGCAACTGGTCACCGATGGAACAGCGCGCACCCAGAGACACCATCAGACAGCACTCATAGGACAATGCATCAGCGCGCTTGAAGCCGCCAAACTCACCCCAGTGCGTATGAAACCGTCCCGTCATACCAAGGAACGGCAGGTTCAATGTATCAGCGTACCGTGCTGAGACGGGAAAATGGTCATAACCCCAGCCACCGGTCGGCAGGCTCTCCAGCTCCAGATGACCGTAATATTGGTAGCGCTCATCCTGCCCTTTGTAGATGTGGCCAGAGTTGAAGAAAATTCGTGTATCCGGGAACTCGCCGTTGACCGCTTGCGAAAACCTTTCAAAAAAACGCAAAAGAACGCGTTTATCGTTGCTCTTACGATCATCCGGCTTCAACGGGTCCAAACCCTCTGATTTCATTGAGGAAAGGCAGGCGTTGCAGGTGCATTCCCAGGAAGCGAGGATGTCCATAAACAACGCAGGCGGATTATAACGAGCGCAAACTTCCAGAGCGATGTCGATCTGTCGCTGGATTGCACCTTCGTGGTTCAGGCAGATGGTGTGCCAGGTGGGCGTAAGTTGGTTCATCGCGGACGGCTCTGTGCCCGGATAATTGGCAGCTGTGTTTTGCGACTGCATCACACGCCATTCCGGATGTTCACGAGCTGTCAACTCATCCCATTGAACTGTCAGGTAAACCGGGGTCGCAATGTCGGCCTCATGACAGGCTGTGATCATGTCACCCAGCAGGTCCGGATTTTGCAATTCCGGGTGCGGCTTGCCCACGTTGGTTGGGTAATAACTCCAGCCGTGATGACAACGGGCGAACAGCGTGACGGAGTCCACTTCACCATGCTTCAGCGTTTCAACAAACTGCTTCGGATCAAACTTGGACCCGATCCCCGGAATATGCTCGGAACTATGAAAATCCAGATGAATCTGGCGGTATCGGAAGTCTTTTACTTCTTTTTTATGGCACATGATTTAGCCCTTGGAACCGCTGTTATTTTTGCCGTCAGCGGAGAAATACTTCTGGAAGAACAAGAAGATAACGAGTGGAAGGATGGAGGTGATGATGGTTGCAACAGCACGCTGATCCCAGTTGGGCTCATAGGCGCCGGAGATCGTAGAGAGCATTACCGGAAGCGTCGCATTTTCCCGCAGGAACAACATTGGCAGCAGAAGGGAATTCCACGTCCACATAAACTGCAGGATGCCAACTGCCGCCATCGCCGTAATCGTGTTTGGTAGCACGATAAAAAAGTAGGTCCTTAAGTGCCC
The DNA here is from genome assembly GCF_001623085.1 of Pseudovibrio sp. W74. NCBI lineage: Bacteria > Pseudomonadati > Pseudomonadota > Alphaproteobacteria > Hyphomicrobiales > Stappiaceae > Pseudovibrio > Pseudovibrio sp. W74. The sequence goes on from NZ_LMCJ01000002.1 coordinate 249,770, forward strand.
GCATCCATCCACCTGCGCCGCATCAATCAGCGACCGAGGGAAGTTGGAGAGGAAGTTTTTGACCAGCAAAACAGCCCAGGCAAACGACAGTCCAACAAACGGAATGACCACAGACCAATAGGTATCAATGAGCCCAGTCTCTCGCCATAGCTTAAAAAGCGGGATGATAACCACCTGATTTGGAACAACAAATGCATTCACAAGAATGAGCAGCAAGATCCGGCGAAACGGAAACTTGAGATAGTGAAACGCATAGGCCGCTGCTGGCGCAAACAGGACTGGAAGGACGGTTGCAAAGCTGGCAACAGCCAGCGAATTGAGAAACGCCCGGCCAATCGGATAGTTAACCCAAACCTCACGCCAAGCATCCAGCGTGAACGTAAACGGCTCGATCGTCCACCACCCACTGGTGATTTCCCCTTCCGGGCGAATGGACATAGCAATGATGCCAACCAGCGGAATGATCCAGACAAGAGCCACGGACCCCAGCACATACACAGGCCATTTGGGAGTTTGATTGATCATTTGCTCTCCGATGCCTTGTCCAGAATGAGTGGGATGGAACAGACGATAACCGCGAGCAGAAGCACCACCGTACTTGCAGCGCCATAGCCCTGCTTAAAGTAGATGACAGACTCCTGATACATAAAGTAACCCACTGTTTCCGTTACTCTAATCGGACCTCCTGCTGTTAGAATATGGATCATATCAAACGCTTTGAGGCTATTGAGCAGGTTGATGAAAATCGCAATACGTACACCGGGAAGGCTAAGAGGCGCCATGATGTACCGCAGGATCTGGAAGTGAGAGGCACCATCCATATGAGCCGCTTCAAGCTGGCTTTTCGGGATCGCCTGAATAGCCGCATAGCAGGTGAGCAATGGCAGACCAGCTTGCGTCCAGACATAGGCAGCAACAACGCCCCAGATTGCGGTAGATGGTTCACCCAGCCAAGGCGAGGCCCAGCCTTCCAGCCCAACAAGGCGCAGAATGCCGTTGAGGAGGCCAAAGTCCGGCTGCAAAATACCCAGCCACATCAAGCCACTAGCCGTCTCTGAAATGCCATAGGCTGCGAAGATTGCCACACGGAACGGCGCGGTCTGCTTGGGAGCCAGACCGGAAATCAACGCAACACTCCAGCCAATAGCAACGGAGATGCCGGTACACGCCAACGTCCAGGTGAGTGTCACACGCAAGGCATTCCAAAAGTTCGCATCACTGAACAGCTTGGTGTAGTTAGAAAAACCCGCAGGTTTCGGCTGGCTCAATCCGGTCCAGTCCAGAAAACTCACACGGATCGTCTCGAATAACGGATAGAGCACGCCGATGCTGAAGAAGATCAATGTCGGCGCCAACAGAGCAAATGCAATCCAGTCAGCGCGGCGCAGGTTACCTCCGAAGAGCCGGGTGGCGAGGCCCGCAAAGGGCCCCGCCTGGGTCTGGGAGGTTAAGATAGACCCATGTTGTACACTCATTGATAAAGCTCACTCGCTTTTGCTTCGAGTGCTGCTGTGACACTATCAATGCTCGCATCGCTTGGGTCGCGAAGGAACTTTTGCAAGCTAATACGGAATTCACCGCTCAACTCAGCTGGCAAAAGGTCATCAAGAACAAAGAAAACATCGACGAGCGGCAAAATCTGAGCGTATTTGCGCACAATCGGATCATAGGACGAGGGATCCACATTTGCGCTCGGGGTTGCAAGGTTCTGCGCCGCGATAATTGCAGAGCCTTCCTTGCTCAGAACGAAGTCGATAAACAGTTCTGCCCCTTCCGGGTTCTTCGCTTGCTTCATCACAAGGAAGTTCTTGCCATCGACACTCATTGCATTGCCGTATTCCGGCTTGATCACCGGGAACTGCATGTATGAGTAGTCTTTGATTGGCGTCAGCCCATACTCATTCTTGGCGCGCTGGTTTGCCCAGGAGCCAATCAGCATGAAGCCTGCCTTTTTGTTTTTCAGCACGGCATCCGCAGCATCTGTCCAGTGAGAGCTAAGCATCGCGCCAGGCTCAGCACAGCAGTCAGCTTCCAGCATGTCACGCAGATTGCGGAAGGTTTCCTTCACCCGGTCGTCGGTCCAGGCCACCTTGTGTTCAGACAGCTTTTTCGCAAATGCAGGGCCAGCCGTGCGCAAAAGCGCGTTTTCAAACCATTCGGTCTGCGCCCAGCTTCTCGCACCGATGGAAACAGGCAACATGCCGATTTCTTTCAGGGCACTGAAGGAACTCAGGAAGTCTTTCCACTGAGTAGGCTCACCAGCAATGCCTACCTTTGCCAGCGTATCTGGACGATACCAGACACCAGAACGGTTGCCCGCGATAAAGTAAGCACCATAGGTTTTACCGTCATGCTTCGCCAGATTACGCCAGCTGTCATTCAGCGCTTGAGACCAGCCATACTGCTCCCATGCAGCATCAATTGGGCTGATCAGGTCGGCGGCAACCAGTTCCTTCTCAAAGGAAGGCCATGTGTTGAGCAGCAGATCAAACTCTTCTCCAGACAACATCGCTGAACGAATGCCAGACCGCGGATCATCCCCACCTGCTGCCGGGTTGATGTCCTTGATCTCATAATCCGGATATTTGGCCGTAAAGCCCTCTTCGAGTGCGATGATCAGATCACGCTCTGAACCACCCAACCAGTTGAAGATCACCAGCTCTTTTTCAGCTGCAAATGCGGTCCCCCCCGCAAATGTCATTGCGGCAATCGCAAGGGCGGATGCCGAATTCAATATTTTCATAACAAGCTCCCAAATATGAAACGTTGTCAACTTAGTTAGATTTCATGAGAGATGTCTAGAAAAATTTACGTATTTTTGATGAGAGGTTAATGCTTGCTACGTCGAATTAGCAATTTTTATAAGATGTTATTGCCATTTGTGATGATCAAAATTTCTCATACATAAATTTTGGATAAATGTACTTTTCGGCTAATCAGCCGCAGAATCTGACTCGTATTCTTGATGATATTAGCAACTTAAATCAGTTCTAATTAGAAAGGTTTCAACTTTTATTTTGCTGAAAAAACACCATCCGCACCTAAAATAAGATGCTCCAATTACAGCCTTTTGGGCTGACGATCAGCTCAGTAATGATGAAAAGAAGATTGAATATAGACAGGCCTGAAACATCGCTATTTTCACATGAGCCACGGCAATTTACCTTGGCAAAGTGTACTGCCACTGCCTGAAAGCTTTGAGAGGTGGAAGGCCCGTCTTCAGGCTGACAACCACGATGGCAAGCCCCCACTCACCAACGTTTTTACGCGCCCAACTCAACCTGAAAACGGACCTAAACGGAAGCATCGCCTCCTTTATCTGAAACAACCGGGAAACCCTGATCTCCAAAAAGCCGAAGCCGATCCAGCTGCAGGATCCACACCCTTTGCATAAAAGCAGGCGATAAAAGGCACACCTGCTCCTTACGAGGTGAATGACATCCTGCTGTCAGCTTCATCAGACAAGCTGCCCGGTTGCTGGCTATCACCCTACTGCCACTGAGGATTTAGCCAATCCACGGATCATGGGTGCCGCAGTTTGAAGGGTCAGGATTGTTAGCAGGTAAATCAGTAAAGGCTCATGGCCCTGCCATTATCGTCACGTAGTTTTCAGGAGATGAATTACCTCCCTCAGATCGCGTTGATTGCGCCGATCCGGTTCTATGGTCTGATGCCTCCACCCAACCCAGGTCCAGAGATACTGCGGCGCAGCCCTCTTTGAAACTCGTTGGTGACGTTTTGGAGTGAAACATGGAAAGTCCGACAGATCAAAACACAGCAGCCACCCATGACAGTCACTACGGAACCCAGCCAGGATATATGGTTGGGTTCGGAAATGATTTTGAGACCGAGGCTTTAAAAGGCGCCCTGCCTCAGGGACGCAATTCCCCACAGCGCGTTGAATACGGATTATATGCTGAGCAGCTCTCCGGCTCACCCTTTACCGCCCCTCATGCAACGCTCGAACGATCCTGGCTTTACCGCATTCGCCCATCTGTTAAGCACTTGGGCCGGTTGCGGAAAGTCAACCATCCTTACTGGATGACCGCGCCTAACAAAATTCCAGATGTGGTCTCACTCGGTCAATACCGTTGGGATCCAACGCCCTTCCCTGAGGACCAAAACCTCACCTTCATTGACGGTATCCGCACCATGACAACAGCGGGAGACGTGGGCCTGCAAATGGGCATGGCCGCGCATGTCTATCTCGCCAATACAGACATGGAGGACGAGTACTTCTACAGCGCCGATGGAGAACTGCTGGTTGTGCCTCAGATCGGGCGATTAAAGATCGCAACCGAGTTTGGTGTGATTGATCTTGAACCGCTGGAAATCTGTATTTTGCCACGTGGTATGGTGTTTAAAGTGAGCTTGCCTGACGGCCAAGCCAGAGGCTTCATCTGCGAGAATTATGGTGCCAAATTTACCCTTCCCAACCGTGGGCCAATCGGCGCCAATTGCCTTGCAAACCCAAGAGATTTCAAGACACCAGTCGCGCAGTTTGAAGACATTGAACACCCATGTCATGTAACTATAAAGTGGTGCGGCGAGTTCCACCAAACGACTATTGATCATTCACCGCTGGATGTGGTCGCATGGCATGGCAACTACGCCCCCTATAAATATGACTTACGCCACTTCGCCCCCGTAGGCGCCATCAGTTTTGACCACCCGGATCCATCAATCTTCACCGTCCTCACAGCTCCCACAGCGGAAGAAGGCACGGCCAACATCGACTTCGTGATTTTCCCACCTCGCTGGCTGCCGCAGGAAGACACTTTTCGCCCGCCCTGGTACCACAAGAACATCATGTCAGAGCTGATGGGCAATATTTACGGGCAGTACGACGCTAAACCACACGGCTTTGTGCCCGGAGGCATCAGCCTCCACAATTGCATGCTGCCCCATGGCCCGGATCACGAAGCTTTTGAGCAAGCTTCTCACAACAGCTGGGACCCTGTGAAGTTAAAAGACACCATGAGCTTTATGTTCGAAACTCGCTTTCCGCAGCAACTCACTGAGTTTGCAGGCAACGAAGCTCCGCTACAGGACGATTATGTGGACTGCTGGTCAGGTTTAGAGCGCAAGTTTGATGGCACAGCTGGCCTAAAATAACGCTTTTTCATGAGCTCTGTCGGTTTTTCAGGGCTCAGACTAAAAAATGACAGGTATTCACAGAGCTTACTGATTGCGCTATATTTCGTGATAGTTTTTCACGGAGATAGTGCATGAATAAGCCTTTTTCACAGGCTGTAACAGTTTTTCACGAAAGCTGGCTTCCTGTGCCCGCAACTCCGGCGGGCTATTCAGCACTTATTGATGCATACGATTTGAGAGTGCCGATCCCGCACACTCTATGCGCCATTGGCGATCGCCACAAGATCATAGAGCAGGACGGCTGGCGGATCTTCACACCTCGTCATGCACCAGAACCAAAATTACTGGGTCACCTCACTTTTGCCTTGAAAAACGAAGGGTTGGACCTCGCGGTATTGAAGCGCCTGTTCCTTGCATGCGGGCCTGAGCCTGTTGAGGAGCTGGTAAGATCTCGCCCGACGGGCCGTTATACAAGACGCATCTGGTTTCTCTATGAATGGCTTTTGGGTGAGCTGCTGGACTTGCCAGATGTCGAAACTGGCGCATATGTGGATGCGCTTGATACAACAAAGCAATTTGGCGGCAGCACAGTACCTTCTCCACGTCACCGCGTACGCAACAACCTGCCCGGCACACCTCAATTCTGCCCTCTCATCTTTCGCAATAAAGATTTGGAGGGCTTTCAGCAGGCCAAGCTGCAAGAAAAAGCCATGGATGCGGCGGCATCCGTCCCTAAAGATCTGCTCGCCCGCACTGCAGCCTTCCTGCTTCTGAAGGACAGCAAATCCAGCTTTGCCATTGAAGGCGAGCGCCCTGCCCATGACCGTATCCAGCGTTGGGGCCGCGCCATTGCTGACGCCGGAAAAACACCCCTGAGTATCGAAGAGTTTCTCCGCCTACAGCACGTTGTGATCGGTGATGACCGCTTCGTACATATGGGCTTACGAGAGGAAGGTGGCTTCGTTGGTATGCATGACCGCGAGACCCGCATGCCAGTGCCAGACCATATCAGTGCCAAACCGGAAGACTTGAGAAGTCTGATGAAAGGCATGATCGACTTTGCACAGGACTACGCCAAGCATCTGGACCCGGTTCTCGCCGCCGCTGTTCTCGCCTTCGGTTTCGTTTATGTGCACCCATTTGAAGACGGCAACGGAAGGTTGCACCGCTACCTGATCCACCACGCACTGGCACAACGCGGCTTCAATCCATCCGGCGTCGTCTTCCCGGTATCTTCGGTTATTCTAGAGCGAATCGATACTTACCGACAGGTGCTGGAGAACTACTCCTCCCGCCTTCTTGGCAAGATTGACTGGCAACCCACAACTCATGGCAACCTGACCGTGACGAACGACACAGCCGACTTCTACCGATTCTTTGACGCCACCGCCCACGCAGAATTCCTCTACGCCTGTGTAAAACGTACGGTTGAACACGACTTACCGGAAGAAGCGCGCTTCTTGCAAAACCATGACCACTTTCAACGCGAACTAAACCAAGTCGTAGACATGCCTACCCGCCTTGCAGATTTACTCTTCCGATTCCTGAATCAAAATAATGGAAAACTCTCACACCGAGCCAAGGCCAAAGAATTCGCAGCGCTTACAGATGAAGAAACGAAGAGAATTGAAGATATTTATGAAAAGCGTTTCACATAATAATGCGAACATACCACCAATAAATCAAAATAAAATCAAAAATTTATAAAACTTAAACTAGATGATACATAAACGCACAACTTCACACCTACGGCGTTTCATTTAAATGCGCAATGAATAATAAATATGAAGTATAAATAGACTACGACTAAGAAACCAAAACATTAAAAATCTAAGCAACGACAACTTACAAACAGACAACGTAGAGGTAACAATTCTCACTCTTACATTAACTCCTCCAAAAATATCTGTTGAAGCATTTTTTTTTGAAAGTACATTCCTCTCTAAGTTATATATGGAACTTTAAGTTTAGATACAAACATCACTGTTTTGGATGTTGTTCCCTAATTTGAGTGAGTTTTGCTGCGTGTTGGAAATTGTTGGCCTATCTGTTCGTGTTCCTGGAGCTTCAAGCAAGGAAGAGTTGTGGAATCTGCTGTGTTCAAAGCGGAATAGCATCTCCGAAATCCCTGCTGATCGCTGGTCGCACTTCAGGTATCTGCATCCGCGCATTTCAGAGCCCGGCAAAGCGTATACTTTTAAAGCAGGTGTCCTAGATAATTTGTGGGACTTTGATCCTACAGCTTTTGGCATTTCTCCCCGAGAAGCAGAGCAAATGGATCCTCAGCAGCGTATTTTGCTGCAGCTCACCTGGGAAGCTATTGAGGACGCAGGCATATCGCCAGATACCATAGCTGGTGATCATGTGGGCGTCTATGTTGGGGCATCTGCGCTTGATTATGCCAACGAAAGTCTGTTCGATCCTAATGTTGCGACCGGTCACTTTATGACTGGCAATACGCTTTCTATTATTTCAAACCGCCTCTCTTATATATTCGACCTTAAAGGCCCAAGTTTTACTGTCGATACTGCTTGCTCGTCTTCTCTGGTCGCTCTCCACGAAGCCTATCGTGCGTTAAATTCTGGCAGAATTGACTGCGCTATTGTCGCTGGTGTCAACGTGCTTGCCAGCCCTTTTCCTTTTGTAGGCTTCGCACAGGCAACTATGCTGTCTCCTGATGGGCAATGCAAAGCTTTCGATGCGGGTGGCAATGGTTATGTACGCTCTGAAGGTGGCGTTGCACTTGTCATCAAAAGAAAAGACGCACCGCGCTGGAAAGGTCAGCGCTCCCACGCAGATATTGTTGCCGTCGATGTAAATTCAGATGGTCGTACCGTGGGCATGTCACTTCCATCGGATGTCGAGCAGGCAAATCTTCTCGACCGTGTCTACAAGGCACATGGAATTGACCCTAATCAGCTTGCATTTGTCGAAGCTCATGGCACAGGAACCCGTGTTGGTGATCCGGCAGAAGCCGGATCAATCGGTCGTACGATTGCGCAGAAGCGACGCGCACCGCTTCCTATCGGCTCAGTTAAAACCAATGTAGGCCATCTGGAACCGGCTTCAGGACTTGTAGGTCTAGCGAAGTCTGTACTGGCACTTCAGAACGATCATTTCCCGGCAAGTCTTCACTTTAACGAGCCAAACCCAGACATTGACTTTGATGCTCTCAACATTCATGTCGCGAGCGAAGGTGTAGAGCTACCACGGAGTGAGAGCCCGAGATATGCCGGAGTGAACTCGTTTGGCTTTGGCGGAACGAACGCACACGTCATTCTCAAAGATCCGGAGTTCAAGACAGATAATGTCGAGCAACTCACTCAGCCAAAAACCGTAAGCTCATTGTTCTTATCAGCACCGACAAAGGAAGCACTGGTTGAGCTTGCAAGTGGTTATGCGCGTGATGGGGCTCTGACAGAGCAAAGCAACCATAAGATTTGTGCGGCCGCCTTTCATCGCAAACGGATTTTCCCGGAAAAAGCAGTGTTTTCTGGGACTGATGTTGAGATTCTTAAGGCTACCTTGTCTGACTTTGCATCTGGTCAGAAGAATGCAAACGTCATTTACTCCAATAAAGCTACAAACCCAGGCAAGTGCGCTTTCGCGTTTTCTGGCAACGGAGCACAGTGGGCTGGCATGGGCCGCGATGCCTATGTTGCCAACCAGACCTTCAAGATTGCTTTTGAGAAAGTTGATGAGCTTTTCACAAACCTTTCTGGCTGGTCCCTAAAAACCGAACTGTTCAGTGAGACACTTGACGATGCTCTGAAAAGAACGAACATTGCGCAGCCATTGCTGTTTGCGGTTCAGGTTGCTCTTTGTCAGGCGCTTGAGGACTACGCATTAAAACCAGACATGGTTCTGGGTCACAGTATTGGCGAAGTTGCAGCAGCACATGTCGCGGGTGCTCTCACGTTGGACGCTGCTGTAGCGCTGGTCTATCATCGGTCAGCAGAACAGGAAGTCGTTGCAGGCCATGGGACCATGGCAGCACTCGTCCTCCCCGCTGATGAAGCCCGACAGCTTATCTCTAAAAGTGGATTTGACTCCCTTGAAGTCGCGGCCGAGAACAGTCCGAAATCTGTTAGCTTGTCTGGTACAAAAGAAGACATTGACGGGTTTGCAAAGTTTGCACGGGCCAATCATGTCGCCTTCAGAAAAGTTGCGCTGAATTACCCATTTCACAGCCAGCTTATTGACCCCGTTGAGCATCCATTCCGCAACGCAGTCGGGACTGTAACCGCGACATCTGCGCAGGTTCCATTTATCTCAACCGTTTACGGCGCAATCTCAGATGGCAAGGATCTCAATGCAGACTATTGGTGGCGGAACCTTCGCAAGCCAGTATTGTTCTCCAAGGCCGTTGCTACCGCTCTTGATCTCGGCGCAGAAACCATTATCGAGATTGGTCCAAAACCGATCCTGCAAAGTTATCTACGCCAGGTTGCTGCTGAAAAAGGCGGAAAAGGATCTGTACTTTCCAGCCTTTCGAACGAGCAATTTGGTGGAACAGACCCAATTATCAATCTCGTCGCCCGTGCTTTTGTCGCAGGCATCAATGTTGATACGGATAAACTCTTCGGCAAGAACCCGGATGAACCCGTTAATCTGCTCCCACTCCCCTGGCAAAATAAAAGCTACCGCTTTGAAAACAGTGGTGAGGCCAATATGGGCATTTTCAGGGGTGGAGATCATCCGCTTTTAGGTTGGCGCCCAAACGCTATTTATAACGTCTGGACCACTCATCTGGACCGCTTCACAGTTCCATTTCTAGAAGATCACGTCATCAACGGACAGATGATTTTCCCTGGGGCTGGCTATGTTGAAATGGCTCTTGCTGCCGGTTCCGCTCTTTATGGAAGTGTCGCTGTAGAACTGCGGTCTATGGATATATTGCAGGCGCTCGTATTGAGCGACGAATATCTGACCGAAGTTCAAACCGAAATCTCCGAGGAAACTGGGACTGTTAAAATTTCCAGCCGGATGCGCCTGAGCGGAGATGACTGGACGCTGCATGCCGTCGGCAGGGTTGCAAAACTGGAGACTCCAGCACCAAACATTCAACTCAACTTTGAAGCGGCCCAGCTCATCAACACCGGTGAGGAAATTTACAAAGCGGCGCTCACATACGGACTTGAGTTTGGGCCACGTTTCCAACGCACCCAAAATGTCTCTCAGGTAGATGAGGGTACATTCATCGTCCACCTGTCTGCACTTGAACATGACGAGCTGGTTTCTTCCTTTGGCATTCATCCTGCTGAACTTGATGGATGTTTCCACGGCCTGCTCTCCCTGTTCAAAGAGACAACATCTCAAAACAGTCGCCCAAAAGCATATGTTCCAATTTTCTTTGATAAGATTCGCCAGTATCAAACAGGCGCGTCCCCAGCCTATGTTCGCATTCAGGTCAAACGTGCCTCTGAACTCTCTATTTTGGCAGACTTCCAGATTTTCGATGAAGATGACAACGTCATTATTGCGATTTCCGGAGGCCGCTTCCGTGCAACCGAACTGGGTCGTAAAGATAACCCGTCTGACCTGATCTATCGCGTCGAAGCAGAGCTGCAGCGAAACCCAGCGACCACAGTTGCAAAACTCAACCATAGCTTCCCGGCAATTGAAGACTACGTTGCTGAAAAGTTCCGTACTGTTGAAGATGAAGCTGAGCGTGAAGCGTATTTGCTACTCAATGCGGCAGCTCAACGAACAGCATTTGATATTATCTCAAAGTTTGCGGATGGCGAACAGACTGTTTCTGTTGAGGACTTACCAAATAATCATCGTCGGTATTTCGTCACTCTTTTGACGATCCTTCAGGAAGCCGGAGCCGCGACAGAATGTGGGATAAACCGCTTTGAATTGAACAGCGATTTTGAGCTTCCTGATTTCGATCTGCTGGTTGAGAGTGTACTGGAAGAAAGCCCGCAAGATATCGCTGCTGCAACCATTCTTGCAACCACACGCAAATTCGTTCTCGATAGCCTTGACCTTGATAGTTTTGAGGACAACGGTTTCGAACATTCCAGTGCGATGCTCGAGCAATACTGGTACTCCTCTCCGGAAGCACAAATACGCAGCCAAAGCATCTCTGAATGGCTCAGAACCGCGCTTGGAAACTGGGACACAGACACACCGCTTCATGTACTGGATCTAAGCGGCTCAGGGCTGAATCTGGCAAAAGATATTCAGCAGATACTCCCTAGCCAAGTAACAAAGGTTTCGATCGCTGACAGCAATCACAAAAGCGCCGCGCGTTTGTCTGCCAGTGTTCTGGATGAGCCAAACATCGCTGTATTTGATACGAGCAATCTGGACAGTAACCACACTTGGGATGCTGCGTTAGAACAGGGACCATTCGATGTAATTGTATCATCAGGTCTTCTTCACGAAGCATGTCAGAGCGAGGCAAACCTTTTCGAAAAGCTCGGGCAATCACTGTCAGGAGGCGGACAGTTCCTCGCGATTGAACCACTTTCAGATGTTTTCCATGATGTTGCTTTTGGTTTGTCTGAAGACTGGTTTGCCGGCTCAATCTCCGACGAGTATCCAGTCGGTCCGCTGAAAACAAGCAATGACTGGCTGGATCAGTTTACCTCAACATCATTTAATGCTCCGATCGCAATTGAGGCACTCAAAGAAGGTGCATCAATTGTTTTGCTGAATGCGACTACAAAACCTGTAGACGTAAGTCAGCAGCTTGATCCAACAGCCGATTTGCCTGAGAGCAAGGCCATGGTCATTCTGGCAGGCAACTCAAAGCTGGAGCAGGAAATTGCGAAGGCTATACAGAGTGATGAGAGATTAGCAGCCTGTAATATCAAGCTTCTGGATGCAGATAGTGGGCAGTTCGACCTGAATGAAGCCAGCGGTTGGAAGTCCGCGCTTGCTGGTTCTGCTTTCCTTGATGCTGAACTCAAAACCATCATCCATCTGTATGGTCTGGCAGAGGCCGGTGATGCCCCTGTAGACCAAGTCATGAAGCGCTGTGCAACTTGTGTTGGCCTCGTAAAGGCTTATCCAGGTTTAGCCGGTCAGCTCGCACTTGTTGCTCCAGGTGGCAGCGGTCATAACGCTGAACTCGAAGCTCCTGCACAAAGTGCCGCCTGGACGTTTGCACGTGTTCTTGGCAATGAGGCTCCAGAACTGACACCTCTTACCCTCGATGTTTGCATTGAAAAAGGTGTCGAAGGTATTGCCTCCGACATACTGGAGGCCGTTCTCTATCAGAATATAGAGAATGAACTCCATCAGCCGCAAAAAAGCCGAGTAGTTTCACGTGTTAAATCCGGGTTTGGTCAATCCACCTGGAAACCTGCAGAGAATGTTGAGCTGAACTTCTCAGAAGCAGGTTCTCTCAACCATCTGAACTGGCGTGGACAGCAACGTACTGAGCCATCTGAGGATCATGTTGAGATTAAAGTCGCCGCGACTGGCTTGAACTTCCGTGATGTTATGTGGACTTTGGGCATGCTTCCAGAAGAAGCACTTGAAGACGGTTATGGCGGGCCTAATCTTGGCCTGGAAATTTCAGGTACTGTTACACGTACTGGTGAGAATGCTGGCGACCTGTCCGTTGGTGACAAAGTAGTTGCCTTTACGTCTGGTGGATACTCTTCCTATGTCACCTGCCCTAAATTTGCGGTGGCGAAACTGGACCAAAGTCAAGATCTTGTCTCTGCTGCGACTTATCCAGTTGCATTCCTGACCGCTTATTACTCGCTCATCCATCTTGGTGAACTCAAAGAAGATCAATGGGTTCTCATTCACGGTGGCGCCGGCGGCGTTGGTCTTGCAGCACTGCAAATTGCAAAGCATGTAGGTGCGAAGGTCATTGCCACCGCTGGGTCTGAAGAAAAACGAGAGATCCTTCGTCTGCTCGGTGCCGATCATATTCTTGATTCTCGCAGTTTGCAGTTCCCAGACAAGGTCATGAAACTTACTGATGGAAAAGGCGTACATTCAGTCTTGAACTCGCTTGCAGGCGAAGCGATGGAAGCAAGCATCAATATTGTACGCCCGTTTGGCCGGTTCCTTGAGCTTGGCAAACGAGACTATTACGCAAACACCAAGATCGGTTTGCGCCCGTTCCGTCGCAATGTCTCTTACTTTGGGATCGATCTGGATCAGATCCTGCTGCATGATAGTGATCTAGCACGCAAGCTCATTGAAGATGTCTTTGAGCTGATCAAAGACGGCACTTTCACACCATTGCCTCACCGCGTGTTTGAGGGTCGCAATGTTCAGGATGCCTTCCGGCTCATGCAACGGTCCGGGCACATCGGCAAGATCCTGATCACGCCACCAAAACCTGAAGAAGTTAAAGTTCCGCAAGAGCATACCTCTCTCAAATTCGCTCAGGATGGTCATCATGTGGTGATCGGTGGTCTTGGTGGCTTTGGCTTGGAAATCTGCCGCTGGTTGGCTGATAATGGTGCACGGCGTATTACACTCACAAGCCGGTCTGCAAAGGTGAGCGAGCAACACGAAAAGCTGTTTGAGGCCTTGGCAGAAAAAGGCGTAACTGTCTCCGCGGTGAGCTGCGATGTCACGGATAGAACAGCTGTTCACGGCTTGCTGAGCGAACTGCGCCAGTCCGCACCACTTAAGAGCATCACCCATGCTGCGATGGTGTTGGATGATGGCATTATCCAACAGCTGGACGAGAAGCGGTTCCGCAAGGTGTTGGAGCCAAAAATTCAAGGTGCAAGTCTGCTGGATGAGCTGACCCGTCAAGACGAGTTGGACCAGTTTATCCTGTTCTCCTCTGCAACCACCCTGATCGGGAACCCTGGCCAGTCTCATTACGTCGCTGCCAACGGATATCTCGAAGGACTTGCAAGAGCCCGCCGCAAAGCTGGCAAACCTGCAATTGCAGTCGGCTGGGGTGCGATCGGCGATGTGGGCTTCCTTGCCAGAAATGCTGAGGTTTCCGACAAACTTTCCAGGCATCTGGGTGAAGCAACCATTAAGGCTCGCGAAGGTCTGGATATCCTGAAGCTTGCCATGGAGCAGGATGATGGGTCTGCGCCAGGTGCCGTGGTTCATATTGGCCGTTTTGCATGGGCAGCAGCTCATCAATCTCTATCACTGTTGAGCAAGCCGCTCTTCCGCGAAATCGTTGGCCGCAGCGATACGGATGGAGACAGCGACGGTGCGACAGATATCCTGTCTCTCATTGAAGGCAAGTCGGATACAGAGGCCAAAGAAATTGTCGCTCATATTCTTGCCGGTGAAATTGGCCGCATCCTGCGCCTACCAGCAGAGGACATTTCTCATCAACGCCCACTTGCGGAGTTTGGAATGGACTCCTTGATGGGGCTTGAACTGAGAATGGGAATTCAGAAACGCTTCAATCTGGAGATTCCGCTGGTATCTATTTCGGGCGGAACGTGTTTGGATGACTTTGCTGCGCAGATCCTACAGAAGCTTCGCAAACGCGAAGGTGGAGAGGCTTCTGCTGAGGATGGCTCTCACAACGTTCTGGCCAGCCAACACCTTTCCGATGATCTGGATGACGCTCAAAAATCAACTGTGCGCGAAATCCTAGATACTCATCAGGACAAAACAGCAAGACTTTTGAACTAATGGCCAAATCAGACAAGAAAAAACTAAGCAAAGACGACCGGTTGAATGCTTTGAGCGCTGTCAGGCGCTCGAAGTCTGCGCTTCCAAAGCAGAAGGCTGCCAAACCTCAAGCTGATAAAGCAATAGCTCCGAAATTTGCTGACCTTCCGGGGTTTAAGGAAATTCGTCTTCAGAAAGCAGCGGCGGATCTGTTGCAGATCAACAATCCCTTTTTCCGTGCGCATGACGCACGCGCAGGGGCAACGACACTGATTGACGGAGAAACTTACCTTAATTTCTCCTCCTACGATTATCTCGGATTGAATGGGCATGAAAAGGTCCAGGAAGCTGCCAAAACAGCCGTCGACCACTATGGCATTTCAGCCAGTGCCAGCCGGGTTGTTGCTGGCGAGCGTGTAATCCATACCGAGCTTGAAAAGCTCATTGCTCGGATGCACGGCGTTCAAAGTTCTGTTGCTTTTGTCAGTGGCCATGCAACAAACGTCACCAGCATTGGCCAGTTGATGCAGCCGGATGATCTGATCATTCATGACAGCTACATTCACAACAGCATCGTCACAGGCGCAAAGCTTTCTGGTGCTGTTCGGCAATCCTTCCCCCATAACAATTTCGAGGCACTGGAAAACATTCTGGAGCTGCGCGCCCATAAACACCCGCGTACACTGATCGTGGTTGAAGGCGTTTATTCAATGGACGGGGACTACCCGGATCTTCCACGTCTGATTGAGATTAAAAAGAAATACGGTGCCTGGCTCATGGTCGATGAGGCACACTCCATCGGCATTCTCGGAGAGACAGGCCGCGGCCTCGCCGAGCACTTTAAGGTTGACCCGAGAGATGTTGATATCTGGATGGGCACGTTCTCCAAAACATTAGCTGGGTGCGGCGGTTACATCGCTGGCTGCAGTGATTTGGTTGACTATCTCAAACTCACAGCCTCAGGTTTCGTGTTCAGTGTCGGCATTGCCCCGCCAATCGCAGCAGCGGTTTGTGAAGCCATTCGCCTCCTCGAAGCAGAGCCTCACCGGGTACAGGCAGCTCAATCAAACGGGCAATATTTCCTTGAGAAGGCTCAGACTGCAGGTCTTGATACTGGTGTCAGCCAAGGCTGTGCAGTTGTTCCGATCATGATGGGCGATTCATTAAAGGCGACTGTTTTGGCTGCGCGTTTGCTCGATCGCGGGCTCAATGTATTGCCAATTATCTATCCGGCAGTTCCAGAAAAATCAGCTCGTCTGCGCTTCTTCATCACGTCAGAACATACTGAAGAGCAATTAGATCTGGCGATCGAACTGGTGAACGAAGAAATAGCGAATTACGATAGTAATCCTATTTCAATTCAACAGGTTATGTCTGCTTAATTAGTGATATGAAATTAAATCAGCGCTGATAATTAAAGCGCTGATTTGCCAATCTGCGCAGTTTCCAGGGCAGCAGCTTTCCGATACGAATACTCAGCGCCAGTTGCCATGGGAACGCGTAAAACGCCTTTTTCCGTGCAATCGCTTTCATTATTGAAGAAGCAGCTTCCTCTGCCGTGTATTCATAAGGCCGCCAGCTTTTAAATTGATCGGCCATCGGCGTCAGAATATATCCCGGACAAATCACAGATACCGACACCCCCCACTTATAAAGGTGGTCCCGCATCGCTTCACCATACGCGATCACACCAGCTTTTGAGGCCCCATACGCAGGTCCATCAGATATCGGTTGCATTCCTGCCAACGAGCTGATCAACGCAATTCGCCCACATTTACGCTGCTGCATAAATGGTGCGACCGCAGTCAACACATTGACAACTCCCCCGAGGTTAGTCGCAATCTGAGCATGTGCTGTCTCAGCCGTCTCGACAGCGCCATCAACCTCATGCGACCCTGTGATACCTGCATTAGAAATGACCAAATCGAGAGGCGTGTGCCGCTCTAACTCTTCAACCCAGTTTTGAAGAGCCACCGCATCGCAAACATCAAGCGCTTTCCAGAACACAATGCCCCCTACTCGCTCAACCTCACGCACAGTATCAAGCAGCCGCTCCTCATTTCTCCCAGTCAAGCAAAGAGTTACGCCTTCACCCGCATAGGAAACAGCCAAAGCTCTCCCCAACCCGGAGCTGGCACCTGTGATGAGAATCGATCTCGGAGAAAACATAATAAAGGGGCTCCAAACAACGCGTATTTCATTTGTTTTGGCAAACAGATAGTTAACGTGCAACCTAGATTCTCCAGACTGCATCAGAAGCCCAACTTTCTCCAAAGAAAACAACAGGTAGTTGAGCTAGCTTCCCTTACTAAATTTGAATTCTATCTCAGATTGAGGTATTAGTCTCTTTATTAAAGCTGGATATTTTTGACATGCGTATTTTTGATCTGGCGGTAAAGTGGATAGAAGTTTTATGAATTTATTTTTCAATTCGACTGATGTGAGGTCGGCTCAAGTATATTCAGGTTTCTTTAAATCCATTGCCATCATTGCTCCCGTCTTAGGCATGTTGTCCGGCTGTGCTGCACTACCTTCAGCTGGCCCAGTATCTTCAGAGATCCAGGCCGCCTCTTCAGATCGACGAACGGAACCCTTTGATTATCATCTCATTGATCTTGATGACTCGGTTGTTTCAGTGCTTTCAGCCTATCAGCCGAATGGACTATCAAAAGTCTTCACAGGTGGAAAATGGGCGCCAAAACACATCGTTGGCGTTGGCGATACTGTTTCTGTCGTCGTCTGGGAACAGGGCAATGACCGATTATTTACACCGGATGGTCAAGCTGGAGGCGTCGAACTTGGCCCGTTCATGGTCAACCAAAGCGGTGCAATCACCATTCCGTATGTGGGTAAGGTGAATGCGCGCGGAAAGTCTGTCGAACGGCTTCAAGAAGCGCTCCAGGTTGCCCTTGATCGCAAAGCTACTAACCCGCAAGTCATTGTTACATTAGAACAAAACGCCAGCAGCTTGGTCACAGTGAATGGTTCGGTTAAGAAACCAGGTCAATATCCTCTAGACTTAAGTGGCAAGCGTTTGCTCGACGTTGTCGCAAACGCAGGTGGCAACGCATCACCAGCAACTGAGAGTTATGTATCCATTTCGCGAAATGGGCGCCAAGCGAAACAGTTGCTCAGCACTGTTTTCCAGACGACGGACGAAAATGTCTATGTTCGTCCAGGAGATCGAATTTTCGTTACACATGACCCACAGACCTTCACGGCCTTTGGTGCCGTTCCTAAGGTCGGTGAATACCCAATTCAAGCATCAAATGTTTCACTCGTTGAAGCATTAGGCCGTATCGGTGGTTTAGATCAGAATGCAGCAAATTCTCAGGGTCTCTTTGTTTTCCGCTATGAAGATCCGCAAGTTATCTCACAACTTAAATCAGAGTATTATGGTACAAACTCAGGTAAAGTTCCTGTGATTTATCGTTTGAATATGAGAGATGCCCGATCCTACTTCAAAGGACAACTTTTTTCACTACGAGATAAAGATGTTGTCTATGTTTCAAGCGCGTACGGTACTGAGCTAAATAAATTCATTAGAATCTTGAGCGGTACATTAGCCATCAGCAAAGCAGCAAGTACCTTTTAAATTTGATGAAATTTGAACACATAACCGATCTAGTAATTTTTGTTGAAGTAGAACACACTTCCCAATTCGACTAGTCGTGGTATGATTCTGTTCAAATTCGCTGTTTTCATTTTTAAAAGTTTGGCTAACGCCTAACGCGACAACTAAATTAACGATTGAAAAGGTGATGAACCGGCATGGAAAAAGCGACAACGGCAAATGTTGCAGAAATTCGCCCTGCACTGCCGAAAATTTCCAACAACGAGTCACCTTCACAAGACTTAAAAGCGACTAAAACAGCAGCAGCAGGAAAGCCAAAGTCTCCTCTCAAAAAGGTTGCATCTGTTGTCGCACTTCCGATTGAAAGGAAATGGCAGGAAGCCGACATAGGGGCGAGAAGTTTTTTTAATTTGCGAGGTTTAAGGCCTCAGCAATTGAGACGAAAAATTCTTGCTCTTTCGTTTCTGCTTATGGTTGTTCTTCCAAGCATTCTTGGGGCAACCTATTTCTTAATAATAGCATCCGACCGTTATTCTTCGACAGTCGGTTTTTCAGTACGCGGAATGGACGGATCATCAGCTGGGGGAGACTTCTTAGGCGCTTTAACCGGATTAGCTAGCGTAGGTACGACAACCACAGATTCATTTATCCTAATGGATTATCTGGAAGGTCGTGAAGTCGTCGAGCGCCTGTCCAAAGACGAAAGCATACTACGCCATTTCAGCGAAGATAATGTTGATTTCATCTACCGCCTTGATCAAAGCTTACCAATTGAAGAACTCGTCTCATATTGGCAATCTATGATTACCACAAGCTTCGATAATACATCGAGTATTATCGAAGTAGAAGTTCAGGCATTCTCACCAGAGATGACTGAACGTATTGCTTCACGCGTTCTTTCATATGGCGCAGAACTCGTAAATACACTTTCTCAAAATGCACGTCGCGATGCTGTAAAATTTGCAGAAGAAGAAGTTCGCCGTGCTGAACTGAGATTGAAAATGATCCGCATGCGCATGAAAGACTTTCGTAGCGCAGAGAGTTCTATCGATCCGACGAAAAATGCTGAAGTGCAAATTGAACTCATTGCCGGCCTTGAAAAGAAACTTTTAGACACAAGATCGCGATTAGCGACCCTCGTTGGGACAATAGACGAAAGCTCGCCGACAATTAGGCAGTTAAGAAAGCAAGAGGAAGTTTTAATCAAGCAAATCTTGAGCAAACGCGATGAAATCAGCGGAAGAACTCTTACGCCACAGCAACAAGCAACCGATGGGACGGATCGACTGTCTTCATTGTCCGCACTGTTGGCAAACTACGAAGAATTGGTAGTTGAGCAGGAGTTTGCCCAAAAGGCTTATACTGCTTCGCTGGCTGGTTTAGAGCGTTCACGAGCAGAAGCAGATCGCCAACAAAGATATCTCGCTGTTTTCAGACCGCCATCAAAGCCACAAGAAGCAATCTATCCAAGACGCCTTATCAATTCAGTCATTCTGTTTCTTGGGTTACTTTCCATCTGGGCACTTGTTATTGTTATAGCATATTCAATCCGCGATCACCTGAAGTAGTTTAGAGAGTATGGACGGCGTTATCACTACACAAGCAAGGGTTGTCGCTGCATTAGTCCTTCGTGAAACACGGACGGCATTCGGAGATACCCAATTGGGATATCTGTGGGCTATTGTTAATCCTGCTCTGAGTACGCTTGTGTTAGTACTCATTTTCTCAAGTATTGGAAGATCACCAGCGTTTGGAACCAGCTTTGCACTATTTTTTGCAACCGGCATTTTACCATTCCAAGCATACTCAAAGCTCTCAGGTTCTCTTATGACAGCGATAAATTCAAGTCGCGGCCTATTGAGCTATCCGTTAGTAAGCGAAACTGATATCTTCGTTTCGAAATACATCTTAGTTGTACTGACGTATTTAATGATTATTATTGTGTTTTTTTCAATGATAATCTGGGGCGATGGTGCACCGTTACCAGTTCAAGTTGAGCAGTGTGCTGCAGCATTTATAGTTCTTACTCTACTTGGGATGGGGGCAGGAGTCACAAACGCTGTACTGTTCAGACTTTGGCCGACCTGGAAGCAATTAGAATCTATCATAAGCAGACCACTCTTTTTTCTATCAGGGATATTTTATGTTCCAAGTGACTTTCCAACTCACATCGTAAAAATTCTCGCCTGGAACCCTATTCTCCATGGTATAGAATGGTTCCGTGAAGGATATTATGGCAATTATGATAGTATCGTATTGAGTAAACCTTATTTTTTTGTCTGTACTACCATTCTTCTTCTATTGGGCTTCTTTGGAGAGAGATTGTATCGAAAGAAGTCTATCTGATGATCGAGTTTCAAGATGTGCGTAAAACATATCGCCTTAAGGGCGTAACCAAGACTATACTAAAAGGTGCAACTACAAGTTTTCCAAAAGGCAGAAATATTGGTATTCTGGGGCATAACGGTGCCGGGAAATCGACACTCATGCGTTTGATTGCTGGTGCGGAGTTACCTGATAGTGGTCGAATTAGACGCAATGTCAAAGTGTCCTGGCCCCTTGGCTTCGGAGGTGGTTTTGCTGGGAAAATGACAGGCATCGAAAATGTTCGTTTCGTGGCTCGGATGTATGGTGAAGATACTGAGCGGATGGTTGAGTTCGTTGAAGAATTTTCAGAGCTTGGATCGTCAATGACACTACCAATCCAAACGTATTCAAGCGGCATGAAGGCACGTTTGGCGTTTGGTGTCAGTATGGCAGTAAATTTTGAATGTTACTTGATCGACGAAATCACAGCCGTTGGAGATGCACGATTTAAGCGCAAATGTGATGAAGTGTTTGAGACAAAGCTTAAGCACGCCAACATCATCATGATCTCACATTCTGAGGCAACCATCAAAAAACTCTGCGATACTGCCTGTCTGCTGAATGAAGGTGAGTTAACTATGTATGATTCTGTTAACGAAGCGCTTGCTCAGCATCGCAAAAATCAGCTTAAGTAGTTGAGTATAGGCACTATGTCAGTTCGATCAGTTCTTATTTTGCAATCCCATCCTTCTGCCTTTTGTCGGGCGCTTGTTGATGAATTTGAAGCTCGCAAGATCAGGTACACCATTGTTAACTTTTCGCTTAGTGACTGGTATTTTCGCGTTGGGTTGGGGGCGAAAGCTTATTGGGGGCGGTTGAAGAACTGGCAAAGCAAGTTGGAGCAGCTGATTGATGAGAATGGCGTTACAGACATTCTCTATTATGCAGATCGGCGACCGTATCACCGGGTAGCGCATGATGTTGCCATGCAACGGGGCATCAACACGTTTGCCTATGAGTTTGGCTATATGCGCCCGGATTGGATCACGCTGGAGCGTGGTGGCATGGGAGTGTACTCGCACTTCCCGAATGATCCGGCGCAGATTAGACAAAGCGCCGCTGACTTGCCGGAACTGGCAGCTACAAGCCGTTTTCCGCATGCGTTTTTGCAGGAGGCGACCAATGAGGTCATCTGCAACCTGATTCCGATCTTCTTCCCGTATCTATTCCCGTTTTATCAGCGGGATCGCTACTATCATCCGTTCAGGGACTATTTCAGCTACATTCCGCGCCTGATGCGCCAGAAGCGGCTTGGGCAGGAAGCGGAAGAAGCAATCAACACGCTCATCAAAGAGCAGGCCGAGTATTTTGTCGTCCCTATGCAAATGCAGGGCGATTATCAGATCAGGCATCATTCGCACTACAAACATCTGTCCGGTTTCATTCGCGAGCTATACAGCACGTTTTCGCTAAGCGCTTCAGCTGAGAGTAAGCTGGTGTTCAAACTTCATCCGTTTGACAACAACGTTGAGAACTGGCCGAAAGTCATTCGCGAGATTGCTGCGGAGTTCGGTTGTTTGGAGCGCACAATCATTATTGACGGTGGCAATCTAAATCAGTTGCTCAGGCATTCGCGCGGGTGCGTGTTGGTGAACAGCACGGTTGGTATGGAAGCACTGAAAAGCGGCGTACCAGTGAAAGCCATGGGTATTGCTGTCTATGATATTGCCGGATTGACGGACCAGCGGTCTCTGGATGACTTTTGGAGGGAACCAGCTCTACCGGATGCTGACCTTTATCACGACCTGGAAAAGCTTATGGGGCATACCATTCAAGTTCATGGAAGCTTTTTTAATCCCGAAGGTCGGAAGATCGCGGCGCAAGAGTTTGCGAAACGCATGATGGGTGATGGCGTCAACGGACATGGCGCGTTTGTTGAAACGCCGCCACGTCTGGCGCAAGCCAAAGCTGCTGGCGTTCCCATCCCGGAAAATTGTTACTGGAGTGACAAATGACTTCAGAAAACAAGCGCTGCATATTGCTGCTGCAAGGTCCACTTTCCAAATACTACGCCCGCACTGCACACCATTTGGAGAAACTGGGCGCAAAGACGCTTAAGGTCCATTTTTGTGGCAGCGATGTCCATGACTGGGAGCAAACAGAAACCATCCATTTTTCTGAGCCTGCTGAGAACTGGGCTCTTTTTCTGGAAGCCTTGATTGTTGCGCATGGGGTCACTGATATTCTGCTTCATGGAGACCGGCGCTACTACCATAAAGTCGCCATTGGTGTTGCCAAGCGTTTGGACGTCACCATCATTGCAACCGAGCTTGGCTATCTGCGTCCGGATTGGATGACAGTCGAGTATGGCGG
>NZ_LMCJ01000002.1:272751-368335 GCF_001623085.1 Pseudovibrio sp. W74
TTCTGCGCTTTCCCATTTCCCGCAGAACAAGCAGGATCTGATGGCGCTGGAGACACAGCAGGCGAATGACACGTCCACCGTCCTTTATCCTGGCAGCTATAAGCAGATTGTGCTGCAAGAGCTCGGTTTCACATTCTACAACGCAGTTCATGCCCGCAAGTTTCCGCATTACCACAATCACCGCACGGAATCTCGTGTGCAGGTTTATGGTGGCTGGCTCAAGGCTCGCCTACAGGCCAAGCGCCGAAAGCAGGAAGCCGATGTTATCTGGAGCCAGTTGAAGCAAAGCGGCACACCTTATTATCTCTTTGCCTTGCAGCTGAATGGGGATTTTCAGATCCGGGATCACTCTCCCTTTGCCAGCATTTATGAGGCCATTGAGAAGGTCATCGCCTCTTTTGCTTGCAATGCACCAGAGGGGACACTGCTGCTGCTCAAGAGCCATCCGCTTGAATATCGCTTCAAGGAGCTGTCTCGGGCAATTGTTGAGGCCAGTCGGAAGCATGGTGTTGAAGAACGCACGCAGCTCATTCATGGACAGACGATCAAAGCACTTGCTGAACCATCCCTTGGGATGCTGACCATCAATAGCTCTGCCGGCATTGAAGCACTTGAGTATGGTGTGCCGACCTGCTGCATTCTGCCAACAATTTACGATATGGATGGCCTGACGCATCAGGGCGATTGGGAAACGTTCTGGCGCTCAGCAACACCGCCGGAGCCAGATGTGTTCCGCAAGTTTATCGATGCGTTGAAAACCACCATTCAGGTGCGCGGGTCGCTTTACAATGCGGCTGGCCTGGAAGCTGCGGCAAAGGGGACAGCAGAAAAGATCCTCTCCACCTCCTACGCAGAGCAACGCCTGAAACGGGTTGAGCCGCCAAGGATGGAAAAAGCACGGAAAATGGGCGTCACCTACGACTACTTTATGTAGTTGACGACCACACTATGCAATTGGGGAGTACGCATGCAGATCTGTCTTGTTTCCAACGCCAGCGTTTACACTGATGCTGCTTTACATTCTTTGCTGGCATACCCGGAAATCAAGATCTGTGGCCTTGTGAAGTGCACCGCCGTATCTGGCAAGCGCAATGACTGGCGGGCTTATAAGGACCTTATGCTCCGCTCTGGTCCGCTTTATGCGGGATACCTGGGCGCCGTGACAAAGCCGGCCTACCGAATGCCACATGTTCCCAAATGGAAGAGCATGCGGACCTGGGCTCATAGCCTGCAATGTCCTGTTTTACCAACGAATGACGCCAGCGCGCCTCAGACTCTCGACTTTATTGAGCGTTGTAAGCCGGATTTGATCCTCACGGTTCATCTGGGGCAGATTTTGAACGCGACATTTTACGAGCGGTTTTCCGGCAAGACCTACAACATCCATCCCGGTAAACTGCCGATCTACAAAGGGCCGGATCCGGTCTTTCATGCAATTTTAGAGAATGAACAGGCTTTCACTCTCAGCCTGCATGAGAGCATTCAAAAGATTGATGCGGGTAAAGTGCTGGCGGAAACGATTGTGGTGCCGGAAAAGAGAACGCTCTTTCGCACCAACCTTGACCTGTTCCGCAAGACGGGGAAGCTCGTCGCCTCCCATTTTCTTGGCAAGAACGACTGCCCACCAGCGCCGGATGACCGGGCGCCGCGGTATCGCAGCTGGCCCACCAATGGCGATGTCCTGAGGTTTCTGGCCCGCGGCAACCGGCTTTAAACCGCACGGCAGGCACGCGACACGTTAGTCAGCGCGCGCAGCCACTTCCTCTGAGGTCTCAGGTTCAGCTCCCGTTTCCTTCTCAGCCGCACGGATACGCTGGCGAGACAGCGAGAACAGGCCTGCACCCACCACGATGATTGCACCGAGAATGGTGCTCCAGATTGGCAGATCAGAGAACACAAGGAATCCGATCGGGATCGACCAGACCAGCTGAAGATAGTTGAACGGCTGAATGTCGCTTGCCTGTGCCAGCGAAAGAGCTTTCATCAGCAGGAAGTGTGCGGAGGTCCCCGTTGCGCAAATGCCGAGCAGCAACGCCCATTCCACCTCATCAAACGCCATCATGTGTTGAGAGCCGATGATGGTGGAGAGAACAGTGCCCACGATGCCAACATAAAGGAATGACGTGAGCGCGCTGTCATCCTGGCTCGCAACACGGGTAAACAACTGGTAGAGCGCAAAGCTGACCGAGGCAGCCAGCGCCACCACAGCGCCCCAACCGCCGATGTTGCCGTCTGGCTGCAGCATCACCAGCAAGCCTGCCATACCGCAGAACATTGCCAGAATGCGGCGCCAGCCAACCGTTTCGCCAAGGAAGAGAGCCGCAAGCCCCGTCACGATCAGCGGATGGGCCTGAAAAATTGCCGTTACATCGGCCAGTCCCAGCATGCTGAAGGCGAAGGTGATCAGGCAGATTTCTGCAAACAGCAGAAGGCCACGAATAATCTGGAGCACCGGACGTTTGGTGCGCACCACATTATAGAGCCCTTGTTCACTGATCATAGCCCAGCCAACCGCAATCACCAGCAAAACCCAAAAGCGCACCATCATGATGAACCAGACCGGGTGGTCTGACACGAGCTGCTTGGTGATCGCATCCTGCATCGCGAAGATGAGCGTAGACAGGATTGTAAGCGCGATACCCATGTTTCGCTTGCCGAGGAGCTGAGCCATTTTGTGTCCTTGTTAGCAGCACAAATCCGCTTACTGAGGCGAACCAGAAAGCGAATACAGTGGGAGGAAATGTGCTGAAAAGAATTCTTGGATGCCAATCGACATCAATACTGCACGTATACTGTGATGCATCACAAAGCAAATGCAAAAAGCAAGGGACACTCCTTTTTGCATCACAGTTAGGTCAGGTGCTTTGTTTTTTGAAAAACGGAGCTTAGCAGCCTTCTGTCACTTCCTGCAGGTCGGCAGGCTCGTCACATACTTTCACAAGCTTCGACAGCAGGGCGATCACCAGGGGAAAGACCAGTGAACTGATAACAACAGCAAGCGCGAAGGCAACAGAAAACGACTTGAACCACAGCGCCATAAAGTTTTCGACAAACCCGAGGTTCAGCACCAGCATGGCAAATGACATCATAATGCTCATGAAGAATGAAATGCTGATACGCAGCAGGTAGCCATAGGTCCGTGGGGAAACATTCATGCACTTATCTCTAATTTTTGTTTGAGGTCAAACTATATGAAATCAAGTCAAACTGTCAAGATACCGTAGCGCATGGCAGTTATGCAGAGCCGTGGTTTCATCATCTCACCAAAACCACCAGTAATTGCATTGTATTTTCAGTATGATCCGACATTAAATTCAGCGAATTATTAAAGCGGCAATGCCTACACTCGCGCATCGGGTCATTTCCCGCGAGGACCCTCGATGTGACCATCATGATGCAATCGAGTCAGGCTCTATGGATACAAACAACAGCTTATATCGCCCTCCGGCACCTCACCCATACACTGAAGGCACGGGGGACTTTGATGG
Source organism: Pseudovibrio sp. W74 (assembly GCF_001623085.1). Taxonomy (NCBI): domain Bacteria; kingdom Pseudomonadati; phylum Pseudomonadota; class Alphaproteobacteria; order Hyphomicrobiales; family Stappiaceae; genus Pseudovibrio; species Pseudovibrio sp. W74. The sequence goes on from NZ_LMCJ01000002.1 coordinate 276,240, forward strand.
CGTTGAGACAAACCTCCTGAGGCACCTCCCGGAAGAACTTTACAAAGCAGATATCGTTGACATTTCCACGGCAGAGCAACCCAATTACCTGATCAACGACCCGGACCTCATCTCCGTAATTTTTGAAGAGAAACCCGAGATCTTCGTCAAAGCCGAGGGGATGATTGAATTGCTGCGCCCGTTGCTGGGCGATCATCCGATTGTGACGAGCAACAACCGGTGTGTGGACCAACGTGATATGATCCGGCCCATCGGTACCATGCGCACCCAGCAGGTGAATTTTGAGCACATCCAGAACTCAATCAACCGGTTCGAAGATTATTGCGAAGAAATTCAAAATGAAAACCGGGTGATTGACCTGTCTTTGCTGCTCAGACGCCTGAATGCAGACATCGCTTACAGAATGCTGTTTTCCAACGAGCTGCCGACAGATGTGTTCAACGAAATCAACTCCCATGCCCGTGACTTTGAAAAGCGCATCTCGCAGGTGATCCGTGAGACGGCAGAACAAGGTGTTGCCTGGCAGCTGCCCAAGCTGCCACAAACAGCCATGTATGCGGCCCAGCAACTGCGATATCTGGTCAGTATGCTGATTGATGGCAATATCCAGCACAACAGCTTTTCCCATCACAGCTTCTTACATAAGTTTCTCATCGCCCGCTCTCCAGAAACCAATATCCCCTTCACTCGCAAGCAAATCGTGGACCACGTCACCACAATCCTGAACAGTCAGGAGCTGGCAGCCGCAGCTTTGATGTGGGCGTTCTTTGTTCTCTCCCAATGCCCTGAGGCCAAGCAAAAGATCCGTGAAGAGGTCAGCAAAGTGGGTGGGCAAGACGACATTCAGTTCGAGCAGCTTTCACGCCTCAGATACACCCGCAATGTCTTCCGCGAAATCCTGCGGCTCTACCCGCCTATTCCGCACCTGACCCGTCGCGCCAGCAGACCAATCAAACTGGGTAAACTGGACTTGCAGGAAGGTGCGCAGATTACAGTGTCCCCATGGATTGTGCATCGACATCAGCAATACTGGTTCAATCCGGACCGTTTTGATCCTGAACGCTATATGCGCAAAGATCAGCACATCATCATGAAGAGTTTCCTGCCCTTTGGACGCGGCCTGCGCATGTGCACCGGCGCAAGCTCCGCCATTCTCCAAGGCACGCTCATTTTGGCAAACCTCGTTACCCGGTTCGACATAGACATTCTCAACGCCGACAAAGTAGAGCCGGAAGGTGTCCTCTTCCTCGAACCCACCCGCCCCATCGTCTGCAAAGTCACGCCACTCCGCAGTTAGGCGGGCATTCCAACATCACAACCGCTCGACGCCAGTCCTCATTCAGTGCTAATGCATTGCTCTGCTGAGTAGCTCTGACATGTGAGGGTGGTTATGTCTGTTGAGTTGAAGCCGATGGTATTGGCGGATGTGCCTGTGCTGAAAAATATGTTTCAGCTCTACCTCTACGACATGTCCAAATACATGCACTGGCCGGTTTCTGCATCGGGCGGGTTTGAGTTTGATGAGAACATCGTGCTTGCTTACTTCCGCGAAGCCGACCACCATCCCTATTTCATAGTGCAGGCTGGTGAGATCGCAGGTTTTGCGCTGGTGCGGCAGTATCCTTATGACACCACGCTGATCGACATGGGCCAGTTCTTCGTGCTTGGAAAGTTCACACGGCAAAGCTTGGGACAAGCGGCCCTGAAAGCCTGCCTGAAGCTGCATCCGGGAGACTGGCAAGTTCGCGTGCTACCCAAAAACACTGGAGCACTGGCATTCTGGACAAAGACAATCTCTGATCTGACCAACGCCGCCTATGAGACTCGTTCCAGTGACTATCAAGAAACAGAGATGACCTTCCTTCACTTCTCCAGCCAAAGCGCTCTGGCCTCAAGCACCTAACCAACAGCTGGTGCAAAAGCGTAGCAGAGCATTGCCAACATCAATCACAATGGGTTGAAGGGGCTTTTCGACGGGCAAGCCTCTCCCTATTATCTCATCAAAATTTTAGTGATGATTGAACCCGATCCTATCGGAATGGAGAATTGTATGAGTCAGCAAGCGTTTAAGGCCCATAGCCTTCTTGGTGCATTTGTTGCGGACGCCGCCTCGCTGGGGCTGCACTGGCTCTATGATGTTGACCGCATCCATCATGTCACGCAGGAGCACGATGACTCTGCTGCTTTCGTGCCGTTGACCCCATCTTACTTTGAGGGCGTGCCAGCTTACTTCGCTCATGCCAATCGGCAGGACGGCCAGTTCACCCAATACGGTGAAAACCTGCATCTGGCACTGAAGCATCTGCTGGCTCACGACAAACACCTGAAGATGGAAGAGTTTCAGCAGGCCTTTACGGCTCACTTCGGCGCTGGTGGCACCTATAACGGCTATATTGACCGCCCAACACGGGGCACACTGGAAAACATTGCTAATGAGAAGCTCACCCCTTCTGGCGTAGATGATGATCAGCTTCCTGCACTCTCCAAGATTCCGGCAGTGCTGTTCGCCTATGAGCAGAGCGAGCAGATGCAGGATCAGGTGGAAGCGATTATCCGCTCCACAAATGACAATGAAGAATCCGTCGCTTACGGCTTTATGTTTGCCGATCTTCTGGACCGTGTTGTGAACGGTGAAGACTTGCAAAGCGCCCTGTCTGCTGCAGCTGATGCTGCCCATCCTGATATTCAGGAAAAGCTTTTGGCTGCTCTTTCCGCATCAGAAACGGACCCCGTTGCATACGGTGAGAGCACGGGCCGTGCCTGTCACCTTGGCATGGGTGTGCCGCTGAGCTTCCACATCCTCAAGAACACAGGTTCTTATCGTGAAGCGATTGAAGCCAACATTCTGGCAGGTGGAGACAGCGCTGGCCGTTCCATTTTGATCGGTGCAGTTCTTGGCGCAGTACATGGCCTGAATACCGACAAAGGCATTCCACTTTCATGGATTTTGAAGGTCCAGAACAATGCAGAGCTCTGGCAGGAATGTTGCGACTTAACCGGGCATAACTAGGGACAAAATCCGAAGATCGTCCCCGGCCTTCGGGGCGGAATAAGTGCAGCATCGAATAATTATGCATGCTGCGCGTATTCGTATGAACGCAGTGTGTTTTTAGCTGCTTGAATATCCCAAAACGCTTTTTCGGTTTGTTAGGGCTGTCCCTGAGTTTCCCTTGTGGGTTGCGATAAAACACCTCAAGGTTGCAGGCGCACCTCTTTCAAACCAAAGTGTTTCCAATGGTCTTTCGCCCCCGCAATAGCAGCCTAAACCGCAGGAATTTCCTTAAAACTTCAGCCTCTTCCGTCGTCTTTGCCGGTCTGTTTGATCTGAACCAGACCCGGCCCAATGTGTCGGCCAGAGGCAAACGTGTGATCATTATCGGAGCTGGTATTGCAGGCCTCGCCGCCGCCCGCGATTTGATGGACACGGGCTATAGTGTGCTGGTGCTAGAGGCAAGCAACAAGATTGGCGGGCGCATTCGCACCAACCGCGCACTGGGTGTCCCAATTGAAGAAGGTGCGGGCTGGATACATGGCCCTAAAAACAACCCCATCATGAAACTGGCTGAACAGTCTGGCCAAAAAACCTTCGTCACGAAAGATTCCAATTTCACCGTTTACAACCATATGGGCAAACAAGTTTCCAATCAGAAAATCTCTAAAATGGGTCAAGAACATGAACAGATGCTGGGCCTGATCGGCTCTGGCATGAACAAAGATATGGCTCTTTCGGAGGTTCTGGAGCATATGGCGCCCAGAATGACTCGAAACCCAATATTCAGGTGGATGACATCCGCTTATACTGAATTTGATACAGGCAGTCCGGTGAGCGAACTTTCCGCCATGTATTTCAGCCAAAATGACATGTTCGAAGGTGAAGATGTGGTTTTGGTAGACGGGTACGATCGGCTTCTGGAACCTCTCACCCACGGTATCCCAATCCTCAACCGCAAACCGGTCCAACGCATCGCTTATCATGACCGAGTTGGCGTGTTCGTACAGACCGACAAAGAGATCTTTGAAAGTGATTTTGTGATTGTCACAGTACCACTCGGCGTGCTCAAGGCGAAGGACATCGAGTTCATCCCCCCCTTGCCCAAAATACATAGGAACGCAATTGAACGCGTTGGTATGGGCGACGTCACAAAAATAGCGATGAAGTTCGATGAACTCCACTGGCCTGAAAAAACACAGTATTTTGGCTTAATGACGCAAACTCAGGGCCGCTGGAATTATTTCCTCAATCATAAGCCCTTTATCAACGCAAACGTACTCACCGCTCTAAGCTTTGGCAATTACTCCCGCATGATCGAGACCATGGATCACGACTATATGCTTGAAGATGCTATGAAAGCCGTGCGCACAATGTTTGGCTCGGATACACCTGATCCTCGTCACTACATTGCAACCCGATGGTCGCAAGACCCTTACACGAAGGGCTCTTTTTCTTACGCAAAAGTTGGTAGTGACCCGTATGATTTCAATATTTTGTCCGAACCTATTGGTCACTGCCTGACATTTGCCGGAGAACATACTGATTTTAAGTATCATGGTACCGTTCACGGTGCATATCTGAGTGGCAAAAAAGCTGCAAAAGTTGCAATGGAAACAATACTTTAGCTTTCTTTCCCCTCAATCGTTATGAAAAACCGCAGGAGAGTAATCCCACGGCTTAATCCTTTTCAAAATTTCATCTGCTATCTCAATAGCTTATGCCTTGGAATTAATCTCTTCGAGCACATCCAGAAGCTGATGCGGAAGGCCAATTGTGTAATCCGGCTCTTCATCCGCATTTGCTGGCTCTGTCGGATAGCGCGGCGTCCAGTTGATCCAGACAGATGTCATCCCTAAGCGGTTGGCGCCTGCCACATCACGCTCAAGGTTATTCCCCACCATGACACAGCCTGCGTGATCCGCTTCTTCCAGCCCCAAAAGCTTGACCGCTGCAAGGAACATCCGCGGATCCGGCTTGTGGCAACCAACGGCCTCAGAAATCGACCGTGCATCGAATTTATGCCAGAAATCCATAGCCTTATGGACATTCTCAAAGCTCTCCACCAGACCATCTGCAACCAGTGCAACCATGTAGCCGCGCTCCTTGAGCCAGTCCACCAGCTTATCCCCGCCCGGGATCGGTTCTGCGGAGAGCACTAATTCCTCTTCCACGAAAACCTGTGATCCCTCATCGATCAAAGTATCCCCGCTATCGAGGAACACAGCCTTCACGCCTTTCGCCTCTTTTCGCAGCTGCGCCAAAACAGAACGAACCCGAGACGGAACAGAAGCCTTCAACTCTTCCCAAGGCATCATCTCAACAGAGCGCAGATCAAAGATCTGGTCAAAATGATAAGAGGGTTTGAACGCTTTAGATTCCATATACTTACGAGCGACATGATGATCATAAGGCTTCAGGTCAACCAGCTCTGCGGCAAACATATCCTGCACAAGAATGGAGCCTGATCCGGCCCGCTCACCACAGCAGATGCAAGTCACTGCAAAATTCGTCCGTAGCGCTTCAGAACTCGCTGCAAAAGCGTGTTTTCCCGGTTCAGAATAAAGGGTTACCCGCCCCTCTTGCAGCGGCACCTGATGGTTCCAGGTGCTCAATTCCCCAGCACAGCCATGGGCACTGCCTTCAACACGCACCACTTCACCAGCCTCGCTGAGGTACACCCAGATGTGCTCCAGCTCATACAGGTGTTGGATATCCCAGTCCCACCAGATGGCATACTCGATTGCAAGCGCAGCGCCGTTTAGCTTTATTTTATGGGCACTTGAGACGGATATGCCGTCCTGATCATAGAGCGTATACCCCAGTGCTGACGGGAGGAAAGGTTCTTTGTCGTCAAACCGGATGACAGGTGCATGCTGCTTCACCAGCTCTGCAATATCTGCCGATGTTGCCTCAGAAAAAGACAGAGGGGCTGCGGAAATGTTCAATTGAAACTCCTTGTTCTTCTTGTCCTGCAAGAAAGTTGGCGCCTTACGCAGCACCTGTAGAAAGAGGAAGAGATCCCTTACGGGGATGAGAAACGGAACGCCGTTGTTTCAGCTCAACCGGCTTGGTCTCATGCAGACGCTTACTGGAAGGATTGCGTATCTTTTCAATGACATAACGGGCAGCAGATGCTCCCATTTCAGCAATCGGTTGCTGGATAGTAGAAAGCTGCGGTGAGGTGATGCTGCTTATCGGGATACCATCGTACCCGAGAATGGAAATGTCCTCTGGCACACGCAAACCACGGTCAAAGCACGCATGCATAGCACCAATGGCTGCAGTATCCGTAATCGCAAAAAGCGCTGTAATCTCAGGGTTTTGATCCAGCAATTCATTGGCGGTTGCGTACCCCAGATCATAACGCTTACGCTCATTGGGCTCTGGCAGGTAGACAGACTTCTCAATCTGATACTCGCGAGCAACTTCCAGTATGCCGCGCATACGTAGGTTGCCAACGCTCTCGCGGCGCGGATCATGATCAGCTTTGGTCGCAAGCACGCCGATATGTTTATGCCCCAGAGCAACGAGGTAGCGCATACCAATCCTGCCACCCTCAGTGTTGTCGCAAACCACAAAGGATTCAGAGCGGCGCCCCGGCAGAATATCCACGTAGACCGTCGGAATATCATTGGCTTGCAAACGTTTAACGTTCTTCAGTGTCTCAGCTGCCGAGTTGGACGGACGAACGATTGCACCCGCCACCTGCATCTCGATCATGGTCTGGGTGTACTTGCGCTCCCGCTCCGCTTCTCCCCGTGTGCAACAGGAGAGGACCTTGAAGCCTTCGTCATGCAGCGTCTTCTCAATGGAGGCATAAAGCATGGTTGCGAACGGGGATTTCTGGTTCTCCAGGAACAGCGCCACGAGATTGGAATCCTGTCGGCGCAAAGAGGTTGCCAGACGGTTAGGGCGATACCCCAACTCATCAATGACAGCTTGAATCTTTGCGCGGGTTTCATCCTTCACCCGCTCATCCTTGTTCAACACACGAGAGACGGTTGCCGTTGAAACTCCAGCTTTTTCTGCTACATCCCGGATACTTGCCATCAGTGCTACCCCGCCATTGCTTCAAGCTGGTCTACTGGCGTATTTTGCACCACATCGGGATGATGGCAAGCAAGCAGATGGTCCGTGCTGATCTCACCAAGCGAAGGATCAGAACTCTCACAAATACCTGAAGAATAACGACATCTCGGCGCGAATGGGCATCCCTTTGGCAAGTTGGCCGGGTCCGGCACATTGCCCTCCAGACGGATGCGCGTGTCATCCGCGTGGGCATTCGGCACCGGTTCCAGAATCGCACTCATCAACGCTTCGGTATAAGGATGCCTTGATGCGTTGAAGATCGTCTCCGTATCTGCCAGCTCCACAATCCGCCCTGCATACATCACAGCAACACGGTCACTGATATGGGCAACAACGCTGAGATCATGACTGATGAACAGGTAGGTGAGGTTCAGCTCTTCCTGAAGGTCTTTCAGCAGGTTGAGGATCTGCGCCTGTACGGAAACATCCAGCGCAGAAACTGCTTCATCCGCAATGATCACCTTCGGATAAGGAGCCAAAGCACGTGCAATTCCAATACGTTGACGCTGACCACCACTGAAAGCATGCGGGTAGCGTTTGAGGAACTCTTTTGAGAAGCCAATTTTATCAAGCACCTCAAGAACACGATGCTCAATGTCCTTTGAGCTCTTCAGCTCCTGTCCAACCCGCAGCACTTCAGCGATGATATCATATACCGCCATGCGAGGGTTGAGTGAGGAGTTCGGGTCCTGAAACACCATCCGAATATCCGCCCAGTATGGACGCAACTGACTGTCCGTTTTGCCAGTCAGCTCAACGTCTTCCTCGTTTGGACGGAACACCACCTTGCCCGTGGTTGCCTTGTGCAGGCCGATAATTGTCTGGCCCAGTGTGGACTTGCCACAGCCAGATTCTCCAACAAGACCAAGGGTTTCGCCGCGCCAGATGTTGAGTGACACATCATTCAGCGAGCGCACTGTTCCCGTTTGACGGTTGAAGAAGCCTGAGCGGATCGGGAAGTGTTTGCTCACGTTCTGTAGCTCAAGGATTGGCGCAGCTGTGCGGTCTACCGGGTTTGGGACATGCAGGCAGTCATCAACTTGGGAGGTCGACGCATGTAGTGGGACAAGATCTGCCTGTGCCCCAAACCCGTGACAGCGGACGCTTTGCACCCCACTGGTCGTAGTCAGTTCTGGTAGTTTTTCATTACAAAGACCGGTGACAAAGTGGTCACAACGCTCCTGAAATGGACAGCCCTTGGGCCGGTTCTGAAGGCTTGGTACGACGCCCGGAATGGCATTGAGACGCGCACGGCGTTTGCCATCTGTGTGAGGTAGGGAGGCCAAAAGCCCTTTGGTATAAGGGTGTTGCGGGTTGGTGAGAATCTGTTCAACAGGCCCCTGCTCCACCACATTGCCCAGATACATGATCACCACCTCATCGGCGATATCTGCCACCACCCCCAGATCGTGGGTGATGAACAACATGGACATATTGCGGGTCTTCTGCAGATCACGCATCAGGTCCAGAATGATCGCCTGCGTGGTCACGTCCAGCGCGGTGGTCGGCTCATCTGCAATAAGAAGGCGTGGGTTACAGATCAACGCCATTGCAATCATGGCACGCTGGCGCATACCACCAGACAGTTCAAAGGTGTAGCTGTCGAACCGGTCAGTAGCAGATGGAATGCCCACCAGCCGCAACATCTCAATCGCCTGAAACTTGGCTTCTTCCTTGCTCAGGTTCGTATGCCAGCGCAGCACTTCTACAATCTGATTACCAATGGTGTAGAGCGGTGACAGCGAGGTCATCGGCTCCTGATAAATCATGGAAATCTCATTGCCTTGAATGGCACGAATATGCTTTGCTTTTGCAGGACCTCGGGCAAGATCAAGCAGATCACCACTCGCACGCTGGTATTCTATGCTGCCGCTTTCAATGGCAGCGTGGTTATCCAGAATACGCAGCAGCGCCTTTGCGGTGACAGACTTTCCGCAGCCGGACTCCCCCACCAGACACACCGTTTTTCCCTCGGGAATGGAAAAACTGATGTTGTCCAGCGCGGTTACTTTCCCATCATCTCCTGAGAAGGAAACACTGAGATCCGTGACGTTAATCATGGGTTTCATGGTTTCAATCCTCACTTGGAATACGGGTCGGCAGCATCACGCAAACCGTCACCAAAGAAGTTGAGTGCAAGCACAGCAATCACGACCATCACGCCCGGCCAGAACAACCATGGAGCATTGGCGATAGAGCGGATATTCTGCGCTTCCTGCAGCAGAACACCCCAGCTGACCACAGGCTGGCGCAGGCCAATCCCCAGGAAGGACAAAGACGTTTCAGCAACAATCATGCCCGGAATGGCAAGCGTCACCACCGCTATGATATGGCTTATGAAACTTGGTACCATATGGCCTACCAGAACACGCGGAACAGAACATCCGTCCAAACGAGCGGCTTTTACGAAGTCCTCCGATTTAAGAGAGATAAACTTGCCGCGCACCACGCGGGCCAACCCTGTCCAACCGATGATCGACAGGATTACCGTGATCAGCAAGTAGGTCTGCAAAGGTGGAGTATCCGGCGGAATCGCAGCGGCGAGGCCGATCCAGAGCGGGATACTTGGCAACGATTGAAGAAACTCAACAACACGCTGCGTGACCGTATCCACCCAGCCTCCGAAATAGCCGGAAAGACCGCCGATCAGCACACCCAGTACGAGGCTCAAGGCTACGCCTACAAGACCGATGGTCATGGATACGCGCGTGCCATGGATGGTGCGGCTCAGCACATCACGGCCAAGACGGTCCGCTCCCAACAAAAACATGCGATCACGTTTCTTGACCGGGCCAAACAGGCGGCGCTCAGCAGGGATGAAACCAAACAGATTGTAAGGCTTACCTTTGACGAAAAAGCCCAGCTTCACAACACGGCGCGGGTCTTCAACAAAGGTGCGGCGACCTGAGTTGTAGTCAATCTTGGAGCGGTATCCCAACACATGCGGCTGAAACACTGTACCGTCCTTTGTCTCCAGCAACCAATGAATGCTCTGCGGCGGCGCATAGGTGTTGCGCACGCTGAAGTCATTAGGGTCATGCGGTGCTAGGAACTCCACGAACACGGCGATCAGATAGATCAGGAGTGTGATGATGCCACCCAGCATGCCGAGTTTATGTTTGCGGAAACGGCGCCACATCAGGCGCCATTGGCCCTCATAAGCGCGTGAACTTGTTGGTGCACCAGCGAAATCAGTAGCGCTCATTACAGCCCCCCATTGTTGAACTGACGGCGGATACGCGGATCAAGCCAGGCAAGTAGTATGTCGGAGAACAACGTTCCAATCACAGTCAGAAAACTGAGGAACATGATAAGGGCAGCAGCCAGGTACATATCCTCCTGACGCAACGCATCAAACAGCAACGGACCTGTGGTTTGCAAACCAAGCACAATGGAAACAATGGTGGAACCAGACACGATCTGCACAAATAGTTCGTTGAGACTGGACACGAACGGGTTTAACGCATGACGAACCGGATACTTGGTGAGCACCCAATGCTCCGGCATGCCTTTGGCGCGGGCGGTGACCACATAGGGACGGTGCAACTCGTCCAGCAAGTTTGCTCTGATGGTGCGGATCACGCTTGCAGTTCCAGCAGTCCCTAAAACGATCATGGGAATCCAGATATGGGCCGTCAAATCACCGACGCGGGCAAAGGACCACGGCGCATTGACGTAATCCGGTGAGAACAGCCCACCGACATTTTGACCAAAATAGCGGAACGAAACATACATCAGCACAAGCGCCAGCAGAAAATTTGGCACAGCGAGGCCGATAAAACCAAGGAAGGTGGCGACATAGTCACCAAGGGAATATTTGCGAACAGCGGAGAAAATGCCAACGGGAATGGCGACAGTCCAGATGAAGACCATGGAGCAAATCGAAAGCAGCGTCGTCATGCCCAGACGGTCCCAGATCAGCTCTTCAACCGGCAACTCATAACTGAAAGAGCGCCCGAGGTCTCCATGCACTACCATCTTCCAGACCCAGTCAAAGTACTGGGCCAGAACGGATTTATCCAATCCATATATCTTCCGCAGACCTTCGGCTTCAGCAGCAGTGATGTAATCTCCATCCAACGATGCTTCCAAAACCAGTCGGTCAATATAGTCTCCAGGTGGCAGCGTGATCACCAAAAACGCGACGAGCGAAATCGCGAGCAAGGTTGGGATCATCAGCAGGACCCGTTTGACAACAAACATTCCCATTTAATGCAGATATCCTAGTTGCAAGGCTCTGCCCCTCCACACAGGGAGAGGCAGATTGGTTCGGGCGATCGATTACTTCTTGGAAGGATCGATGTAGAAGCTGGAGAAGTTCACAGGTGCAGGACCCGGATACAGCCAGCCTTCCAACAGCGTGTCAGGCACATTGCGCAGCTTGTTGCTGATGGAGCGGAAACCACCGCCCGGCAACGCAATACCCATGGACAGGAAGTTATCTGCAGAAAGCTGCATAAACTCTTCCATCAGCGCCGTTTGCTCATCACCCACCTTGGTTGGTACCAGGTCAGTAATTTCATACATGCGCTTCACGCCGGCAGGCGGCTCAGTTGGTACAACGCCTTCACGAACAGTTGCGTCGGCATCCTTTTTCAGGTCATGCCATGCATCCCAGCCTTCCCAGTTGCCGTGCTCTTTGAAGTTGGTCAGTCGCTCAAGGTTCACCAGCGGGAACTGGCCGCAGCCATTCTCACCCACCCAGATGGTGATCTCTTTGTCTGCACGACCCAATGTTGCCATGTGGATCTCATCACTGGCCACGCTCACCACAACCTCAAGACCCTGCTCCTGCCAGTCTTTCGCGATGATCTGCATCATATCCACCCAGTCCGGGCGGAAGCCTTCGTTCACATGAATAATGAACTTGAATGGCTTGCCATCAGGACCTACACGCTTGCCGTCCGGGCCCATTGGCAGGATCTTCTCGAGATGCTCTGCTGCCAATTCAGGATCAAACTCAGTGTACTGACGGGCCAGCTGATCGTTGTAATACGGCGATTCAGGACGCGGGCTGACCTGATATGGCTCCCCTTGCCCCAGATACACGGCATCAATGATCAGGTCCCGGTCCATTGCAAGAGACAGACCGATACGAAAGTCTTTGCTTTGGAATACCTGCGCCTTGATCGGGTCAGGATGGTTCATAGCGAACATGAACTGCGCATTGTTGTAGTTACAGCTGTTTGCCGTCACGAGACGGTAGTCACCCCGCTCTTTATTATCGAAGAAGACAGAGCGGTTTGGCGGCGTTGAGATGTTGCGCGGAGAGATGTCGATCTCACCCTGAACAGTCTTCAGCAGCGCAACTTCCGGATCTTTCGCCAGTACCCATGTGCGTTTGTCGATGTAAGGCAGCTGGTTACAGGAGCTATCGACTTTCCAGTAATACGGGTTGCGCTCAAAGGTGAAACGCTCTTTGCCAAGAACCGCTTCAGTCGGACGCCACGCCAGCATGGTTGGGCGGTTGGGATCGTTGTGCTCAGCATTTTTACCGTAGGTTCCAATACGGCCAAGCCACCATTTTCCGAAGTCAGCTTCACCTGCATCTGCCATCATCTTGGCAACGCCGTCCGGGTTCAGGTCTTTCATAAAGTCTTTGACGTAGTGCTCAGCAAACTGGACGACACGCTGACCGTAAGGCGAAGCCATGTCCAGCATGAAGACACCGTTTGGCTGGCTCCAGGAGAAGCGCACTGTTGTGTCGTCCAACGCTTCGACTTTCGCTTCTTCACCATTGACGATGAACATCTTGCGAGGACCCTTGGGGTTGATCTCACGATTGGTTTCAATGTGATCCCACCAGAACTGGATGTCCTTTGCAGAGAACGGCTTGCCATCAGACCATTTCAGGCCTTCGCGCAATTTGAAGGTGTAGGTGGTCGCATCCGCCGAGATGTCCCAGCTCTCAGCGATGTTAGGCAGAACCTCGGAACCATCCGGGCTCCAGCGCACCAACGGGTCGTATCCATAACGACGATAATCACCGATACGGGATCCGGCATATACATCAGTCATCTCACCGCCATAAGTGCCGATACCCTCAATCCCTTCAACAACGAGTGGATTAACCGGCAGGCGATCCGCGACGGTTGGCAGGCCGGACATCTGATCCAGAAGTGGTGCCTGATGATACACTGAACATTGATTGGCAGAAGCTGCTGCTGTGGCTGCCACAAGGGCCAGCGCGCTGACTGCTCCGCCAAAAACCATCTGCCGACTACGTTTCAAACTCATTGCAAAATTCCTCCGCAAGCTTTGTGTAAAGACTACCAGCAATCGGAATCACTGTAATCCTTTTCACTTTTTTGCTCCCACACATAACACTCATATGACGAATCGGCGTCTTATATTGAAGCTTGCCAGCAGGTCTCCTCCCATACCGACACCCCTAGGTGATCTATACTATTCGCAGAATTGCAACAGTTGTGAGTTTCAATTTCACTTGTTACACCCCGAAAATTAGTATAAACCCATAAATCACAGTCATGAAACATCAAAGTGTAACGTTTACATGTTTTTGGTCGTATTTTTACATGACTGTTTTATGAAACTCTGATTCATAGAGACCCGCTCCCACGCTCTTATGAGTGTTACATAATAATATATTTTCACGAGGACTTTTTTGGCATGACAGATATTCGTCGTGTAGCTGAGGTAGCAGGCGTATCCACGGCCACGGTGTCGCGGGTCATCAACAACACTGGCCCAGTGAATGCCAAAACCCGCGAAAAAGTTCAGCAAGCCATTCTTGAGTTGGATTATCGGCCCAACAAGATGGCAAGCAGTTTGCGGCAAAAAGAGACCCGCATCGTCGGTATTTTACAGACCGACCACAGCACACATTTCAGCTCAATATTTGCAGATGCTACGGAAGATACGCTCTTCAATCATGGCTTTACTACGATTATGAGCAACACCTATGGTGAGCGGGCAATGGAAAAGGAGCAGATTGAATTTCTGCTCGACATGCGCGTTGGTGGTATTTTACTGCGTCCGTTTAAGGACACTTCGCACATCCCTTCTCTTATCCATCGTCTTGAACAGGCGAATGTGGCTTGCGTGCTGGTGGAGAGCTATCCTGTCGATCCTCTGCAGTTTCATGCCAATCTCAACAATGTGCAGGGTGGGCACATTGCCATTCAACATCTGCTTGAGTTGGGTCACCGCTCCATCGGTATGCTGCTGCCGTTTGAACCGTGGCATACGGAAGGCCCGCATGACTTGCGCCTGACAGCCGTTCAGCGCGCAATTGCAAAGTTTCCAGAGCCCGTTGAGCTTCACATCAGACGGGACAATGCGAAAGATCAGGTCGCCTTTGGATTTGAAGCCACGCGTGCTCTGCTAAAGACTTCACCCAACACCACGGCCATCTTCGGGACAACAGACCTGCTCGCTGCCGGGGCTCTTCATGCAGCGCAGGAGATGAACCTCTCCGTCCCCTCAGATCTTTCAATCATTGGCTATGACGACAGCTATGTCGCCTCATCCATGCACCCCCGCCTGACCACGGTTTCCCAACCCATTGATGCGCTTGGAGAAGCGACGGGGAAATTGCTGCTTTCCATCATTGAAGACCCCACAATCCCACCTCGCTCCGTTTCTATATCCAACATTTTGAAGGTTCGCGACAGCACCGGACCCGCCCGTACTTCCTAGGACATTTCATCGTGATTACAGATTTCTTTCCAAACGCTGATCCCGCTCATACGCTCTGGTACGATACACCTGCTGCTCACTGGAACGAGGCCTTACCACTCGGAAATGGCCGCCTTGGCGCGATGATCTATGGCAGCCCAATAAACGCCCGTATTCACCTCAACGAAGATACGCTCTATTCGGGTGAACCAACTCGTATTTACCCGGTGCCGGAAATAGCAGGTCAGATTGCGCATGCTGAAACACTTTTAAGAGACGGAAAGCTCTTTGAAGCGCAAGAGTTCGTGCGCAAGAACTGGACGGGACGACAAGGGCAAGCATACCAACCAGTCGGCAATCTGTTCATCACAATGGCAGACCAAGGCGAAACATCAAACTACCGCCGCGCACTGGATATTCGTCATTCTTTGCATCATGAGAGCTATGAGCAAGGCGGCGTGAAATACGAGCGCGCCACCTTTGCCAGCTATCCGGATAATGTCATTGTCGTTCGCTTGACAACAGATAAGCCAGGCACACTCTCCCTCAGTCTGCGTTATGACAGCCCGCACCCGACATGCCGTACAACGCAGGAAGCTGACAACACGCGCTTGCATCTTCGCGGCCAAGCTCCCGCCTTTACCAGCAGCCGTGTGATTGAGCGCATCGAGCATGATCAGGAACAGGCCCGGAATCCCGAGATTTTTGGGGCAGACGGCAAACTCCGACCCTTTGCTGAGAATGAGCAGGACGGACATCGCGGCGGTATTGTTTACAGCGAAGATGGCCTGGGGGAAGGCACGTATTTTGAGGCAGGCCTTTCTGTTGAGTTGGAAGGCGGGAGTATCCGCCCAGAACGCGGTGAACTGCATGTTGAAGGCGCAACAACCGTTACCCTTCGTATTGCGGTGGCAACCAGCTTCAACGGACCGGACAAAAGCCCTAGCCGTGAAGGAAAAGATCCGGCTCCTATCGTAAGAGAGGCATTGGAAGCTGCAGGCTCTATTCCTTATGAGGGCATGCTGCAAAAACACATGGATGATGTGTTGAAGCTGTTTGACCGTGTATCGCTCAAACTGGGCAATGATCCCATTCCCGATCTGCCAACCAGCACGCGGCTGGAGCAGTTTCAGGACAAAGGCGATCCAGCCCTTGCCGTGTTGCAGTTCCAGTATGGCCGCTATTTATTGATTGCGTCTTCTCGTTCAGGTAGTCAGCCACCAAACCTGCAAGGCAACTGGAACAACCTGCGCCGCCCGCAGTGGTCCTCCAATTATACGATGAACATCAATCTGGAGATGAACTACTGGCCTGCCGAGATCACAGGCCTTTCCGAACTGCATGAGCCGCTCTTCATGCTAATTGAAGAACTGGCAGTCTCAGGCGCTCGCACAGCCAGGAAAATGTTCAATGCTCCTGGATGGTGTGCGTTCCACAACACGACGATCTGGCGTGACAGTGTGCCATCTCCGTGTGACCCAGCCTCTGCGTTTTGGCCCATGGCAGCAGGCTGGTTGCTCTCTCATATGTGGGAGCACTTTCTTTACACTGGCGACAAAGAATTCCTCAAGAACCGCGCTTACCCTTTGATGAAATCTGCAGCGGCATTCTACGAATGGTGGCTCTGTGAGAACAAGGATGGTTATCTGGTGCCGAAGGTCAGCACCAGTCCGGAAAACCGGTATCTGGATGAGGATGGGCACGTCATTACAGTCGATCAGGGCAGCACCATGGACTGCGCCATTATTCGGGAGACCTTCACCAACACCGCCGCTGCGGCCCGACTACTGGGACTTGATGACGATCTTGCAGAGACATTAGAGACAAAGGCTGCACGGTTGTTGCCTTACCAGATCGGAGCACAAGGTCAGGTGCAAGAATGGTCTCAGGATTTCAAAGAGTTCATGCCAACGCATCGCCACTTGTCTCACCTCTATGGCTTGTTCCCTTGTGATCAAATCGGCAAAGACACACCAGAATTGCTGAAAGCTTCCGTGCGCGCTCTTGAGATCCGCGGAGATCTGGCAACCGGGTGGAGCATGGGGTGGAAGATTTGCCTCTGGGCCCGTGTCGGTGACGGTGATCATGCTTACAAGATCATCCATAACATGTTCAACCGCGTGGAGAATGAAGCGCCGAAGAGTGAAGATGGCGGCCTTTATGGTAACCTCATGATCGCGCATCCGCCATTTCAGATCGACGGCAACTTTGGTTACACACGCGGCGTTTCCGAGATGCTGATGAACACGACCCACAACGGCATTCAGCTCTTGCCTGCTTTGCCAAGCGCGTGGCCGAAAGGAGAAGTTCGCGGTCTGCGTGCCCGTGGCGGTTTCGAGATCGACCTTATCTGGGAAGATAACAAGCCCACTCAGGCCCAAGTCACCAGCCATCATGGAGGCGACCTGACTGTGCTTTGTAAGACGCCATTTGGGGGATCTACTTTTGATCAGACCCTACAACTTTATGTAGCGACACAAAAAACTGTCGCGGGAGAAACGTTGGCACTGGCCTTTAACGAAGCCCTACTGGTCTCCTAGTCCGTAAAACCTGCTAGAAAATGGGGTGACTAATTGTAGAATTCGACTGAGAACTTCGCGTTACTTAGACGGATTCTACAGTTCGCAGTAAATCGGTTGCACTGCAACAAATGTTTCGGTGAATTTCTTGATATTTCATTGGCATTTCATACCAAGGTTGAAGCAGAGTTGCAGTCAACCGCGTTCTGCGGTCCCAAGACGCGATAGCATCGCACCTACAAAAATGAGCAAGTCCGCAGTCTTTCTCGCAATGGGGAAGGCCCTTTCCATATCTCCGTTTTGTCTGGCCCTCAGGCAAGACACTCCACATCTATCGGAATACGCCAATGATTAAGACCATTGTCTGGGGCGAAAACGTCCACGAGCAAAAAAACAAAGTTGTTGCCGACATCTATCCTGATGGGATGCACAATCACATTGCTGCTGCTTTGAACAATGATCCAGAAATTTCTGCAACCTCCGCAACTTTGCAAGATCCAGAGCACGGCCTGACCGAAGAACGTCTTGCAGACACAGATGTTCTGATCTGGTGGGGCCATGCAGCACACGGGGACGTTTCTGACGAAATCGTTGAACGTGTGTGTGAACGTGTCTGGTCTGGCATGGGCATGATCTTCCTCCACTCTGCGCACTTTGCAAAACCGTTCAAGCGTTTGATGGGCGCACCTTGTAACCTGACATGGCGCGAAGCTGGCGAGCGTGAGCGTCTTTGGGTTACATCCCGCAACCACCCAATCACTGCGGGCATTCCAGACAGCTTTGAGCTGGAAAATGAAGAAATGTATGGCGAGCCATTTGGTGTGCCAGAGCCGCTAGAAACTGTCTTCATCAGCTGGTTCCAGGGCGGTGAGGTCTTCCGTTCTGGCCTGACTTACAAGCGCGGTGCAGGTAATATTTTCTATTTCCGCCCAGGCCATGAGACTTATCCAACATACCACAACGAAACCGTACAGCGCGTCATCGCCAACGGCGTGAAATGGGCCTACAACCCGCAACCACGTATTGCTGACCCGAATGCGGCTCCAAATGTGCCAGTAGATGAAGCACCAGAGAAAATTGAAGAACGCGGACCACGTCTGCACGAAGCAGGCGAGGAAGGGTATCGTTGATGCGTCTCGTTATTGTAGGAACCGGCGGCATGGCAAACAGCCATGCCAACAAGTTCGGTGAAATCGACGGTGTTGAAATCGTTGGCGGCGTTGACCGTAATGAAGAACGCCTTACAGCCTTCTGCGATGAACACAACATCGCCAAACGCTTCACCTCACTGGAAGACGCTCTTGCGTGGGACGAATTTGATGCGGTGGCAAATGTCACGCCTGATGCTGTCCACCACCCAACCACAATGACGCTTCTGGCAGGTGGCAAACACGTCTTCTGCGAAAAGCCACTGGCAAGCAATTTTGCCGATGCTGACGAAATGGCAACTGCAGCCGAAAAAGCCGGTCTGATCAACATGGTCAACCTGTCTTATCGCGACGTGTCAGCCCTTCAGAAAGCTCATGAGCTGATTGCAGCAGGTGAAATTGGTGAAGTTCGCCATTTCGAGGCCTCTTATCTGCAAAGCTGGCTGACCCAACCTGCATGGGGTCATTGGGACAAAGAAGAGAAATGGCTCTGGCGCCTTTCTGAAGCGCACGGGTCACTGGGCGTTTTGGGGGACGTCGGCATTCACATTCTCGACTTTGCCGGGTTTGCGATTGGCGCACCGTACCAGTCTATCTCCTGCCACCTGAAGACCTTTGACAAAGCACCGGGCAATCAGATTGGAGAGTACAAACTGGATGCCAATGACAGCTTCACCATGATGGCAGAAACCACATCTGGCGCTGTTGGTGTTGTTCATGCTAGCCGTTTTGCTTCCGGGCATATGAACGACCTGCACCTTCAGGTTCATGGCACCAAGGGCGGCATAAAAGTCACCAACACCGGTGGTCTGGGTGAGTTGTTCGTCTGTTCAGGCCCAAACCTTGAGAAGGCGGAATGGGAGCAGATTGAGCTTGCTCCAACACCAAACAACTACCGTAAATTTGCAGAGGCCGTGCAATCTGGTGTGAATGGCCACCCAACCTTCCGCCATGCAGCGAATCTTCAGCAAGTCCTTGACCTCGCCGTTGAAAGCAGCACGGCCGGCGGGCGTCGGGATATCCCGATAGCCGCACAGCTGCAGAACGCATAACCAACAAAAAGGAGAGCAATTGCTCTCCTTTTTTGATCTGCAATCTACCCTTGTATACTCCGTGAAAACTATGGACAATAATTAGAACTAAAGCTCTAGTTATAAATGTAGTGGTAAATATTCTTTTCCAAACACTCAAAGAAACATTGGCACGATGTTGAATGCAAATTCTATTTCAACTCAAATGCCCCATAAGACTTAATGTTGCGCAAAAATGCGCCACACAGTACTAATACATCACCAAAATTTATAATATAAATACACACCAATACTTACACATACTTCGGTGATTAGATTTCATTATTCCTAAACGAAACATTAAAGACAATTATAACTAAATCTTTCCCTTAATTATCTGCAGTGAAGCATTGCGATTATCTTTGAGTTTAATTATTCAGTGCATGCAATTTTATTTCGAGTCTAGCCGAGGATCTTGTGCCAGTACCTCCTGAGCTTCTTTCAGTTGCAGTAGAGCAATGTTCTGAAACCATCATGGTTGCAGATCATGAAGGTACAATTGTCTATGTGAATTCACAGTTTGAGAAAGCGACCGGATACTCCGCAGAATACGCTGTTGGTCGAAATCTGGACTTCCTGCGCTCCGGTAAGACACCACGCGAAACCTTTGATGATCTCTGGACAACCTTGAACCATGGCAAGCCATGGGAAGGTGAATTCATCAACCGGCGCAAAGATGGCTCCGAGTACGTCGAGCACTCCAAGATCTCTCCGGTTGAATGGCAAGGCGGCAGCGCGAACAAGAAGTACTATCTGGCGATCAAGAAAGACATCACGGCTAAAAAAGAGAGCGAAGAGGAGCTTTCCAAACTCGCTTACACGGATGCTCTGACTGGCTTGCCAAACCGCGCGCACTTTCTGCAAGAGTTGGAAAGCGCTGTTGCAACGACCAAGGATGGTTCAAACCAGTGCGCTGTCATTTATATGGATCTGGACCGCTTTAAAGAGATCAATGATACATTGGGGCATGACGCTGGCGATCAGTTCCTGGTGCAGGCCGCTAAGCGCTTTGAGAGCGTTTTGACCGAGAATGCCCTACTCTCTCGCCTTGGTGGTGACGAGTT
This sequence comes from Pseudovibrio sp. W74, assembly GCF_001623085.1. Lineage (NCBI taxonomy): Bacteria > Pseudomonadati > Pseudomonadota > Alphaproteobacteria > Hyphomicrobiales > Stappiaceae > Pseudovibrio > Pseudovibrio sp. W74. Next base: position 296,760 of record NZ_LMCJ01000002.1, read on the forward strand.
TGTCATTTTGCTGCGAGATACTTCCAACGCCGAAGCCGAAATGACGGTTCACCGTCTGGAGACAGCAATGGTCGCCCCGATTGATCTGGGCGAGCAATCTCCAATTCTTTCTGCAAGTATCGGCGTTGCTGTGAGCCAACTGGCAAGTGCGTCCAGCAGCACTATGCTCAAGCAAGCCGACATTGCCATGTATCATTCCAAGTACAACAACCTCGGCTTCAGCTTCTACACCTGTCAGATGGAAGAAGCCGTCGTGCGCAAAGTTCTAATTTCCGAAAAGCTCACAACTGCGATTGAGGAAGGCAACTTGCGCCTCAAGTATCAGCCAATTGTAGAGCTGAAGAACGACAAGCTTTATGGCGTTGAAGCGTTGATGCGTTGGGAAGACCCGGACCTTGGTGCGATCTCCCCCTCCGAGTTCATTCCGATTGCCGAATGTCAGAATATGATCGACGACATTTCAGACTGGCTCTTCCGCGAGACAGCCTGCCAATATCGTCAATGGGTTGCTGAAGGGTTCGAGTTCGCAGGCCGCATCGCAATCAACCTTTCGGAACGAGAGCTGGCAAAGCCAAATCGTGTGGTCGAGATTCTCGCTCTGCTGCAGAGCCTGGAAGTTCCACCAGAAATCTACGAGATTGAGTTAAGTGAGTCCGCATTCATCAACGAAACAGGCCATACTCAAACCAATCTGGATGCCCTTGCCAATGCTGGCATGATCATCGCCATTGATGACTTTGGCACCGGCCACTCTGCACTTTGGCAACTACGCACCCAAAAGCTGGACAAGCTCAAGATTGATCATAGCTTTGTGCAGAGGATGGAAACAGATCAGGCCACACGCGATATTGTTGAAGCAATCACCGCGATGGCCAGCCTGCTCGACCTGAAGGTTATTGCAGAAGGCGTTGAAAACCTGACGCAAGTTGACCTGCTCAAAGATATCAAATGCTGCTATGCGCAAGGCTATCATTTCGCAAAGCCTCTAACGGCAAAAATCTTTGCCACTGACTGGCTTGGAAAGGCTCAGGCTGTCGCCTAAACCTTCAGTTCCGCGAGTTCAAACTCACGACCATCTTCCCCCAGAGAAAACTCCGCATAATCCTTAATGGCTTCAGCCACGGCAGGTCTGGACGCGTCATCAATGTGGTACAGCACCCAGCGACTGCCTGCTTTTCGCGACAAGTCTTTTACATCTGCCCAGGAGCCATGCCCGTTTGCGGCAGTCATGTACTCGCACTCTATGAAGGCAAGGTCCGCCTGTGCAGCAAGCTGCTCCCCTTCTGGAGACAACAGGCCATCGCCTGAATAAAACAGGGTCACGGTTTCGCTTTTGAGCTGCAGGCTGCGGTTTGGAACTGAATGATTACTGGCGGTGGTCGCCGCATTCCAAGGCCCAACGACTGCCAAGTCCTCAGAATCTTGCCAGTGGAGGTCAAACCCCAAGTCTTTTTCCGGCCAGTATGCAAACTCCATAAGCCGATACAAGGCCTGATGCTGAGAAGCCTGACGAAAGATGGTCAACGGCTTCGAGCGCTTGAACGATTTCATGTAATTGAGCAGCGTTGTTAAACCAAGACAATGATCCGGATGGCAATGCGAGATGTAGATGCAGCTGATATCTTCAGCTGTCATGCCATTTGCAAACAACGCCTGAGGCACGGTTGGGCCGCAATCAATAAGAAGCTTGAACTCACCTTCTAAGATCAACAAAGATGAGTTCGTTTTTTGCGGATCATACGCGTCGCCACAACCAAGCATTTTCACATGCATACTGTTCCCCCTCGCAGTGATCCCCCAGTTTTAAAGCAGAGAGTTTTAACAATCAAAGCATTATGCCGAACTGGTAGCTGATCTACGCCGCTCCCCCCAAGACTTTTTCCCGATGCCACATATAAATGGCGGACCCAAAGATGACTGCAGCGCCAACAAGAGTCAGTCCGTCAGGAAACTCACCAAAGAACATCAACCCAATCAGCATCGCCCAAATGAGGCTGCTGTAACTGAAGGGGGCGATGGTTGAAGCCTCCCCAAAAGAAAACGCTTTCACAATAGCGTAGTGCCCAAAACCAGACACCGCGCCGATCAATGCCAGCAAAGCCCAACCCTCCAAATCAGGTGCCTGCCAGAAAATCGGCGTAAACAGGGAGGTGACGACAGCTCCCAGCAGAGCTGTATGAAACAGAACTGTCGACGGACTATCAAACTTGCTGGCGTACCGCGCCACGATATGACCTGCGGAATACACTACAATGGTCGCTACAGCGATCAACGCGCCAAGATCAAGTACACCTGCACCCGGTTTTACAATCAACAGCGCTCCGATGAACGCCACGAGGATTGAAGCCCAACGCCGCAAACCTACCTTTTCGCCAAGAATTGGAACAGACATGGCCGTCACCATCATAGGAGAAAGCAAGGCAATGGCGTGGAGCGTTGCGACGGGGATCAGCTGCGCAGCAGCGACCGAACCGATTGTCATAACCAAAACAAGAATTGCACGCAGATATACGACTGACCCGTTGTTGGGTGTGATCATGGTTTTTACACGGGGCGCCAAGAAGATCAGCATGAACAGCAGATGGAAAAACATCCGGCCCCAGACCACCTGCAGCACCGGATAGGACAAAGACAGATACTTGCCGACACTATCAACAATGACGAACATAAACATGGCTGCTACCATCCAGAGGATGCCAAATTTAACGTTCCCCTGAGCTGGGGCATGCGAAACCATCTCACTCATAACTGGCCTGCGAATTCCGGGATTGTGCCGTTGTTCCCGCAGAAATTGGCCAGCGAGCGACACATCGTTTGATTTTGAGGGAAGGTGCTGAAACTTATGTCCAGACACCAAAGAATAGATTGCCACCTACCGCAGTTTTTCTTGGTTTTCTATGGCTTTCTGCCGCTGAATGTTGAATAAATTGCAGCGTTTGGCAGATCTATTTTTTGGGCACCAATTGTTATTGTTTATTACCAAAATGACGCGCAGATATATTTGTAAATTACTCAGCCTGTGAGCAACTTTCTACGCCAATCGCTTCCATAGATACCTTTCTCTCCCAAACAAAAGAAAATCCTACAATACGTGAATCAGTCGTGCAGGTTGACGGAGCTCGAATCTTCATTTAACAATTATGTTAATTAAAGAGATGGTGAAATGAATACACAAACCAACTTGCCGGAAGTATTTGGAGCTTTGGCCGACCCGACGAGGTTTGCCATTGTCGAGCGACTTCTCAATGAAGGAGACTTGCCAGTCGGACAACTGGCTGAACCCTTCAAGATGTCTGCTCCGGCCATATCCCGGCATCTTAAACTGCTTGAAAGCGCTGGCCTCATCGAACGACGCGTCGAAAAGCAATGGAGAGTGTGTGCATTGAAAAAAGAACGTTTTGCAGACCTGCATCAATGGATCGAGCGTTACCGAGCCTTCTGGAACACCAGTTTCGACCGATTGGAAGCGTTACTCGATAAACAGCAAGGGGAAGACAATGACGGCAGCCGATAGCATGACACAGGAAGAAACCACACTGCGCATCACACGGGACTTCAAAGCCTCTCCCGAAAAAGTCTTTGATGCCTGGATAAATCCAGAGATGCTCGTGCAGTGGTGGGGCCCTGAAGGTATGACCACACCAGAATGCGAAATGGATGTACGCACAGGTGGCAAATGGAAAACCACTATGACATCCACCAAGGACGGCGGAGCTTATACGGTTTCGGGCATCTACAAAGTTCTGGATCGTCCTAACCGCCTTTGCTTCACATGGGGCTGGATAAATGATGGCGTTCGCGGCCACGAGACAGACGTTGAGGTCACCTTCGAGCCAATCAAGGATGGCACCCGGATGATCATGTTACAAAAAGTACTCGCCGATCCAGAGCAGACCAAAAACCACAACCACGGTTGGAGCAGCAGCTTCAACGACCTGCAACGCTTCGTCGAAAGCTAAGACGCTCTCCCCTCCCAAGAAGCGCCCATTCACGATCCGATATCGTGGGTGGGTGCAGCACCTTCAAAGGCGAGTTACCAACCAATTCAACAATGCGGGCATGAGCTGGTGATCGAATTCTTCTGGGCCCTCCATCACGCCGAATACGTGATCTGTGTTGATGACAGCAAGTTGCTTTGGTCCCGAATGGCGACGCAGCCAGATTTCACTGACGGTTGGTTGAGGGAAAATGACTCGGTCATTTATGGCAGCAACGACCAACATCGCTCCGGCAAAGCCTGATTGCTCCAGAACTCGCGGAACTTCGGGCAAGTCGTGAAAAAACCGGGCTTTAATCTGAATCTTGGTTCCCCATGGAAACTCCGCGGAAACCAGTCGATCTGGATCTGATAAGGCCGAACAGGTTCTGACTTTCTCACCAACCAAATGCCGGAACGTCTTCCTCGGGTGCACAGTTGGCGCCAGTAAGGCAATGCCATCAAGATCAGGCCGTTTGGTTGCTGCGCAGCCAGCTATGTAGCCACCCTGGCTCCATCCAACCAGGATGAGTTTTGAAAATGAAAAATGATTTTGCCTGCGGACCCAATCAATAACTGCAACAGCATCATCTCTCTGGCTATCGAATGTATTATCTTCCCAAGCCCCGTCACTGTTACCAGACCCACGAAAATCAATGCGCAAGGAAGCATAGCCAACTTCGGCTAGTATACGAGCCATACGAGAGTAGATGCCTTCCTCTGTCCCTTTGATCGCAAGCTCATCGCGGTTTCCATGAAAGCCATGCAGAAGGATCAATAGGGGTGTCTTTGCCTCCGTCGCACCAGCGAGTGTTCCGATAATCTTTTGCTCTCCGATTGGGATCGCGACTGTTTGCTCTTTTAGTTTTACATCCAGCACCTTGCTTGCCCTTAAGCTTCCATTGTATTGCAGCACAAAGCTTAGTGGAACATTGGCAAAACTATACTGAAAGTTATTCAGCTGCGATCAGCTGCCTGGTGTAAGCAGCTGACCAAGCTCAGCTTTAAAGCTGCGCGTCAAACCATTCTAAGATATCCGGAACGACGTGTTCATCAATCATCTGCGGGCCTTCAAATGCACTCCAAACATGATCTGTATCGAGCACGATGAGCTTCTCTTCGCCATCATGATATGCCATCCACGCCTCACCAATTGCTGGCTGTGGTGTGATCAGGGCATCCTTAAGACCCATCATTACAAGCAATGGCCCGTCATAGTGCGCCATCGCTGCCAATGGACTGGTAACTGGCATCTCCTGATAGAACCGAGCTTTCAGTGTTGTTTCAACACCCCATGGCAAGCTTCCTGTGATCGGCGTCTCGGGCTCAGCAGTCATAGCTTTGCTCACCAGCTCCATCCCAAAGAGACCTGTAAACGTTACTAGTGGGTTGGTTGCGGGTGCCATTAAAACAACTGTGTCCAGATCTGGCCGCACAGCAGCTGCATGGCTGGCAACAAGTCCACCCTGGCTCCATCCAATCAAAGCAATCTTAGTGCCTTTGAATTGCTCTTGAGCACGTACCCAGTCAATGGTTGTGACGGCATCCTTAATCTGCCCGGAGAACGTTGTGTCCTCCCACTTTCCATCACTTTCGCCTGAGCCCCGAAAGTCAATCCGCAGCGATGAAACACCGCCTTCGGCCAGCAAACGTGCCATGCGAGAGAAGACACCTTCTTCTGTTTCCTTTACCGGTAACTCATCACGCGTTCCGGTAAAACCATGCAACAGAATTGCGATTGGGGCGTTTTCTTGTGCTGCGGTCTCCAAAGTACCGACCACACTCTGGTTGTCGACAGGAATGGAGACAACACGTTCTGCAGCGCTTGCGGTTTGCATCATAAACAAGTTGATTAAGCCCATTACCCCAACGCTCGATGCAATAAACTTATTCGACAAATACATTTCAACTATCTCCCTCAAAATTCTTAATTCAGAAACACGCAAGAGTATAACCAGCAAAATTTACTCAGCAATGGTTGAAAAACTCAACGCCATTTAGGTCAAGTAAAACACGGAGTTCCTCTTGCTAATCCCGTGACAAATAAGGGAATATAGCCACATCAATCAGGGGAGGTGTTTGATATGGCTAACGGGCGCAATGTGCTCTGGATCATGTGTGATCAATTACGGTTTGATTATCTGAGCTGTTACGGTCACCCACATCTGCACACTCCACATATTGACAAACTTGCGGAACGAGGTGTCCGGTTTAACCGCGCTTATGTTCAATCTCCCATTTGCGGCCCATCTCGCATGAGTTTCTATACCGGGCGTTATGTGCGCTCTCACGGCAGCACGTGGAACGGCATACCGCTTCGTGTCGGGGAGCCAACGCTCGGGGATCACTTGCAAGAGATTGGTGTGCGCAACGTGTTGGTTGGTAAAACTCATATGCGTGCAGATTCTGACGGCATGGCCCGTCTCGGCATCTCTCCGGAAAGCTTCATTGGTGCCCGCGTTGCTGAATGCGGGTTTGAAGTGTTCGAGCGAGATGACGGACTTCACCCCGATGGGTCATACTCTCCAAATCCGCAATACGACAGTTACCTCCAGGCCAAAGGATACCATGGCCCAAACCAATGGGAGCAATGGGCGAACTCAGCTGAGAGCGAGGACGGTGAGATCCTCTCCGGCTGGTTGCTTGGTCACGCTGACAAACCAGCGCGGGTTCAGGCTGAACATGCTGAAACGCCTTACATGATCCAGCGGTTCAAAGACTTTGTTGCCGTTGCCGGTGATGAGCCTTGGTGCGTGCATCTTTCACTCATCAAACCTCACTGGCCCTATATCGTTCCAGCCCCTTACCATGACATGTATGGAGCAGATGATGTTCTGCCTGTCGTTCGCTCAGATGACGAGAAGCAAGATCCACATCCTGTGTTTCAGGCCTTTATGGGTGAGCGCGTTTCCAAGGCGTTCTCCAATGATGAGACCCGAGCTAAAGTCATTCCTGCCTACATGGGTCTGATCAAACAGATCGACGATGAAATCGGCAAGCTCATGACGTTTCTCGACGAAAAGGGCCTGACAGACACCACCATGATAGTGTTCACCTCCGACCATGGGGATTACTTGGGCGATCATTGGATGGGCGAGAAGGAGCTCTTCCACGAACCATCTGTCAAAATTCCGCTGATCGTTGTTGATCCAAGAGCGGAGGCTGACGAGACGCGGGGCACCGTCAGCGAAGAGTTGGTCGAAGCAATCGATCTGGCGCCGACCTTTGTTGAGTTCTGTGGCGGCACGCCCAAATCAAACGTGCTTGAAGGCCGCTCTCTCTTGCCGTCGCTCGAAACTGTTGAGCCTGTTCAGTGGCGTGAGTTTGCCATTAGTGAGTACGATTATTCTATGCGCAATGCGCGGATGGATCTTGGGTTGCCGGTGGCAGATTGCCGCCTTGCGATGATCATGGACAAGCGCTGGAAGTTTATCCATGCGGAAGGTTTCCGCCCTATGCTCTTTGATCTTGAAGAAGACCCACAAGAGTTGAATGACCTTGGCGCTGATCCTGCCTTTGCCGCAGAACGGGAACGTATGAGCGAGGCTTTGTTTACCTGGTATCGCAAGCATCACACTCGCATTACGATGACCGACGAGCAAATCAAAGCCAACGCAGGCAAAGAACTTCAGGCCGGTATTCTCATCGGATATACCGATGAAGAAGAGTTGCAAGAGGCCAAACGCGAGCAAGGCCTCCTCTGATTGCATGGAGAGGGAGCTTCGCAGCTCTCTCCGTCTACAGCTTCAAGAAGCGTGCGATTTCTTCAAGAATGTCCTCATGGATCTGTGCCCGATCAGTTCCTTCAGGATCATCACATACCGGATCATCATTTTCAGCTGCCAGAACGGCAGCCCCTTCTGGCTTACACTCCGCCAGAAATGTGAAGTGGTGTCCGGGTTTGACGACAGCAAGGCTCGCATTTTCCAGCTTAGCAATCAGGTTACTGCCTTCTGGTCCCACATCAGCCGCCTTCCAAAGGTTCTCTTCGCCAATGTTTAGTAAGAGCACAGGTTGCTTAACCTCCATCAGGCTTTGTTCATCAATGACATAAGTAAAGCCGGGGTCGACGGCAATCGCGGCGGTAACCCGACTATCTTGTGCCTCTTTTGAAAAGCCTGCAGGCAGTCTGGAAAAATCAACGCCGCCCTTGGAGAGAAAGACGCAGTCTGCTTGTCCTTTACCAATCCCGTTGCAGTACTCGTTGTACTGATCACCATCAAACCGCAGACCTGCCAGGTTCAGTGCGGTCGCCCCTCCCAACGAGAACCCAAGTGAGCTGATGCGACTTTCATCGATATAGTCTGCAAAAGCCGGATCACTCAAAAGCTCATCCAGTGCTGCCGTCAAATCTTTAGCACGCTCATCAAGGCGCAGCGACCGGCGGGGAGATGAATCGCCGGAGGTGCTGCCCGGGTGGTTGACTGCGAGGACCATTGCGCCTTTCAGCGCCAGTCCGGATGACAGCCATGAAAGCCCATCCATGTTACCGCCAGAACCATGCGAGAGCACAATAAGTGGATGCTTGCCCTCTTTGATTGCGGCGCCAACATAGGCGGAGGTGCCCTTAAACACCGCATTGTCGCCAATCACATTGCGGTAGGTTGGTGTTTTGATCGGATACCACATAGACGCTGCAACAGCAGACGTGCGATGAGGGGCCGATACGGTAAGGCGGTCATAGCCCGCGATCTGCTGCTCCGCCAAAGTAGACGTGCAGATCATTGCTAAGAGTGTGCCAAGAACCAGAGTTTTCATGTTGCTATCCTTTGTTGTGATAGCAACGTGGTAGGTGGCTCAGTCCTTTAGAGCGTCCTGAAACGCGAATTAGGTCTCTCATATCGTGTTTCAGGACAAAGGAGGTATCAGGTGCGCATCTCGCTGTTGCTCAGCGGCCCGTTGCGCAGCTCGGTGATGTACTCGGTCACAGCGGAAGACAGCGATGCAATCTGCTGGTTCATCTCAACCGCAGATCCGATCACATGCTCAGCAGCATTTTCCGTTTCATTCGCGTAGGTCGAAACATCCGCCACGTTGCTGGCCACAAGCCGTGTACCAGAATAAGCCTCGGCAATGTTCTGGGCAATCTCGGTGGTCGCTTCTGCTTGCTGTCTTGCAGAGAGCGAAATTGAGTCTGTGACGCTTTCGATCTTGGAAATGGATTCTGCGACCTGCTTAAACGAGACAACTGTTTCCGCAGTCGCTGACTGGATGGCCTCAATCTGACCGGAGATCTGACCGATCGCATCAGAAGTCTGGCCTGCCAGATCCTTTACCTCACCCGCCACAACGGCAAAGCCTTTGCCCGTTTCCCCTGCCCGCGCTGCTTCAATCGTCGCATTGAGCGCCAGCAAATGCGTCTGCTCGGCAATGGAGCTGATGAGTTCTACAACATCGCCGATGGTCTCAGCGGCGGCGCTCAAGCTACTGATCTTGGTTTCGCCAGCTTCAACTTCCTGAACAGCGGTTCTGGTGACATCAGCGGTAAATTTCACCTGATTGCCGATCTCTGCGGCAGAGGCAGAAAGCTCCTCAACAGCAGCAGATACGGTCTGCACATTTGCGGATGTCTCTTCAGACGCCACGGTCACGGCAGATGCGCGCTGAAGGGTCAGGTCGGCGGATTGTTCCATCTGCTGCGCGTTGTCGCTCATGTTCTGGCCCGAGCTGGAAAGCAAGTCTGTCGCATTGCGGGTCAGCTGTTCAAAGGCATCGGTTTGACCAGAAAAATCGCAGATCCGGTTTTGTACCTTCGCGATCGCCTCATTCACCTGAGTTGCATAAACCAGAAACGAGCCTTGCAGCCCGCGCGTGACGACACGCCGATAATACTTGTTCGCTGACAAAGCGTGCGTGGATGCCACCATTTCGCGAATAAAGGAATCTGTCTTGTCAGTGGAGTAATTCACACTCGCAAGCAGGTCCTTCAGTTCACCATGATCCATTCCCACAAGCGTGCGTGCTTCCAAATCACCACTTGCCTGCAAGGTCGCGATTTCTGTCACATGCTTCAGCACGCGCCGTACCTTAAGCACGAAAAACAGTGAGAACACTGCTGCCACACCAGCCAGACCAGAGAGGATTGAAAGCAGGTTGCTCTCCCCTCCCATTCCCTGAAGCGCAATACCAACGCAGATTGCAGCCGTCAGGCAACTCAGGAAGACACTCTTAGAGAGTGAGGATAAATTCATCATAGGTCACCCGATTATCGGAGAGGTAGTTCGCCAGAAACTCAGAGCTGTTGTGTTGCCCGTCTTTCCGGCTCTTTGGAGCCTGCTCCATCTCAATGAGCTGCTGGTAGAACGGAATGATCGCGTCATTGAGGATCTTTCGCTCTGGCACTCTGCGTGTTGAATGATATCCGATGATCTTTCCTGCATTGTCGAAGGTGGGAGTGACATGGGCGAACACCCAATAGAACTCACCGCCCCGGCAAAGGTTCTTCACATATGCGAAAACCTCATGCCCATCCGCAATCCGCTTCCAAAGAAGTTCAAAGACGCACCGAGGCATGTCTGGATGACGAATAATGCTGTGTGGCTGACCTATGAGTTCCTTGTAGGAGTATCCCGCAATCTCGCAAAAGATCTCATTACAGTACGTAATGCGGCCCTTTAGGTCAGTCTTGCTAACAATGATGTCTGCCTCACTGAATGTTTTTTCAGTATCGGACAGATGTGCACCCGGCGACATAGCTGCCTCTATGTTTTTCTATTTCGTTACTTAAGTGAATAAAATTCAAGCAGACAGAATATGTATTTCATAAATTGACGAGCAGTTAATATAAAAAACGATTGTTATTAATTCACCAAGTCATTCCTTAGTATATTCAGCATGCATATGTTATTCTATACATATATATCAGCGTTTTGTATTTATCTTTGCGACACAACAAAGACAAAATACTTACGTGTAATTCTATAAATTCGAACTATTACAACTCTAAAATGCTATTCCTCCCGGAAATATATAAATGAAATCATTTTGTTTAATCAAGACAAAATAAAAGGCAGCTTAGAATATCTAAGCTGCCTTCCAATTTTCAGAATTTTGAGTGTGTTAGCCGACTTTCGCGACCGCAGTCAGGAAGTCATCAACTTCTCTGCCTAGCGCACGCGTACTTTCAGTCACCTCTGTAGAGGCTGTCAGCACACGTGAGGACGCGGTATTGGTTTCACTCACTGCATCAGAGACCAACGTCATATTCTCGTTTACGCTGGATGTTCCCACAGCAGCTTCCTGCACGTTGCGGCTAATCTCAGTTGTCGCAGCCCCCTGCTGCTCAACAGCCGTCGCAATTGCAGAGGTAAATGCGGTAACCTCATCCATTGTATGCGAGATGCCCTCGATGGAGGATACAGCATCTGTCGTGGAGTTCTGAATCGCGGAGATCTGGGAACTAATTTCCTCTGTGGCCTTGGACGTCTGGTTGGCAAGTTCTTTCACCTCAGCCGCGACGACTGCGAATCCCTTACCAGCTTCTCCAGCCCGCGCCGCTTCGATGGTCGCATTCAAAGCCAGCAAGTTGGTCTGCTCGGCAATTGCCTGAATCAGCCCGACAACCTCACCAATCTTGACTGTGGCATCGGCCAGCTCATTGATGCGGTCGTTGGAAACGTGCGCACTCTCAGTTGCTTTGGCAACAACAGAGGTTGTCGCGCTCACCTGACGTGCAATTTCCTCAATGGAGCTGCTCAGCTCTTCTGCGGCGGCAGAAACCATCTGCACGTTGTTGGCAGCATCAGTGGAAGAGGCCGCTGCCCGCTCTGTCTGATCAGAGGTACCGCGAGCAAGATCTGCCATCACGCTGGCTGTCTCGCCCATCTCACCCATGCTGTCATTCACAGAGGTCAGCAAGTTTGCGGCTGTATTTCTGAAGTCAGTGATCAGCTGCTCAATTTCGCGCTGCTTTTCAGCGTCCTTTTCAGCAACATGTGCCTGCTCTTCGCGCAAACGTGCACGTTCCAAAGCGTTATCACGGAAGACCTGAACCGTGCGGCTCATGTCACCAATTTCGTCTTTACGCTTTGCGCCGGCGATCTCAACATCAGTATCGCCATTTGCCAGACGCTCCATGATGCCGGTCAGACGCTTGGTCGGACGAGTGATGGCAAGAGACAGGCCCAGTGCAATCAACGCACCAAGTACAAGACCAACAGCAACAGTTGTCGCAATCAGATTGGTTGCAAGGTCACCAGCCGCGCTCGCATTTTCAGCCTCAGAGGCTGCAATGTCGATGATCTGACCCTGAACAGTTTCAGATTGCTCAGTGAGCTTTGTAACAAGACTGGCAAGTTCTTTCTTGCCATTTGCCATTGAGCCGAAACCAGAGCGGATCGCAGCGATTTCTTTGATGGCATCTTTAGACGCCTTCACGCCCCCTTCAATGTCTTTCACACCCGCTTTAAACTCGCGGCCTGCTGCGCCAAGCTGATCAATCTCCTTGGAGACTTCCTCAGACTTCACACCAGAACCTGCACGCAGGAAGGAAAGAGAAGACGAACTCACGGCCAGTGTCTGGCGTGTGATGTTGGAGACAGAGGCCAGAGCGGCATCAACCTGCTGCTTACGATCAACCGCTTCAGCCTGCTTCCTGTTCGCATCATCAATAGAGCGATAGGTAAAGCCGATGACCAGCTGAGCCGTTTCGCCGAGCACATCAATACTTGCAGTGATGTCCTGACGCAGCGAATACATCTCGGAGAAATCCGTAGAATCGCGCAGGGCTTTCAGTTTATCAACCAGCGTATCTGAGACACCTGCCAGACTTTGAAGAACCTTGGCATCCAGATGTGACAGCTGGATTTTTTGCAGTTTCTTGATCTCACGGCGCGCTTTTGCAGCGCTGAGCAATGTTTTGCGCAGAGCGCCTTCTTCAGAGCTTGTTGTCGCCTTCACGAAGAAGTAGCGCATGTTCAGGGCCTGGCTCTGAATAGTCGCAACAAGACGGCCTGCTTTGTCAGCTTCTTTCAGCTGCTCTTTGGCCAACTTGTCCTGCTCTGTTGCCGAGGCCGCAATCTTTGAGATGTCAGCCTGAACCTTTTTGCCAATCATCTGAAGATTGGCAACAGCAGACATCATCTTGGCAACCTGAGATTCCTGAATATCAGTCGACATACGAACACGACTGAACAAACCTTTCAGAGCCCGCACATTTTCGTGGGTCTCTTCAAAGGCGGTACCATCTTTGCCATCTGCAACAACCTGCTCATGAAGAGCTTCCAGATCTGCGCCCAACAGATTCAGCTCATCAGCCGCAGCGGTTGCATCATACTTGCTCAAGCTGCGCAAATAAGTTTCGCGCGCTGATGTCGTATCATGCAGGCCCTGCATTAAACGCATGGTTGCATTTGTCATCTCTGTTTGCTTGGTGAGCTGAGAGATAGAAAAGATTCCGATCCCACCAGCTGCAGCGGAAAGCAAGAGTACAATAATGAAGCCACCACCGATTTTCATCGACAGCTGCAAATTCGTAAATAGCTGGAGGACCCGCCTCATGACCCGATTTCTCCCGAATAGAAGTCATTGCCCATGACTTGGCGGCATCCTAAGCTTGTAAATCTCAACCAGTGGTTAACCCGTGGGTATTTAAGGCATTAATTGAGTAATTTCTGAAAGTTTTATCGTTTTATGCGTTCGTCATCTATTTATTATAAGTGCAATTAATCATTACATTTTTAACAATCAAGAATCAGCAACCTGTAGTAGAAGCCCCTCAAGTGCAGTACGCAGATTGCCGGAGAGCGTTTGCGGCCTGCGTGTCGCACGATCTACGTACACATGCGTAAAAAAACCTTGTGCGGCTGCTCTCTCAGCATCTTGCGCAAACAAGGCCAGTTCGTATCGCACGGAGCTGTTGCCCAGGTGCCCGACACGCAGCCCAATATCGATCTTTTCCGGGTAGGCGATCTCAGAGAAGTATTGGCAACCAGATTCCACAACCAACCCGATCTCATCCCCCTCATGTATGTTGAGGGCATCGTTTTCGATGAGGTAGGCGTTCACAGCACTATCAAAATAACTGTAGTAGACCGCATTATTGATGTGCCCATATACATCGTTGTCTTCCCAACGGGTTTGGACATCACTGAAGAACGCGTAATGTGCACGGGTATGCGCAGCCGGCTTTTTGGGTTTGCTCATAGTCTATGTCTCCGCTTCAATCCGTTCTCAAAGAGCCTGCTGGTAAATCTTCAAGGCGCTGTCTTCATCCACCTCACGTGGATTATTCACCAGCAACCGCGTTTGCTTCATCGCCTCACTGGCCAGCTTCACGACGTCCTGCTCACCAATACCCACTTCGCGAAGCGTTGCTTCAACGCCCAGAACTTTGGAAAGCTCCGCCAACCGGTCTGCAAATACGCCGCCTCGATTATCCGCCGGAATTTCTGAAAGTTCCGGAAACACCAGAGGAGCAAGCTCAGCATAGGCCTGCGCACAGGTTGGCAGGTTGAACCGCATCACATGCGGCAGAACTAGCGCATTGGAAACTCCATGAGGCACATGGAAGATGCCGCCAATCGGATAAGCCAGCGCATGCACAGCCGCCACCGGAGAGTTGGCAAACGCCTGCCCTGCCAACATGGAGCCGAGCAACATATTGGAACGTGCCTCTTTATCCTGCGGCGTGTTCACGGCTTTTTCGATGTTCGCACCCAGCAAACGCAAGGCTTCCTGCGCCAACACTTTAGACACCGGGTTATTGTTTGCAGATGTCGACGTGTAGGCCTCAATTGCATGCACCATCGCATCAATGCCAGTTGCAGCCGTGACATGCGGAGGCAGGCCAACCGTGAGATCCGCATCCAGCAGCGCCACGTCCGGCAACAAGGACGGAGACACAACGCCCTTCTTCTCAGCCTCACCCGTCGTGATGATGGAGATTGGCGTCACTTCAGACCCTGTGCCAGCGGTTGTCGGGATAAGGATCAGCGGCAACCTTTTCCCCTTCGCCATTCCAACACCGTAGATATCAGTAAGCTGTTCGCCCCCCCCAACAAGCAACGCAGCGAGCTTGGCAACATCCAGTGAGGACCCACCGCCCAGGCCGATGACACCATCCACATCAGCCGATGTAGCTAAATCTACAGCTTGCAAGACGATGGCTTCTGGCGGGTCGGCAACAACATCATCAAACAGGGTAACGTTTATTCCAGCAGCTTCCAGCTGAGCGATCACAGGGTCAACAAGACCTGCTTTCATCAGTCCTTTATCGCTCACCAGAAAAACGCGTTTACCAATGGTCTTCAGTGTAAGCTCATCCAGCTTTTGAACCGCGCCCGGCTCACAGACAACGCTCGCTGCCGTGTTAAATACAAAGCCTGTCATTTCATTCCCCCCTCATTGCTCAGTGCAGGTGGCAAATTTGAGCAATGCAGCGAGAATGCCTCAGCCAACAAGCAAGGTCGAGCGCAATTAAAGTCGTAACGGCTTGATGGAACGCTTAGACAACTTCCTCTGAAATCACAGGTTCCGCATCAGGCACTTTGCCAAGGTTAAGCACGGCAAATAGTCCAATCACCGCTCCACCACACATAATAGCACCGCCCGCAAAGAAGGGCATGGAGACAAACCATTGCTCGGCCAGAAAGGCCCCAATCGGGATGGCAATCAGCATGAGACTCGATTGCAGCATCTCCCCAACTGAAGTGATACGCCCCAATAGATGTTCAGGCGTCTGTTTAACAACGATTGCCCCAAACGGAACTGTAATGAGGCTAGTAAATGCGCCACCAACAAACCAGATAGCCATCTGCTCCTGCATTCCGATAGGTACCGGACTAAACGGAAGCCAACCCGCTACCATGGTAAGAGCGCCCCCGAAGAAAGAACCAATCACCATCAGCAGGTGCAAGTTGACACGATCACCGATCTTGGCCGTCAGATAAGTTCCAACAAGCCCGCCAACGCCAATAGCACCCAGAATTGGCCCCGCGGCGGCTTCTGGTTGCCCGGTTTCTTTAATGAGCAACAGCAGCACCGCCTCGTAAAGAAACACGCTGAATATAAAGAGGCAAATGAGCGTCATGCCTAAGAGGAGACGCGGTGTTCTCCAAAGATAAGCCAGTCCGACCTTGGCATCATTCACCACACTGCTTGTCTCGGAGCTTTCCTCGGAGGCATCTTTAGCGTCCTTTTTCAGCACTCCTAACAAGCTCAGGCAAATCAGAGAGGCCACAGCAAAGCTGGCGCCACCAAGTAGAAAGACAATATGTGGGCTCCACACGGCGAGCAAAGCGCCCCCCAAAACCGGCGCAAAGATCTTGGTCGATTGAATGACGAAATGGTTCACGCTGACCGCCTGTGTCAGCATGTTTGACGGCACGATCTTCTTCAACGCCAGTTGCTGTGCAGGCATAAAAGCGGCAGATACTGTGGCTTTCAAAAACACAAAAGCAATAAGAAGCGAAAGGCTGGTGGCAAAGAAGAACATGCCAACCATCAAACCCGCTCGGATGATCAACCCGGCTATCAGCACAGGCCCAGCCCCAATCCGGTCAACCAGAACACCGGCTGGCAGACCGAAGATCACACGGGGCAAGGTCGCGGCCATAATGACACTGGCAACTTCAGTCGCTCCCATGTCCCAACTGTAGCTCACAAGCACCATGATCGCGATAAAGTCGATCCAGTCTGCAAATGCTGCCGGAACAAGAACACCAAAAAATCGACGAAACGCGCTCAGCTTAAACAATGCCAACACGGAAGTATTTACTGCCTCACTCTGCGCCACGAAGCCCGCCCCAATTTCATTTGATTGATAACACCAGAAAAATCAGCGCACAAAATATCGCGCTCACCAAATTTGCAATCCCATCAGCTTAACCGAAGCCACCCCAGATACAAGGCGCGCATAGGTGAAGAAAATTGGCTGAAATACGGAGAGCAAACGAACTGCAGGTGAGAAATGAGGCTGGCTTTCTCAATCAGAGGTCAGTTTAACAAAACAAGCCACTCAGCTTGGCCAGATCAAATCTTATGGCCGTCGCCAGAGCTCTCGCCACTTAATATATCGAGGTGACGATCTAACCGCCGCCTGATCCGCTTTTTGTTAAGATAATCAACCTTATGAAGAGGCAGCAACTGATGATTCAGGTATGGTTTTACGTCAAAGCTCTTGATGTACTTATTGCCTGCAGCATCGAGAACTATGCCCATGTTTTCTGGCCTGTCGGCAAAACAGGAAACGTGGTTCTGACGTAAGATTTTAAAGTAATCAATCAGAGCGCGAATAAGTTCTTTGTCCTCAACGCGACCATGGCGACTGATGTAATCCCGGATACTGCGGATTTCCGGGTGCCAAAAGTTGTCGATCTTCTCGGTTAGCAAAGCAGGTCCGCGATCAGTCTCCACGATCCCATAGACTTTCGCGAAAGACTGGTGTTCATCCAAACCAACGTCTTGAATGTGCTGCCACCCCAGCAACTCATCCTGATTGCCGCTTAGGCGCTGCTTCTTGTAACCTAGTTTCGCACGCACTGACCGAAACAGATCTTTCAAAAATCCGCGGCTTTTGACTTTGCGCTCACCAGCCTCGTACCGGTCAAACTTCAGGAGCTTCGTTGGATCAGACGCACATTCATAAGTGTCACGGAATCCGCCCCCACGAATGAACTCTCCCACCTGAAACACTTGATCTTCCTGAAACACAATCAACTTTAAGCCAGTCTTTTTTGTAAATTTGAGCCACTTACATAACAAGTTATAATGGTTTGAAAAGCATCTTTCTTGCCACACATGCTTAAAGTATTGCTTCCAAAGATCTTTATTTCATCTGCATGCGCCTTAACCGGACTTTTCAGGGTTTGAGGGATAATTGGTTCAAAGACAAAACGGACACGAACTCCGGGAACCAGCAGGATGCAGATCTGCAGTGCGCGTGAAATTGCGGCCTTTGTGGAAGATGGCGACACCATCGTCATTGGCGGCTGTGGGCGGGGCCTTGCAACGCCGGAAGCTTTGCTGGAGGCCATTGAGCAGCGGTTTCTTTCAACAGGGCAACCCAAAAACCTATTCATCATCAACTCGCTCTCCATCGGAGATGGCGACAAGCGGGGGCTGAACCGGTTTGCTCATAAGGGAATGCTGCGCGGCATTATCACCTCTCACTTCGTTCTCACTCCTTCCCTCCAAAAACTGATCTCTCAAGACAAGCTGGAAGCTTATTGCCTTCCGGCTGGTGTTATTCAGCAGTTGATCCGCGAAATTGGTGCGGGTCGTCCCGGTCTCTTCACCCGCACCGGACTGGGGACGTTTGTTGATCCCAGACATGGCGGCGGTAAATGCAGCAAGTCTTCCAAGCATGAGCTTGTGGAACTGCTTCATCTGCATGGTCAGGAATACCTCCGGTACCGCCCGTTCAAGATCGACCTTGCTCTGATTTGCGGGTCTGCGGCGGACACGAAAGGCAATCTCAGCCTTGATGAAGAAGCCGTCACACTTGATTGTCTCAGTTTGGCGACGGCTGCGCATAACAGTGGTGGCCATTGTTTTGCGCAGGTTAGAAACGTGGTGCAGACCGGAAGCCTACCTGCCCGCTCTGTTGCGGTTCCGGGAGTGTTTCTGGATGCGATTGTCGAAGCCCCCGGCCAGACCATTGCCTATGACACGCCGTACAGCCCTGCTCTCAGCGGGGATATCAAACCCTCTCATACAAGAGTTCAAAACGAACCCAGCGAGATTGCCCGCAAGGTGATTGCTCGCCGGGCTGCGGAGGAGTTGATTGAAAACGCAGCCGTGAATATCGGCTTTGGCGTTCCTGCTGGCATTCGCTTTGCTGAGCAGCGCAAGCAGTTGGCGGAAAGGATCTGGCTCTCTTGCGAACACGGACATCACAACGGCCAGTTCCTGGGAGATTCTCTTTATGGCGCAGCTCTGGGGTCTGAAGCACTGCTTTCTTCACTGGATCAGTTTGATTTTTATAGCGGCGGCGGGCTGGATATTGCCTTTCTGGGCATGAGCGAAGTGGACCGGCATGGGAATGTGAACCTGTCCAAAGTGAATGGTAAAATCGTTGGGCCGGGCAGCTTCATCGACATCTCACAAAACGCCAGAAAGCTCGTGTTTTGCGGTTTACTGACGGGCGTGGATTCTCAGGTTGAGTACCGCAAAGACAAACTCAAGGTGACGCGCAATGGCACCCACACAAAGTTTGTGGAGCAAACAGACCACATCACCTTCAATGCCTTAAATGCCAAAACCAATGGGCAGGAAGTGCTTTATGTGACCGAGCGCGCCGTCTTCCAGCTGGGGCCTAATGGGCTAGTGCTGACTGAAGTTGCCCCTGGCATAAAGCCCAAGCGGGATGTACTGGCGCATATGGGGTTTGCCTGCAAAGTGGATGTGCAGCGCAAGATGCCGGAGCACATATTCAACGCATTGTAGCCGTTACAAACACGAATAGCACCGCACGGCTATGCCGGCAGTGTTGGAGCTTAAATTCCCGAAAGACGGGAGGAGCAAGGCGAGCAGGCAACACCTGCGCTACTTGTTGTAGTTAGTTTCTTCGGCATTGGCTGTCGCCTTGCCCGGGCATTTTGGTATGGACAACATCGCCTCTTATCCTGAAAGACACGATAGCCAGTTTCCTGGAAGGACAATGGCTTATTCCAGCAAGTTTCCTTACTAAAACAGTTCCTTCATCCCTGACACGCACCACTCTGACTGGTTTGTGCCACCGCGTGATGCCCTTCAGACTTGGGCCCTTCCTCTCAAACCATGCGGTCACGTTTGAAAATCGGTTCCACCGGACCACTGAAAGATACGTTACTTCTTCCAGTAGCCCCACCCAGCCTACGACAAACTGACGGACGGTCCGCCAGCTGCCCGTTACGTAGGCATAAATTCAGAGTACGGGAGAAATTGGAAAGGGGAATAAGTTTTAGGGGATCAGCAGCCCACTTCAATGCAGGAAAAACAGCAGTTCGCTTGCCGGTTGTTCAGTCCGGCGCTCCTCTTGCTCATTTCCAATCATGAAAAGCATAGTCGGGTGTTTGGAGCTGCACCGTTCGGTTGAATGTATCCCCCAGTCGTCAGCTCCAAACGCCTGCGCGTTTTAGTCGTAAGCCGCTGTTACGATGACTTCTACCAGCAGTTCCTGAGAAGCAAGGCGGGCTTCACCGCACGCGCGTGCAGGCGCATGCCCTTCTGGCACCCATGCATCCCAAACTTCGTTCATTTCAGCAAAATCACGCATGTCAGAAAGCCAAACAATTGCTTGCAGAATCTGCTCGCGGCTGGAGCCCGCTTCAACAAGCAGTTCATCAACACGGCGCAGACATTCTGCTGTCTGTTCTTTGATGCTTTCACCGCGCACGCCAACTTGGCCACACAGATAGACTGTGCCGTTGTGTTTAACGATCTTGCTCATACGCTGCTTGGTGTGCATGCGTTCAATCATGGTGCTATCCCTTTGGTTTCGGGCTGAAGGATGCAGAGATCAACATCCGCTCCAACGCCCAATTTCAGCTGGATAACATGACTGAAACTGCTCTTAATTTCACTGTGACATTTGCGAGTGTCCAAGTGTTTTCGAGAGGGCTGCGTTAAACCAGCTCTTTTTGCACCCGGTTTTCCAAGAACCACTGATAGGTATGGTGAATTCCCTTATCCAGCGAGATGGATGGCACCCAACCCAGCTGCTGCAGGCGAGCCGAGCTCATCAGTTTTCTCGCAGTTCCATCTGGTTTGGAGGGGTCCTGTGTAATGGTGCCTTGGTAACCCAGAATTTTGGAGATGCGTTGCGCAAGTTCCAGAATTGAAATGTCTGCACCAAAGCCAACATTGATGTGCTCTTCTGCTGAGTAAGTCTTCAGCAGATGCACCAGGGCATCCGCGCAATCATCACAGTGCAGAAACTCTCTGCGCGGCGCACCTGTGCCCCAGATCTCAAAGGATTTAGCTCCGCTCACTTTCGCCTCGTGCACCTTGCGCATAAGAGCGGGCAACACGTGGCCGCTTGTCAGATCGAAGTTATCGCCGGGTCCATACAAGTTGGTGGGCATGGCAGAAATGAAATCACAGCCGTATTGCCGCCTGAAGGCCTGACATAATTTGATGCCTGCAATCTTGGCGATGGCATACCATTCATTGGTGGGTTCGAGAGGGCCAGAGAGCAAAGCCCCCTCCTCTATCGGCTGTGGGGCGTGTTTGGGATAAATACACGATGACCCCAGAAACAGCAGTTTTTGAACGCCAGCTGCGAAGGCTCCGCGAATGAGGTTGGTCTCAATTGCCAAGTTTTCATAAAGAAACTCGGCGGGGTACTCATTGTTTGCCCAAATGCCCCCCACTTTGGCGGCAGCAACAATCACGACCTCTGGCTTCGCCTCCTGCAAAAAGGCAAGGGTTTCGGCCTGCATGGTAAGGTCTACTTGCCCCCGGTCCGCAGTCAGAAGTGTGCAGTTTTCCCGCGCCAGCCGCTTCATGAGAGCACGACCAACCATGCCCTTGTGCCCGGCTACGAAAACCGTTTTTCCAGTCAGATCAAAGTCAGTGGTTTGCGGCTCAGGCATCTTCAAGCACCTTGCCGTCTCTCACTTCCAGCAAGTCAGCCTGCACCATCTCCTCAATCAGTGTTTCGAGGGTGGTTTTTGCCTGCCAACCAAGGTTTTCCTTGGCTTTACTCGCATCACCAAGCAGCTCATTCACTTCTGAAGGACGGAAATAGCGTGGGTCGATCTCAACAAGAGTACGACCACTTGAAGAACAAACCCCCTTCTCATCAATGCCGCTGCCCTGCCATTCCAGTGTGATGCCGCATTTTGAAAACGCCAGTTCTGCAAACTTGCGCACTGAAGTCGTTATGCCTGTTGCCAGCACATAATCATCCGGCTCATCCTGCTGCAGCATGGCCCACATGCCTTCAACAAAGTCGCGCGCATGCCCCCAATCCCGGGTAGCCTCAATATTGCCCAGATACAGCTTGTCCTGCTGCCCCAGACTGATCGCTGCTGCGGCGCGAGTGATCTTGCGCGTTACAAAAGTTTCACCGCGCAGCGGGCTCTCATGATTAAACAAGATGCCATTGCTTGCATGAATTCCGTAGGCTTCCCGGTAGTTGACCGCAATCCAATAGGCGTAAAGCTTGGCCGCCGCATAAGGGGAGCGCGGATAAAACGGCGTCGTCTCTTTTTGCGGTACTTCCTGCACCAAACCGAAAAGCTCTGAGGTCGAGGCCTGATAAAACCGCGTTTTCTGCTCTAATCCGAGGATACGGATCGCCTCCAGCAACCGCAAAACACCCAGCGCATCACTGTTTGCAGTGTACTCCGGCGTTTCAAAACTCACCTTCACATGAGATTGCGCACCGAGGTTATAAACCTCATCGGGCTGCACCTCCTGCATGATACGGATGAGGTTGGTGGCATCTGTCAGATCGCCATAATGCAAGACGAAACAGGCATCCTCCTCATGAGGATCCTGATAGATCCCCTCAATCCTACCCGTGTTGAAGCTGGAGGAGCGGCGCTTAACACCGTGCACCACATACCCCTTATCCAGCAGAAAGCGGCTGAGATACGCTCCGTCCTGTCCGGTAACACCTGTTATCAAAGCGGTTTTCTGCAAGGCCATGGCACGCTCAAAAATTTGAGGGAAACAGAGCATGAACCTAGAAGCAGATTGGTTGTTGTCGCAATTCTGAAAACACGCCCCTGTATTCTTTGGGTGTTTCTACAATCTGATGTTTTTAAACGGGTTTTGATTTTCACCCACAAAGATATCCAAGTCCCGTCAAAATTCACTGGCAATCCCGTAAAGCAGCGTGTATCAAGCTCGCCCTCCCCAATGCCTAGGGAGGTATCCCGAAACTGAAAACCCATTGGTGCCGCCAATTGTCTGGCAGCCGTCCACCTTTGCCTGACTTGAGGCGTGATGAGAGGTCTAAAAAATGAACAGCGCATTTGCAGGCATTGATTTTGGAACCTCCAACTCAACCGTGGGCATCTTTTCCGGCGCAAGCCCTGAACTTGTGATGCTCGAAGACGGCCACAGCGAAATGCCGTCTGCCATCTTCTTCAATTTTGAAGACGAGCAGATCGTTTATGGACGCAAAGCCAAGGAAGAGTACATCAGGGGCGATGAGGGCCGCCTTATGCAGGCGCTTAAAAGCGTTTTGGGCACTTCCCTCATTCAGGAAAAAACGGCTGTCATGGGCGGCCGTATGGCATTCAGAGATATTATTGCGCTCTACCTGCGCCAGCTGAAACGCAAGCTGGATACGCACATGCAGGAGAACGTTTCCAGCGTGGTTCTGGGGCGTCCGGTGCATTTCATCGATGGCAATGAAACTGCTGACCGTGCAGCAGAAAAAACGCTGGAAGGGATCGCCCGTCAGGAAGGGTTTGAGCACATTGCCTTTCAGTATGAGCCTATTGCAGCGGCGCTGGCCTATGAGCAAACAGTAACGCGCGAAGAGCTTATTCTGGTACTGGATATTGGTGGCGGTACCGCCGACTTTTCCGTCATTCGCGTTTCACCAGAACGCAAAACCGCAGCAGACCGCACCAGTGATATTCTCGCCAATACCGGTATTCATATCGGCGGAACCGACTTTGACCGGTTGCTCTCACTTGCGCAGGTTATGCCGCATCTGGGCTATAAAACGCTGACCAAAGATGGCAAACGCGCCCTGCCCTCAAAATACTATTTTGATCTGGCAACCTGGCAGTTCATCAACCAGCTTTACTCGCCTAATATCCTGCGGGAATTGGGGGAAGTGCGCCGCGAAGCAGCGCAGCCTGATCTGGTGGAACGTCTGCGCGAAGTGATCCGCGCAAAAGACGGCCACATGCTGGCAACCCGCGTGGAGCAGACCAAGATCGACCTGTCCTCTGCAGAGATCGCAAGTCTCAAAATTGAGTTGGAAGAAGAAGACGTTCTAGTTGATGCAACCAACGCTGATTTCCATGCCGCTATCGGCCCATCCGTTGGCAAAATCGAAGCCACCATTCAGGAAGCGTTGAACAAGGCTGGCGTAACCGCAGATCAGATCAACAGCATGTTCCTCACTGGCGGTACAACCCGCATCCCGATGCTGCGCGAACACTTCAAGTCCTTGATGCCAAACGCGTCTGTGGTTGAAGGCAACGTCTTTGGCGCTGTTGGCCTTGGCCTTGCAGCAGATGCCCGCCGCAAGTTTGCATAGGGTTATCGAACCAGAACCATGCTGAGTAGGCTTGCGCTTTGCTCAGGATGTTTGAGCTGCTGACCAACGTGCATACACCTTCCCAAAATACATCAAGAGGCCACCGGGCCTCTTTTTTCTTGCCTCGTCTCAGCATGAACGAATACCCCCTCCCCCACGGTGGCGTATGAACAAGATCCTTTGCCTTGCGGAAAGCGCCCCCTCAAAAACAACACCCCATATTTAAATCTACGTTATCTCTCTACCCTGTTTTCAGAATTGTCACTTTCAACCAATTCAGGTTCCCTAGATGCAAATGCTAATGAATTCTTAAGAGGAGAGGTGCTGCCGGAGGGTGGATTGGGCGCCTTGAGGGGGCGTCATGAAACAGTGGCAAAATTGGTGTTTCAAACATGGTTGGTTTTATCAATTTGCCAGCATGATTGTTGCGTCCTTCATGGTCACATCCAGCGGTGCAACCACGTTTCGCGACGCAGTAGAAGATAGCTTCCTCTTCACCACAGCTGAAACTGGCGGGAGTTGGATCAAGGCATCAGAGCAAGAGAAGAACGACCTTTGCCTGAGCGTTCTTGAGGCCTATCTGGCGCTTCACCTGAACACCCGAACTCTTGAGATTTACAGCAAATCTGAGAGTGAGTTGAAGGCATTTACCAGCACGCTAACAGATACTGAAGGCGTCCATTCTCCTGAGGCCCTTGAGCTTGTTGGGAAAGCATCCGAGCACACCATTAACACATTGAATAAATTGAGTATTTCAGCGAAAAGTCAACTCATTACTGCACATGCAAAGTACGTTGAGCTGACTGGAGCGCGCGCATCAAATCTGCAGTCTTCCCTCGGTCCGTCTCTCTTCAGCGGGTCTACGCTCACAAGAGACAATCGCAGAACTGAGAAGCGTTTTCAGCGCGCCGTTGACCAGCACAAACAGCTGCAATTTTATGCAGCTCGGCGGGCACGTGCCTATCATCAGGCCCGCGCGGCCAATCTGGTTGATCCGGCATTGTTTGCGGAGTTTCTGAGTGCCCTCAATGATCTGCAAAAAGCAGACCTGAAGCTGGCGGTCTCTGAAGCTGACCTCGTGCGCCTGCATTTTCAGGCGAGAACCAGACAGTCAGACATACTGTTGTATCTGGGGCTTTCCCCCCGGCTGCTTGAAAAGAAGAAGCTCGCCCGCAGGAAGCATCTGGCACGCCAGCACGTCAAATAAGCACAGAGTAAACCGAAAGAAAGAGGAGACGCAGCCATGACGAACCTGACCGCAACGCCCGCGACTGCACCTTCTCAGTCCGCACCACCGCCAATCTTGCTTGCCGAGCCGCTCGCGCCCTCCCGAACACCAATCTTGATGGTTCGGGAGCAAGGCCAGCTTGTTGACCTCTCCAAAACCATCGGCACAGCAAAACTCATCCGTGATGGAAACGAGCTTCATATTTTGGATGGCAATGGGCAGATTGTTGTCATTGAACAGTTCTTTGGTGGACCTGCCAACGAATTCTTCATTTTGATGCCATCAGGTCCGCTCACAACACAGAGCCAGTTTCTTAAGGCCGTTGAAGTCGAGACGGCACCAAGACTTGGCAGCTTTCAAGTTGACCTCCCCTCCCCTGCCCAGAAAGAAACGGAGGATGCTGACAAGTCCTCAGATGAAACCAATTGGCAGCCCATATCCAAAACAAGTTTGCAGCCAGTTCACCACCAACCAGCGCTTGAAAAGCTGAACAGTCTTACACAGCCTGATCAGCTTTCTGAAAACACGCAGGATAGCTATCAGGCTGTTCCACTTGTAAGCGCTCTTAACACACAATCAGAGAACATCATTGTTCCACGGTTATCTGTCTCTGATCTATACGTTCAACCAAACAGCACAGTTACCCGGGCAAGTGATCTTCCTGTCCATTCTGTTCAGGAAGCATCCTTTCGCACATCCAACAGTATTTCAGTCAGCGATAGTCTCGCTCTTGATTTCGGCGTGGATGGAACCAACTCCCGCGCACTGCTCTTTACACTTGATGCTGCCGGACGCCCACTCGGCCGCTCAGGTGATCCGCTCGATATTACCTGTGGCGGTGCGCGGGTTCTTTTTCAATCTGAGTTTGGACCGCAAGGCCAACACATATTGAAGGGTTTGAAAGGTGATGGAACACTTGTTTTAAAGGTCACGCTGGACCCAAATACACCAAACGGCACCTACAGCTATGAGCAGTTTGCACCGTTGGATCACACGGGCAGTGCGCTGGATCTCTTAATGAGCTTCCGTTTCATTGCAAAAGATGCAGATGGTGACACTCTTGTTTCTCATCTGGACATCCGCGTTGAAGATGATCCGATGCCGTCGGAATGGAACCTGACGGCTACAGTTTCAGAAGCCGGACTTCCAGGAGGGTCAGAAGGCAATCCCGCTGAAGCCACAGCCTCAGGAGACTTGCCGATCAATGCATCGCAAGGTCCGGTCGTCTTATCCTGGAACACAGCATCTCCGGTGGAAGGGTTCAGCTTTCATCAAGAGGGGCAAACACTCCTGATCTTGCAAGGCAACAAAGTTGTTTTGTCAGTCACGCTCAACTCAACAACGGGCACTTATAGCGTCACGCAACACAGCGCGATCAATCATGGAGCTGATGCAGACGCCGTCTTCAATCTCAGTTTCATCGCAACCAACACGCAAGGCCAGACGACAGAAGGCAAGCTTCTGGTCTCTTCGCTGGATGATGCGCCGAAAGCATTTCCGCTCAACCAGATCAGCTTTGACGAAAGCCAGTTGAGTACTCAAACCGAGCTGAGTTATTCCTCTGAGTATCTGCCTCATTCAGCAGGAGCAGACACTGCCACGATCAGCTGGCAGTTACCTGATGATCCCGAGGGGCTGATCTACATCATCGAGGGGCAACAGCTCACCGTTCTGCAAGGCGATACGCTCATTCTCACCGCTCAGTTTACAGAGAGCAAAGGTGCTTACGCCGTTCAACAGCACAATCCCTTGCAACACCATAATGGGGTAGACCAGCAAACAATCAGCCTTCCCTATGTGATTACGGATGGAGATGGCGATACCGCTGCGGGCCACTTTCAGGTGTCTATCAAAGACGACAATCCGGAAGTCGGGGAACCGGTCCATCTCAGTTTAAGTGACGACGTATTTACTTCACGTGCGCCACGACATGGACTTGCTGAGGATACTCATGCCTTAACCGGTGTACTCCCCATCTCAACTGGTGTAGATGGAGGGCAGGTTTCATGGACACAGTCCGCTCTCCCTTCCGGCTTCAGCTGGGATTTGACTGGCGAGAAACTGACGCTTTTCCAAAATACGACGGCAATTTTCACCGCGACGCTGAATTCCAGCAGTGGCGCGTATTCTGTCGATCAGCATGCGCCATTGAACCATGCTCGAGGCATTGAACAGTTTCAACTGCATTATGTTGCAAGTGATGCAGATGGGGACGCCGTTAATGGTCAGCTGCAAATCACGATTACAGACAGCACGCCCATCCTCAGTTCTGCGCCTGAAGCGCTGAGTCTTTCAGAAAATGCTCTCTTCGAAGCGCGTATGAACGATGAAGCCTCGATCGTTCAAAGTGGTGATTTGAACGTTCATTGGGGCGCCGACACACAGTCTGCAACGATGCTCACCTTCTCTTCCAGCATGAGCGGCAGCCTTGCTCCCTTCACTGTCAACGGCGCTCAGGTCTATTACTCCATTGAAGGTACGGGCAATCAACTCAGCGCAAAGACGCAGGATGGCACGCTTGTTTTCACGATCAAACTGGATCCAACCGGATCAGGAAACTACGAAGTCGAGTTCTTCACACCGATTGACCACACATCAGCAAGCGAGGTTTCACTATCGTTTTCAGCAGTGGCTTCTGACGGTGACGGAGACACGATCCCTCTGGACTTCACCTTCAGCATCTCGGATGGAAAGTCATCGGCGTCCCCTGATCAGTTTTCTGGTACGGAAGATACACCGCTTGTGTTAGATCTGTTAGGCAATGATACTCTCAGCAGTGAAGGCTTCACTGTTCGCATCATCTTGGCACCTGCCAAGGGTCATCTCTCGCAAAACCCGGACAATACATTTAGCTACACGGGTCACCCCAACGCCAATGGCTCGGACAGCTTCAGTTACTACATTGAGGATGCGGATGGAGAGCGCAGTGATACTGTCACTGTTTCTATAGAGCTATCGCCGGAAAACGACGCACCGATCTTTTCTGGCGTCGGCCAGGATACGCCGCTTCACATGAGTGTCGAGGATGATGGTCCCGATACTGTGTTCACGGCAAATGCTTCAGATGCTGATGGAGACCCTCTCCATTTTTTTCTCGAAGGGTCTGACAAGGCCCGTTTCAACATCGACGAGCAGACCGGCCAGGTAAGCTGGAAAGAAGATGTATCCTTCGAAGCACCCATGGATCTGGACGGTGACAACATCTATGAGATCACTGTAGTCGCGAAAGATAGTTCTGGCGCGGAGGCTGCTCAACAGTTCCGCATTGAAGTCACCGAAGGCCCGAGTACGCCCGCTGCACCGCCCATCGTTTTCCTTCACACCCGAGAACCTGGCAGTTACCAAGTCAGCTGGACTTTCGATGAAACCTCGTATTCTTCTGAGCTAATGGGCCAAATTCAATCCACGCCTTGGGTAGAAAGTGGAGATGATGGAGAAGCTAAAGCCGCCAGTGATGGTTCCTCAGATATCTACATAGACGCCGATACTGGCGAATTGGTTCTCTCAGATCGATCCGGTTCGTCTTCAGAGGGAGACGACAATCTCGCCTGCATCAGCAAAACGTTTGACCTGACAGGCGCGCAAAGTGCCTCAATCCAACTCACATACGCAGCAGAGTTCGCGTTGAACGACCCGGCGAAGTCTTTCTACATTGAAGCCCTGTTGGCTGATGGCTCCGTCCACCAGATTGGCGAGATTTCCAGTCTGATCAGTCACACTCAGTCTCAGACGATCAACCTTGATCTAAGCGATTACATCTCATCTGCGACAACGATCCGTTTGGTTGCACCAGCGGATCTCACTGCCGCAGACACATTGAGAATTGAGGAACTGACAGTTTCAATAGTCCAGCCAGAGCCATTGGAACAGCAACACTTTGAGGCATCCTTTCAGCTTGGAGATGACGACTTGGCAATTGCCAAGTCTGCCAAGATCGATGGAGTTCAGGATGAGATTTCGGGTCTGACTCTAAAACTCTTCAATGCACAAAATGGGGATCATCTCAACTTCTTGGATGTCGATGGCGTCTCCAGCCAACTGGAAGACTACGGCAGCGGAGTTATGACACTCACGTTCTCTGGAGTAGCCGATGCTTCGACCTATCAGAATTTGCTGAACTCAATCACCTTCACAACCACATCTGAAAGCTTGGAGGCGCGCAGCCTCTCTATCGTTGTTCAATCCGAGGATGGGAACTCCAACCCGTCCATTTCCAGTATTCAAGTTCACTCCAATCCAGATGACGATGCCGCCGATCCAAGGAACCAGATTGACGGGACAGCCGGCGACGACACTCTGAAAAGCACCGATGAAGATGATGTGATCAATGGTTTTGAAGGCAACGACCAACTGACTGCCGGAGCCGGATCAGACGAACTTACAGGTGGTGAAGGCAATGATATCTTCTTCTTCGAGCAACTCGATGGAGCAGCAGATCACATCACAGACTTCCAACTGAACAGCTCTTCAGGCGGAGACCGAGACGTTATAGATCTATCCAAATTGCTCGAAGATTATAGTGATAAATTATGGGATCAACATTATCACTTTCCCGACCAGTTTATTCGCATAATAGAAAATCAAGCAGGACAATACGCAGTGCAAGTCGATTTAGACGGAAAAGATCATAACGAAGATTGGGAAACTGTCACCAAAGTCGACGTCCAGGACACAACGACAAGCGGAGCTACAATGAGCATCGAAGTGAAAGGCTTTATGCCGGAGGTCGAGCTACCAATTGAAAATGCATTCCCAATGTCCTAGGCAATCTTACCAAACTTGGCAGCTGCCAAGTCGAGAATTTCGAAATAAAATCACTATTCTGCTTTGGTAGAGCTTGTTCTCCCATACGGTATGACTACACTTCTTCTGACATTGCTGCAGAGGAAATTCCATGCGTTCAGATACCCCCATTCAGAAGTTCGTCCATACGGGAGATCATAAGATCTGTCTTCATGAATGGGCGGGCGAAGGTCCTACATTCTTGCTTCTCCATGCCACAGGATTTCATGGACGCGTCTGGGATTACATCATCAAGCATTTTCCCGGTCGCCATGTCATAGCATGGGATATGCGCAGTCATGGCCAAAGCGACAACGCCGCCTTACCGAAACTCTGGACTGATCTGGGAGATGATCTTTTCGCAGTGGTCGAGCAACTCGGGCTCAATCAAGTCTTCGGTGTCGGCCATTCCTGTGGAGGTCATTTGTCTATCTTGGCAGCTGCCAAGTTTCCTGAACTCTACAAAAACATTCTTCTGTTGGATCCGGTCGTGTTTCCTAAACCGCTGCTTCCGTTCTTCAAGCAAATTGCAGATCAGGACCATCCGGTTGCCCGGCGACGAAACCAGTGGGCGGATGTAGACGAGATGTTTGAGCGGTTCAAAACCCGCAAACCATACAACAGCTGGCTGCCAGAAATTTTGCAGGATTACTGCGACCACGGATTAGTCGCTTCAGAGCAGAGCGAAGGATACCAACTCGCTTGTCCACCAGATGCTGAAGCAGAGGTTTATCGCACTTGTTACGGAGACCACATTTATCCGCTTCTGGATGCTGTGACTGTGCCAACGACAATTGTACGCGCACGTCGTCGGCAACCAGATGAACCCTTGCATGATTTCTCACCATCGCCCACTTGGGAGCTGCTGGCAGAGAACATGCCCAATGCAAAAGACATTTACGTTCCTGATCACACTCACTTCCTGCCAATGGAAAATCCAGCCGCCATTTTGAACATGATGGCTCAGATGGAGAGGGGAGAGGAGATCCGGTGGCAGGGTGATGGAGCGATCTTGAACGACATTTAAAAACCAAGTTTGGCAGTGGACCTGAGGGAATTCAGAATCTGCCAAGTCAGGGGAGGGGAATATGGGGAATTTTGAAATACACGGCGCGTTGGGGTCACCATACTCAATGAAGGTGCGTGCAGCGTTCCGAGCGAAACGCATTCCACACGCATGGAAACTCTGCGCACCTATGGGGCCAAACAGCCCGACCAAGCATGTGAAGATTCCAGTCATCCCTGTCGTCAAGTATCCGGATGAGACCTGGGTGAACGATTCCACTCCGCTGCTTTTGGACCTGGAGGCAGAAGGGGAGGGGAGGTCGCTTGTTCCCGACGATCCACTGATACGGTTCGCGTGTTACCTGATTGAGGACATGGCAGACGAGTGGCTTGTGAAAGCCATGTTCCATTATCGGTGGTTTTATGAGGAAGACCGAAAGATCGTGCCGAGCTGGTTGCTTTACGACGCTTGTCTTGGTCTGGATGAAAAAACCATCAAGGCAATGGGTCAGCAGTTTGGTGCCCGCCAGATCAGCCGCATGCCGAAGGTTGGATGCACACCGGAAACAGCGCCGATCATTGAAGCATCCACCAAGCGTATGCTTTCTATTTTGGAACAAGCGGTTCTGTCTAAGCAGCATTTCCTGTTTGGCGATATGGCCTCATTGGCAGATGTGGCTCTCTTCGGCCAGCTCTACCAACTCAAAGACGACCCAACCCCGTCTGCCATGTTGCAAAAGGAGTTCCCTTTCGTCTTCCGCTGGCTTGACCACATAGATGACGCCTCCGGTTTTGACGGTGATTGGATCACCGAGCTTACTCCGGCAGTCAAAGAGCTTCTTAAGATGGCAGGCGATACTTATCTACCGTTCCTGTTAGCGAACTCCAATGCCATCGACAAAGGGGAGGCGACCTTCACAGCGGATCTGCCAGAAGGTTTCTTTACGCAAGACATCTTCAAATACCAGAAGAAGTGCCTCGACCGCCTGCGGGATGAGTGGGTGAAGCTGACGCCTGAGCACCGCGAAACACTCAGCGAGTTCCTCATTGGAGGGACAGAGATCCTCGACGTCTCACTGGTGCAACCCGCCTCTTAAAACTCCGACTTGGCAGCAATTGTTGGCAGCTGCCAAGTCACCCACGCCCTGCCAAACTCACCTGCTTGTGCGTTACTTTTCCCCAAAATCGGCAGAAAACTGCGATGGTGTGCATCAAAATGTATCCATCAACGACGCTTATCTGCCCAATTTGTAACCGAGTTTGTCAGAGTTCAAGATGAGCGACAGCCGATTACAAAACTCAAATTGCTCTCTTTCAACTGATCTCCGATAGTCCCTTCAACGCAATCAAACAGTGTCTTTACCCCAAACAGACATGTTGGACGACCGAACCACCGGAGATC
Organism: Pseudovibrio sp. W74; assembly: GCF_001623085.1. Taxonomy (NCBI): domain Bacteria; kingdom Pseudomonadati; phylum Pseudomonadota; class Alphaproteobacteria; order Hyphomicrobiales; family Stappiaceae; genus Pseudovibrio; species Pseudovibrio sp. W74. Next base: position 329,299 of record NZ_LMCJ01000002.1, read on the forward strand.
AGAATGAAAAGAATTGCTATTGCAAGCGCCGCTCTCGTTACTCTTTCTGGCGCAGCTTTCGCCGATGCTTTGACTTTTTACGACAGCAACGGCACCAAGACGATTATTCAGACAAACTCATTAACCGGATGCGTTGCCATTTATGACTCCGGACGCAATCCACTCCAGATCTGCCGAATGAATGCGGCGCCTGCTGCAGTTGTTGTACCAGCCCCGACCACAACAGTTGTCACTCCGGCCCCGGTCGCTGTCGCCCCCAAAGCATGGGACCGCCGTCAGGACAGAGCAACCGCGCGCCGTGTCATTCGCAGAACCGAAGCTCGTCAGGATCTTTTTGACTGAGCTTCACCTTTAAAGTTGCCTTAAATCCCAATGCTGGCAACAGTGCCCGCCTCATACCCGAGGCGGGCATATCTTTATGAAAATGCGAGATAACCTGAATAGAATATTTCCCAATAATTTTAATGGGTTAGTGAAAGTGTAACGACCTGTCACAAGGATCAGAACGAAGACGTTCTCTTACACTAATTGGTTTGCACTTAACGCAGCGTCCACGCACTGTCTTCATGAGCTATCGACTTACAAAAAAAAGGAGCCCCCATGTTCAAGGCAATCGCTCTCTCCCTGTCTCTCCTCTTTGCAACACCTCTCATCGCCCAGGCGAATCCTGGCAAGGGTCAACGTTTGGAAATGATGGCTGAAAAGCTACAGCTGACGGATGAGCAGAAAGAAAAAGTCCGCCCAATCATGAAGCAATCCATGGAAGAACGCCGCGCGATCCTGAAAGATGCTGGCATTGAGCGTGGCAAGAAGCCAACCCTCTCACAACTGCGCGAAGTTCGTGGTCCAATGCAAGCGTCCAGAGAAAAGATGAATGAGCAGATGGCTCAGGTTCTCAGCGCAGAGCAGATGGAAAAGTTCAGCGCGATGCAGCAGGAAATGCGCGATAAAATGAGAAAGAAATTCAAAGAAGGCAAATAAGACAGGGCGCCTACAAAAAGGGAAGGGGAGCATATGCTCCCCTCTCATTTCAACCAAGTATGGTTTCAACTTTCCGCTTCAGATCAACCATTGCTTCCCGATAAGGTCCCGGCCCAAAGCTCACCCGCGAAACGCCAAGCGTTCCAAGCTTGGCGATTTCAGGCATGCCCTTCATCATGTAAGCATTCACAGGCAGTGGCACGGCCTCGCAAATCTGAGCGATCAGGTCAGGATCAGTTAAGCCCGGAATGAAGAACCCACTGGCACCAGCCTCGGCATAGCGCTGTCCACGCAGCACAGCTTCCTCTGCCAAGGCAGCATGTTTGCTGGCATCTGGTTCCTGCAAAAACAGATCAGTTCTCGCATTGATGAAAAACGGAATGCCTGCTTCATCTGCAGCGTCCCGAAAGGCTGCAATCCGCGCACATTGCTCATCAATGGAGTAAAGGCCGGAGCCGTGGACCTTCTGATCCTCAAAATTGACACCAACAGCACCCGTTTTGATAATCCGAGCCGCATTCTCCTTCACATCCGCAGGGCTATCTGCATAGGCGCCTTCAAAATCGAGAGAGAAGGGGACATCCACGCTTTCCGCAATGCGGCTTGCTATAATTTCGACCAGGGAAAGTGGGATTTCTTCGCCGTCTCCATACCCATGCGCCGCAGCAACTGATGCGCTTCCCGTTGCAACGGCCTTGGCACCTGCCTTTGTGGCGGCCTGGGCCGTACCCGCATCCCAAATGTTGTAGAGGACGATAGGCTCACCTTTTTTATGCAAAGCGGCGAACTGTTTTGCTTTATCAGCCTGAGACATCAATAAGGCCCTTCGATCTTGCTATTTTCAATTCAACGTCAATCAATTTCTGTTTTCGCCAGAGACCGCCGCCATATCCGGTGAGGCCTCCGTCCATTCCAACCACGCGGTGGCACGGAATAACAATGGCAATCTGGTTTGCTCCATTGGCGCGGGCAACGGCGCGGGTGGAACTGGGCTTTCCCATCTGCTTCGCCAGCTGGCTGTAACTTTTGGTGGCCCCAATTGGAATTTGGCGCAGTTCGCGCCAGACATCCTTGGTAAACTCGGTGCCATGCATCACCAAAGGCACATCAAAATCCAGTCGTTTGCCCTCAAAGAATTCGCGCAGTTCTGACGAGATCTGGTCAGTCGGTGAAGTCCGGCCAAGGCCCAGATCTCCCTTTACCTGTTTGCGCAATCGGGCAAGTTCTGCAGGCAGGGCTTTTCGGTCAGCAAACTCCAGCAGATGAAGTGCGCGGTCATCGCTCACGGCAATCATCGCGCCGAGCGGAGTATCGAACCAATCCGCCTTGAGCAGACCATCGCCTTTCAACTCTGCCGGTTTACATCCCAGCAACCGGGCAAAGGCCTGCCGGAAAGCATCTGGAGACGAAAACCCTGAGGCCAACTGCGCATCAACCACCTTGCCACCGTCGGAAAGCGTCTCAAATCCATCACGCAAACGAGAAAGACGGGCCATTTCCAGAAACGTAATCCCGAACTGGCGTTTGAAGCTGCGGCGAACGGTGGAAGGATCTAACCCAAGTTTCGCAATATCGGACTCGGACCATTTATGGTGCGGTTTGGCTTCAAACTCACACAGCAACCGGGTCACAACTTCATCGTTCTCGGCAGACGTGCCCACCGGATGGCAGCGTTTGCAAGGGCGGAACCCAGCTTCAAAGCATTCGGAAATGGTCTCGAAGAAACAACAATTCTCAAACTTTGGCTTGCGGGCAGGGCAAGTGAGGCGGCAAAACACTCCGGTTGAGCGCACACCAACATAGGCCCGACCATCAAAGTCCGGATTTCGATCAATCAGCGCCTGATAAAGCACTTTGTTATCTGGAAGTTCAAAAAGCATAGTTTCTTATAGATCCAGTTGCCCCCAATTGCGCACGGTTTTCGGGCGTCTATTAAGGACATCTGCTTTCATGTTACCTCAGCACCTGACCAAAGCTAATCAATAGCAGCATAGAGCAAAGCGCCGAATGCAGAAATTATGCAGTACCGATTTTCTATCAAAACACCAATCACCAGATTGTTGCAAAGGAGCCACCAAATAAGCCAGTAAACGAGCGGAGCTAATATTGAGCAACACAAAAGAAATGTGTATCCAGAGTTGTAAATCAAAAATGGAATACACCTTTGAAAAAGATATCTTCTGGCCTATTGGCTCTTTCGCTCGCACTTATCATTACAGCATGCGCAAAAAAACCAGAGAGCATCGCTCCAGCTTACACCTCAACAAGCTTTTATGAAGGCAGATCATGTAAGGCTCTTCGAAGCGAGCTTCAGAACATTGACCGCGCGTACACCTCAGCTGCTGAGCAACAAAACAATGCCCGTACAAACGACATCGTCGGTGTAGTGTTGATTGGCCTTCCAGTTTCAAGCCTATCTGGCGACAATATAGCTCCACAGATTGCTTCTTTGAAAGGGCAGAGAGAAGCAATTCGCAGCACAATGATAAGCAAGAACTGTAAGGGTGCGGCGGATATCCAGCCAGTCACTTAACATTAAAGAAAGCGGCATCTGCTTGCCGCTTTCTCCAATAGAAACAGAGATCAACCCAAGTTCAGGTTTGCGATGCGAACTTGCATAACGCGTGCAGGGGTGTAGGTGTCGGCAATGACCTCAAACTCGGCCTCGCCGCAATCAATGAAGCCGAGCTTTTGGTAAAACTGCTTGGCTTCCTCATTCCCTTCAAGCACATAGATTCCGGCGACTTTATCCTCAGGGAACTCGGAGACAGCCTGTTTCATCAGAGCTCGGCCCAACCCTTTGCGCTGAAAGTCGCTGGCCAGATAACACGCCCAGATAAAGACCACTTCGCCGCGAAGGGCACAGGCCAAAGACCCGACGATCTTCTGCTCGCTCTTGGCAAGGTATAGATACCCGTATTCTCCAGGAACAACGCCACCCAGATCTTCGCTTTCCAGCCTTGCAACCAATTGTTTGGTCAGCTCAGTGCCCAACTCATCCTCATGGGCCTGTGTCCAGGCCGACGCCAGAAAATCACGCAGCTCCTGTTTGTCGTCCTCCTGAAACAACGTGATCAGAGGCATTTGCGTTGTAGCTGATCCATGAGCCATGAGTTTCACATCCAATTCTAATTGCTAAGGGCAAACCACCCAACCCAGCGCTAGTTATCTGCAACAGAGGACCCGGAGGCGGCCAGACCAAACAACGTGCGGTGCAAGGCCAGCTTTCCATCAATTGCCCGGTCAACACAAGCGCGGAAATATCCAGCCGGTCGTGCAATGCTTTCCGGATCGCGCAGGGCTTTCTCAACCGTGGTGATCAAAACCGCAGAAGCCGTATAATCGCCAACTCGTTTTCTTGCATCAAACCAGCCTTTTTGAGAGAGGCCAATCAGCAAACGCATGTCATCGGACGCGTCAATCAAACTGCTCCAGCTGGAAAGATCGAGCCCAATTGCAGCTTGAGTTTCTGCAGTTGCTGAACTGATCAACCCAAGGGAAACCTCAGACAGGAGAGGGGAGAACTGATCGCTTTCATGAGGATCAACATGTTCTGACCAGTTCAGATTTTCAGCTTTGCTCAGCTTTTGGCTTGTGGCACGAGTTTCGCTTTTTGGTTCCTTTTCAGGAGCCATTTCAAATCGGGTGTAACCTGATTTGTTTGTATTTATGGATGCGTCGTTAGACGCGTTCGGCTGTTGCTTACTTTTTTTCCAAGAGTCTTGAGAGGTTGTATTATTATATGGGGTGACATCCTTGTCTTCTGCGCATGACATTTCTGAGTTTCTATCAAAAAAAACATCATGTTCAGCAATATCAGCAGCACCCTTTTCCGCTGGTGTTTCGTTCATTTCAAAGCGAGCTACTAAAAGCTCATGAAGCATGGTCAGTGCCTCAGCGCGGTCAACAACACCCATTGGCTGGTCCATCAACTCATTGAATGCGGATGCGATCTCTGAGACTTCCAGTTCCTCAAGGCTGGCAAGACGGAACAGGTCTGCCATAGCTCTTGAAAGCCGGCTTATTGTACGCTTGGCTTCCTTTTCCTGGGCAAGACGGGCTGCAAACTCAGTACCAATCTGCTTTAGTTCAGTCAGGCGTTGACGTGCCGGAGAGAAATCCAACCCATAGCCACGCTCAATCTGACGATCTTCACCAGCGCGGTAGATGTAACGACGTCCCGTTGGGCTATCTTTGTAAGCAAGAACACCAGCTTCTACCAGCCTGCGTAACGAACGCACGACAGTACGAGAGGAGCGGCTGACATACTCAGCGAGTTTTTCATTAGAAATTGCGACAAGCGGACGGCGGTCCTGCGACCAGTCCTCTGCAGCCGTCAGGCCAATCAGAATATCGAGAATATGATAGGTGGTCCCATCAATTCCCAAAGCAGGCGCGGCCTTCTTCAAAGCCATTGCGACCTCTGATTTTGTCGTCTTCACAATGTCATTGGCCATCGCCAGTTTTTGACTGGCAACCATTGCCGGCGTCAGTTTTCTGAACGACGCCACTGAACCAACAGATTGCATAGCTACACCGTTCACCTACTAAGTCTAGTAGGTGTTCTCATGGGTCAGGACGCAAAACATCCTCCCCAAACTGAGGATAAACGGGACAAACTGGCGATTAGCACGCAGAAATACGCTTCAACACCTTGGTGAAGGGTTGATTCGTACCGCGTCTCGAAGTAATTTGAAGATGCAAAAAAGGGTTACATCGAGCGCTATCGTTTGTTTGTACCCAAGGAATTTCGGTCTTGTTGATTGCCGTCAGCAGGACCGTTTTTCTTTGGAAGAGACGTAACTAGACCGTCATGCATCCTCCTTCAGAATTTCTTCTTCAAACTCATCCATCAGATCCGGCAGGCGGCGCTTCAAAAACGCGGCAAGTTCAGGCTGCTTTTTCGCATCCACCTGAAAGCTCAGCGCATTCGGACCATCCTTCATCAGGATCTGCTTGTCGCCAATCCAGCTCTTAGCGGCTGTGGCGATAGAACCAGTTGTGACTGCTGCCGTTGTCTCGGCAGACTTGCAGGCAGACAGGATCGCGCTGAAGCGCTCGTCACTTGCAGAAAGCTCAAAGTCGGCACTGATCATCACGGCATCAACGCGGGCCTTGAACGGATCAGGCAACTGGCCATGAGTGAAATGACCAGCAAGCTCTTCCCATCTTGGACGTCCGATCTTTGGCGCAGGGCCGATCTCGCGGACAAATTCTTCTGGCAGGGCATTCATGAGCTTGAGCAGCTTGGATACGGTGGTCGCGTCCTTACCAATCGCCTTGGAAATGACCGTCTGCGGGAATGTCTTTGCCAGACGTGAGGCAAACAACGCTGTCTCGATGAAAGACAGGTTCTTCCGCTCATGGTTTTCCTGACCCTGAGCAATCAGAAGGGCTTCATCTGAAAGCTCTTTGATGATCCCGCGAACCGAGATGCCAAGGTCTTTACAGGCGCGCCAACGACGGTGACCAAATGCGATCTGATAACGATCCGGCAGGTCCGGATGCGGGCGCACCAGAATAGGCACCTGCTGGCCGCTGGCAGAGATGGAGGCCTTGAGCTTCTCAAAATCCTCATCATTGGCCACGACCATACGGTCAGACACAAAGGATGGGTCAAGGTCTTCCGTGTTCAGCTCATGCGCGACACTGCCGTCCTCGATCATCTGGCGCAGCTTTTCGTTCTCCTTCTCCACGTTGGAGAAGGTGTTGCGCATAGACTTGATCGCCCCCGGAGAAACGCGTTGTTTCGTTGTCGCCGTCATGGACGGGGCAGGGCCGGGCGATTTCGCCAGCTCAGCCGGATCAACACCGCCAAACATGGCACGCATCTTCTTGGAACGATCAGTTGCCTTGTTCATGGACGACCCCATACCTGTTTGATCAGTTGGAACACTTCCGTATTGGCTGCATCGACCGATTCAAGAGCACGATTGAGGGTATCGCGGGTCATGTTTCCGCGCTCAACCTCGTAAAGGCTCTTCTTTTCCAGTCCTGCATTCGCAATCGCTGTGGTCTCCACAATGGACGCCGCCAGCACATCCTCACCAAAAAGACCTCGCAGAAGCGCTGCAACGTTCACCTGCGGCACATCATGAGGTGTATGGCGTGTTAGCAGGTAACGCACGAAATCGTGGCTCAGGGTGCCGCCAGCCTCTTCAATCACCGCCAGCAGTTCTGAGGTCATGGAGAGGAACTGGTTCATGGATGACACGTCCAGCATGGCCGGATGCACGGTGATGACAATTCCGGTTGCTGCATAGAGCGCGCCAAGGGTGAGATACCCCAGCTGTGGCGGCGCATCGATAAGCACAACATCATAATCATCTTCCACCTCCTTCAGGACGGTCGCCATGCGGCGGAAGAACATGCCATCGCCGCGCGAAAGCCCCTGAGCAATTGCTTGCGGGGTTTCGTGCTCATATTCCATCAGTTCCAGGTTACCGGGGACAAGATCGAGTCCATCAAAGTAAGTTTTGCGGATAACATGGCTGAGTGGAACGCGCTCCTCGTCGTCATAACGAATCGCAGCATAAAGCGTCTGGTTCTCGTCAACATCGAACTCTGGCTGATACCCGAACATGGCAGACAAGGAGGCCTGCGGATCAAGGTCGATGGCGAGCACACGCAGGCCCTGAAGCGCAAGATAGTGCGCTAAATGGACGGTTGTGGTGGTCTTTGCAGAGCCGCCTTTGAAGTTGGCGACGGCCAGAACCTGCATCTTCTCGCCATGGCGGCGGCGCGGGTCCAGACGCAGGGCATCTGCAGGGCGTTTTTCAGCCAGATAACGACGTAATTCGTTGATCTGAGGAAGGGTATAAATGCGTCTGCCGTTATCCAGCCTTTCGGGGATAACTGCTTCGCCGTTGAGTGAAAGCTGGCGCAAACTGGATTCGGCAACGCCGAGCAGGCCTGCAACCTCGCGCGAAGAAAACGTCTTCAGCTTCTTCATAGCTTCAGGCGGATACATCTTCTCCCTTAAGGATTGCAGTTGCCGTGACAACAAGTCAGAATGGCGTGCAATCTTCTCAGCAGAAGTTTCATCATGTTCAGCAGCGAGCAGCATATTGCCTCTTAACCTCTATGACGGTTTTGAAGTTCAGAGCGAAAATAATCCGTCACAGCGCATCCTTCTCCGTTTCAAAACGCGCGTCAATATCTTTATAGTTAACGAGTATTAACCAATATTAAGAGTTCGTTAAGGTTCTTTCCGCTGTCCTTGTACTGCGGAACCGGAGAATTACCAGATATTGCGTAAACCACCGATTTTACAGCAACATTTCCATAATAAGACAGAACAATCTTATTAAGAAACGTCACATTCGCCAAGCCAACAAAAAAACCAGGACATGACGGTTTATGTGCAAAAATCGATGAAATACCGATTTGACAGTTCGAACCTTCCTCTCAACCGGCAGTGTACACGTGAATCAGTCATAGATTCGCACTGAGTCGTAAAGCCCCCAAGTACACGCAAAAACCTAAACCATTAGAGCTTTCCCAAGTTCCGCAAGGCTTTGGCGAGAACCTGTCTTGTATGGTCCGGCCCAACCGGTTTCGTCCTGTTTTGTCCTGACTTCCAGCTGATCTTGGGGGGCCTGTGGTTTCCGCTGTCAAACTTCATCTTTATCGTGTGTCCAGTTCAAGCAATGAAGTGGTCTTTTCCAAAGGTGCCCTTCAAAAAATCGGCGCCACAGCCGGTGAACACCTGTCCTTCAAGATAGGTGCCTGTCACCGATTTTCTGCCAAAACGGCAATCAACACAGAGCGCAGGTCAGCCCTTGGCCTCCCAGCAGATGTGTTTGACGAACTCGGCCTTGCGCTCATCGATGGCCTTCATGTTAAGCGGGACGGGGACACCATCCACATCGGCCCGACCATTGGCATCATGGGAGCAGGCAAGTTCGATCCTGAGCGCCGCCACCAGCAGGATATGCTGACATACGCTCAAACCTGCGGCTACATCGCCTTTCTGTTTTCGCCTGAAGATTACAACTGGGCGACAAACACAATCACCGGGGAGACCATGCCCGGTCACCGCCAGCCCGGTCTGCCCCTGCCCACCGCCATTTATAACCGCATTCACACCCGCGATGAAGAGCACAAACTGCGTGTGGAAGCGGTGAAGAACCGGATGCGCGCTCTGGGCTCTCACATCTACAATCCCGGCTTCTTTGATAAATGGGAGGTGCATGAGCACCTGATGTACGGGCAAAAGCTGCGCAAGTACCTGCCCGAAACCCACCGAGCACCGACACCACCGCTTTTAAAGAAGATTCTGGACCGCCATCACTCCGCTTATCTCAAACCCGTTGACGGGCGAGGGGGCAAACTGCTGATGCGCTTGTCCAGGCGCGATAAAGGCTACCGCTTGCAATGGTTGACCGACTTATCCTGCCCGCATGCGGATTTCATGCAGCTGGAAGACGCGTTTGAGTTCGCCTTCAGTCATACGTCACTGGACCAGTATCTGGTGCAGCAAAGTCTCGACTTTTCTTCGTTCGATGGCAGGTCTGTCGATTGCCGCGTTCAGATGCAAAAGGACATCAGCGGCACATGGCGCTGCTTGATGATCGGCCCAAGGGTCTGCGCGCACGGCTGCATCTCCTCCCACTTCAGCCAGGGCGCGGATGTGATTGATCCGGATGATTACTTCACCAACGCGTTTGGCAAGAAGGCCGAGGCGGTGAAAGCGGCTGTGGAGGAATGCGGTTTCGCCATTGCCCATCGTATGGACGACTATCACACCTCTCCAATCGGGGAACTGGGACTGGATATAGGCGTCGACAAAATAGGTTGTCCGAAGCTTCTCGAGATCAACGCCAAGCCCGGACGCATGATCTTTCTCGATCCGCGCCACGCAGAAGCAAGAGTGACAACGCTGGAGGCCAGCATCGATTATGGTGCGTTTCTTTCCGGCTTTGGCGACGAGCCTGAGTGACGAGCGGCAAAACATATAGATGTCAGGAAGGTCTTAGCGCTCCGGTTACTTTGATTGCTGTTTGGCCTGTCAGGCTCTTACGTGTTGAGCAAAAACATACGGCATCTGTACTAAAACAACTCTTTGAGCATCTACGCGAGCAAGATCACGACGAGAGTTCAGTCGCATCTGGAGGTCACTGTGGCGCGGAAACTAAATGAATCCTCAGCAGTCATCGTCGGAGGCACATCCGGCATCGGATTTGCTTCTGCCAAAACACTCCTCCAATCCGGTCTTCAAAAACTTACCATTTGCGCACGGGACGTCACCAAGGGCCGCAATGCTCTGAGCAAACTTGCAGCAGAATTTCCCGGTGCCTATCTGCATTTTGTCCAATGCGACGCTTCAGACCCCGGCCGCACAGAAACCGCTATTACCCATGCGGAACTGGCTATGGGGCGAATCGATGTGCTGGTTAGTACCGGTGGCGGAGGCGTCATCCCCAGACCATTGCATGAGCTGAAACTGCAAGAGCTCATGCCCACAATCACCTCGCTCATGAGCAGTATTCTGCACCCAATTCATGCGGTTTATCCGGTCATGACGAAGCAACGCTGCGGTTCAATTATTTGTTTAACCTCGGATGTTTCCATAATCCCGACCTTTGGCAGCACAGCCGTCGGGTCTGCAACAGCAGGCATCTCCATGTTCTGCCGTGCCCTAGCGGTAGAAGCCAAACAGCATTGCATCCGGGTCAATTGTGTCAGCCCAAGTGTTGTACGTGGAACCCCTCTTTATGATAAGCTTCAAAGAGATCCTTTTGCTGCAAGCCTCATCTCAAAAGTCGAGCAGAACGCTCATCTGGGCGTCATCAAGCCCGACGAAGTAGCCGAAGCGATCAACTTCCTCGCCGGTCCGGGCTCTGCTAAAATAACAGGACAAATCATTAGCGTTTCCGGAGGAGGTACACCGATTTAGATTTTACAGGTCACCAGTCCTATGGAAAGTTTAGAACGTACTTTTACCCTTTCTGAAATGAGCGAAACCCCCGATTTCATTCCCACCATTGCCCATCGCATCTGGCAGACCTGGTGGCGAGACAAAGGCGTTTTGCAAGACGAGATCGAAGTCAAAGTCCGCGCAGCTCTTTGTCCTGAAGCTGTCCCCACCGCCTTTGTTGCCCACCGCGACGGAACATACCTTGGCAGCGCATTGCTGATTGAAAGCGACTTTGCTGCCCGTCCTCAACTGACACCATGGGTCGCCGCCGTGTGGACCGAGGAAGTTCATCGCCGCGAAGGTATTGGCACAGCCCTTGTTGCACGCATGGCCCAACTGGCGTTTGAAAACGGGTACTCACGTGTGTATCTGTGCGCCTCAGACGACAACACCCCGTTCTATGAGAAAATGGGCTGGCGCGTGCTTGAGTATCACGTCAAACAGTTGAACGTGCTGGCGCTGGATAAACCTGCCTCGTCATAAGCTGGGTCGGCGTAACACCAAGGCGTTTTTTAAAAGTCGAGCTCATATGTGCGTGGGAAGAAAACCCGCAGGCATAAGCAACTTGGCTGAGTGTGCTGTGTGGTGCGCCAAGAAGTTTGCGCGCCCGCGCCACACGTCGCTCCACCGCATAATCGTGGGGCGTTTTGCCAGTGGCGCTTTTGAACGCACGATTGAAAAAGCCCGCTGACAGATCCACACATGCGGCCAGATCAGACATGGACATCTGCTGATCAAGGTGATCTTCGACAAACTCTTCCACCCGTTTCAGCCGCATATCAGTCATAGACGCTGCTGATGGAGGATCTTCATAGGCGCCCGCCTGAACTTGCTCTACCACATCCAGCAGAGCATAAAGCTGAGCTTCTATCGCTAAGGTGTCCTGAGGTTTTGCTGCGAGAAGTGCCTTGCGAAGATGAAAAGCAGCTTTGATCGCATCAGGCGAGATGGCATGGTTGAAGCGCATCTGCTCTCCGCGATCTGGTAGGAGTTCAGCTGGTACCGTAAAGGTTAGATACTCGCCGCCGCGCTCGCTCTCCGAGGTGACATCGCATCCCCTCGGCACAAAGGCGAGGCTGTTGGGCCGGGTCCAGAAATCAACCCGGCGATCGCTGTCAAAAGAATGCGCCCCGCGCTGGCTTTCAAACGCAAACCCGATTGAGGCCCGCGCCGCCGTGTAGGCAACAGCATAGGCACGGCTTGGCAACAACTGCAGCTTCCATTTGCTGATAATGTCCCGCGCTGAACTCATAGCCTCAGTTGCTTCAATAGGTTCTTCTTGTTTCCGACGCCCTATCTATAGGCCGACTAACCCACGGCAAACAAGGGGACATTCGCCAAAGGCGTTTAGGTCAGTATTTTGAAAGCCATCATCGGCGTCAGGTTTTAAGCTCAAGGCAAAGTGTTTTTAACTGCCAAAAGGAAATCGAATGCCGCTGTTTTCACTAGAGGATCTGGAAGCTGCCCACACCATTGTTAAGCAGTTTGTCCCCGAAACCCCGTGTTATGCATGGCCATTACTGAAGGAACGTAGTGGTGTTGATGTTTTCGTGAAGCATGAAAACCATACGCCAACAGGCTCGTTCAAGGCTCGTGGCGGGTTCACCTATGTGGATGCTCTGATGAAGTCTGCGCAAAAGCCTGCCGGGCTGGTGACCGCAACGCGTGGCAATCATGGTCAGTCTGTTGCCCTTGGCGCGAGCCGAAGTGGCGTTCCCTCTTACATTGTTGTGCCCGAAGGCAACTCACTGGAAAAGAACGCCGCCATGCGCGCGTTTGGGGCCAATGTGATCATTGCCGGCAAGGATTTTGATGAAAGCCGCGTGGTTGCACAGCAACTGCAGGAAAAGCACGGCTATCATATGGTGCCTCCGTTCCACGAGAACATCGTCAAAGGTGTCTCCACCTATGCGCTGGAGCTGTACCGTGCCGTTGCTGATCTGGATGTGGTCTATGTCCCGATTGGCATGGGCTCCGGCATTTGCAGCCTCATCACGGTTCGCGATCTGCTCGGCCTGAAAACCAAGATCATTGGCGTGACCGCTAAAAACGCAGCTGCCTTTGCACTGTCCTTTAAAGCTGGCAAGGCAATTCAGACGGACACAGCCAACACCTTCGCAGATGGGATGGCCTGCCGCGATCCGCAGGCACAGCCGCTGGAGATCATCCTGAAAGGTGCGGAAGATGTGGTCAGCGTGAGCGAGGCGCAGATTGTTGAAGCGATGGCGGCCTACTACAAAGACACCCACAATCTGGCAGAAGGGGCAGGGGCAGCACCACTAGCCGGCCTGATGGCGAACAAACACAATTTGCAGGGCAAACGGGCAGGCGTGATCCTGACGGGTGGCAACATTGACCTGACCACCTTCCTGAGTGTGATGAACACCCACTTACAGGCAACTGGTGAACTTGCACCAGCCTAACAAAATAGGCCGGAGAGACGTGTTTGTTCTCTCCGGCCTTTTGATGAGTTAAGCCTGATCTTGCTGAGGCTTGAGCTCCGGCTCTTCCTCTTCAACTGGCGTGTCAAACGACAAGAACCGTTTGTTTGCCCAGGCAATACCAACCAGTGTTAGTCCAAGACCAATGAACGATGTCGCGCGGGCAAGACCATAAAGACCCGACATGTCGATGAAGAACACTTTCAGGCAGGTGATGATAATGAACACCAGTCCAGCCTGCCCAACTCGTTTACGTTGCTTCACAGAGGCAAACGCGATCAGCCCAACTGAGAAGATCAGCATCGCGACGGTGTAGCTGTAGAGTTCCTCCAGAACCACACCACGACCTGTCAACACAGGCCCCTGCCAGAAGGCGCGGATCTCCAACCCGACAAACATAACCAGTAAGACGCCCGCCAGACCGCGTGTCGCGTTTTGCAGGTAAGCCTCACGGGTCCAGAAGCGCTCAGTTGCCAGCAACAACGCCAGAGCAGGATACAGATAGGCAATTGAGAGGCTATCAATCGGGAAATAGCCGAAGACGTGGTCCCGAGCCAGTGGGTTGGCCAAAATCGCAACCAGACAGTTCAACACTGCAATGGCCCAGTACCAATGGAATAGCCCTCGTCTCAACTTGGCGAAGGAATTTGAGAAGCTCATCCGCTTCAGCTGAACGGAAACCTGAATTGCCAGAACAAAGGCATAGGACCCATGCATCACATACATCGGCATGTCGCCCTGATCGCGGTAGAACACCTGAAGCAAGGCGCAGAAGAACAGGGACAGGGCTGCCCAGACAGTCGTTTCAAACACAACTGCTTCGCTCTCATCCCCGCGCTGCTGGCCGCGCCACCAGCCAAATGCGCTGAGCGCAAGCACTGGCAGGAACAGCAGCGAAATGTCTGCGTACCCCGCTTCGCCAAATCCGTCGATGTAACGCTGCGTGGTGAAGAAGACCATGCCACTCAGGTAAGCAAAGAACGCCTTTCGCGCTATGCTAAGCCCAAACAGATCTGAGATTTCAAGAACAACAACAGCTCCGATCATGAGAACCATCGGAAGCGTGATCTCGCCAAAGAAGTAGTAGGCAAATGGTAGGAATAGCAGGAAGGCAAGGGCAGCACTGCCCTCAGTTCCAAACTCAAACTTATGCGCTGACTTGCGGAAATAGACCGCCACGCAAACTTGCAGAGCAAGCGCAAACAGGTAGCCAAAGGCTCCGATAGCGCTCAGCAGCTCTGGCGCGTGCAGGGCCGTATAGATAAAATAGATCCCCGCACCAAGACCTGGCAAGGCGACGGCAGACCAGTTCCAGAACCACGCACGCGTTGAAGTTTGACCACGCAGCAAGCTGCCACCTGTCACAGCGGTAATCGTGACCGCCAGAACAGAAAGATAGAACAGCTTATCGTCTGGCACAGATTGCCAGGCCAGCGCCTTCGGCATCCACATCATCAACGCAAAGCCTGCAAGCAGTGCTGGTCCAATCAGGTCAAGGCTTTCCGCTTTACTCAAAAAGAACACATGGGCGACCAGCAAACCGGCGAACATCAGCGTCATTGGCCGCGCCAGACCCATGTCTTCACCCGCAAAGAACAACCCGGTCAGGAGCACGAGACCTGTCACCGCATAGCTTAGCAAAGCTGGATAGGTCTTCTTGTAGTCCCAAAACGTGTTGTCCAATGGCCAGCTGGAGATCGTTGATTTCGGCGGAAAACCAAAGGCAGGCACCGTAATCGTCAGCGCCAGAATTGCGGCCAGCATGAGCGGTGTCAGTTGTTGCTCCGGCATCTGGATCTGCAACAGGAATACCCAGACGAAAACGGAAAGGACGCTGAGTGTGGATAGCCAGATCCAGCGCTGCAAGCGTTCAACCGCAAAACTTGTTGCCAGCACCATCGCAAAATAGAGATAGAGCAGAGCGGACGGTTCTGACCCGCCCACCAGCAGCGGGGAGTAATAGGCTCCGAGAATACCAATGGTCGCGAGCACTGGGCCATAAAGAAGGCCACCGCCAATCGCGAGCCATGACACAAGCGCCGATCCGATGAAGGTGGTCGTTGGGCCAATCAACCCATAAAGCGAATAAGCGCCCACTGTGGCGCCAAATAGAGAGGCAAGACCACCACTGGCCGCTGCAACCAGTGGGCCGAACGGATCAACATGCGCCTCTTTCTGCCGGAAGCGGAAGAACTCGGAGCCAGCAATCAGCAGGACACCAAAGGCCAGCGCACAGCTGATGCGCATGGCTGGTGAGAGGACGCCGTTCTCAATTCCGTATTGAACAAAGAAGATTCCACCGAAAGCAAGCGACAGGGCACCCAGCCAGACAACCCAGTTTTTGCGGACATTGTCGATAACGCTGCGGGCAACACCCGTAAACCACGCTTCACCCGGATCAGTCTTCGGCTGAGGTGGCGTGGTTTGATGCGAGCCTGCTTTCTGCTCAGATTTTGGAGCGTCTTTCTGGGAGTTTTTCTGAGCAAGCGTGTCGCCTTTCTCAGAGACTGAAGCCTGCTCAGAAGCTAGAGCAGCCCGCTTTGCAGCCTGTGCTTTTGCATCCTCTTTCGGAGCTTCTTGTGCAGCGATGCTACTCGGCACAGGAGGTGGCGTTGGTTTCACCACTTCACCCCTGGCATCCACGTCTCTCATCCATGGCTTCTTCGACACAGACGGCACATAAGTTTCACGATGCGTCGCTGGCTTTTCAGCAGCAGTTGGAGCTGTTTGAGCAGTCGCTGCATTCGGAGGCTGGCCCTGCAGCTCAGCCATGCTCTTATGCAGCTCTTTCATCTGCGCATTCAAAAAAGTGAGTTTGAGCGCGATATCTGAGAGGCGGTTGTAAAATGCGAATGCCACACCAAGAAAAAGGGCGACGGCAACAATAATTATGAGTTCCATGAAAACCTGAGGAAGCAAGACTTAAAGAAAAAAGACTGCGGCAAACCTACACGCATTGCCCGTTAAGAGCCACGACAATCTTTCCTGTGCTTGACCTGCAACTTCCTCAACTGGTCTCAGAAGCTTCAAACAAAAAGTAGAGGACACCACCGCATCCTCTGCCCTCAATTTGTACTGTTGGGGGAACGGTACAATTAGACCCTAAAGGCCAAGCTGTTCCTTTAGTCCGCCAATGAATGTTGCATCATCCAGTGCTTTGCGGTTGTCGAGGAACTGGACGGCGTCTGCCCCAGCGCGATAGCGCAGGGTATCGGTGCCGTCCGTGACAGCAGTATAGATGACGTCTGCCACAACGCTTGGCTCGGATGGTTGCATGCCACCGTTCATGGCACCGAATAGCGCTTGCACAACACCCTGGTATTCCGTCATGCTCTCGTCATTGGTGAAGTCGAAAGAACGACCGGCGAAATCGGTGCTGATCATTCCGGGTTCAACAATCTTCATCTTGATGCCAGCAGCCTCCAGTTCAAAGTGAAGCGCCTCTGAAATGCCTTCAACCGCAAACTTTGTGCCGTGATACAGCGCGCCGAGCGGGAAGGTCATCTGGCCACCGATGGAGGAAATGTTCACAATCGTACCGGATTTGTTGGCGCGAAGGTGGGGCAGGACACCTTTTGTCACCGCAATCAGGCCGATGACGTTGGTTTCAAACTGGCGGCGTACTTTCTCCATGGAAAATGCTTCCAGCGGGCCATAAGCGCCATACCCGGCGTTGTTGAGCAGCACGTCAATTTTGCCAAAGCGCGCAATGCCCTCAGCAACAGCCGTTTCAATGGAAGCTTCATCCGTCACATCCAGACGGGTCACAAGAGTATTATCAAGCTGCGTCAGCTCCTCTTCCTTTTCGGGCTGGCGCATGGTTGCGATCACGTTCCAGCCTTTGTCGTGAAAGGACTGTGCGGTGATCTTGCCAATGCCAGAGGACGCGCCTGTGATGAGAATAGTGTTGGACATGAGAAACTCCTGAAACCTTATGCGAGATGTCTTTTTGGAACTCGCTTGTTATTCTTCGTCTCTGTCAAACTAGGGATGCAGTTGGATCGGTTCAAAGCCATATCGCGCCAAATGACTCGCAAATGACGCCAAACTTAAATCTGTCAGGGTGCAGAACGAGAATGGACGGGATACAGGGGAAAACATGAGGCCGAAACCACCAAGATCGGTACAACTGCTGAGAGCTGTTCGACCAATTACCAGCGGGCTGCGTTAACGGGTCGCAACTCCATTCCTGCTATTACAGGCTACAAAAAGCCACAGAGAAGTGGGTATTCTGGCTCAGCTGATTGGCAATGTCCTGAGGGACAAAAGAACAGACGAGATTTCTGCCACTGCCGCTGCCAGTATTTTGGAGCCGATTATGCAGAACGGACTGGAACACAGCACAACAACGCGTGAACTTCCTGTCTCCCAGCAGCCGGAGGTCGACTATGTGCGCGTCCGCTTTGCCGGAGACTCGGGCGACGGCATTCAGATGACGGGCACGCGGCTGGCTGAAAGTGCTGCCAGATTTGGCAATGACATTGCAACCTTCCCGGATTTTCCGGCGGATATACGCGCCCCAAGCGGAACGATCTACGGTGTCTCAGCCTATTCCCTCAATATCGGCCACACCGAGGTGGACACGTTTGGTGATGAAACCGACGCGTTGGTGGCGCTGAACCCGGCAGCCTTGCGTAAGTATCTGGAAGGTGTGAAGCAGAACGGTCTGCTGATCATCGATATGGACGCCTTTACCGAGCGCGCCATCACCAAAGCAGGTTTTTCCACCAATCCGTTGGAAGATGGGTCACTCTCCAGCTTTCGCGTGCTGCCATTGGAGATCACCAGCAACACAGAAAAAGCGCTGAAGGAAACAGGCCTTTCCGCAAAGGATGCCCGGCGCAGTAAGAACATGTGGACCCTTGGCCTCGTGCTTTGGCTATTCGAGCGCTCCACCGCAGATGTTGAGCATTGGATCGAGCAGAAGTTCCACAAAAAACCGGATGTAGCCAAAGCCAACATCATGGCGCTGCAGGCAGGCCACCTTTACGGGGAAGTCAGCGATCTGCCGCCGGATGTTTCCCGCTACCGCATTCAGCCAGCTCCCTTAATGGAAGGCGAGTATCGGTC
This sequence comes from Pseudovibrio sp. W74, assembly GCF_001623085.1. Taxonomy (NCBI): domain Bacteria; kingdom Pseudomonadati; phylum Pseudomonadota; class Alphaproteobacteria; order Hyphomicrobiales; family Stappiaceae; genus Pseudovibrio; species Pseudovibrio sp. W74. The sequence goes on from NZ_LMCJ01000002.1 coordinate 347,710, forward strand.
CATCAATGGCAACGAGGGCATGGCCTATGGCCTTTATGCCGGTGCAACCCTTGCCAATCTTGAACTGTTTTACGGCTCCTACCCAATCACGCCAGCCTCTCCACTGCTGCACACAGTGGCAAAGTTGAAGGAGCTGGGTGCGATTTCGTTTCAGGCGGAAGATGAGATTGCCGCCATCTGCGCAGCTATCGGCGCTTCTTATGCCGGACATCTGGGCGTGACGGGCTCTTCCGGTCCCGGCATAGCACTGAAGACGGAAGCCATCGGCCTTGCCATCATGACAGAGCTGCCGCTGGTGATCGTCAACGTCCAGCGCGGTGGTCCTTCCACTGGCCTGCCAACTAAGACGGAGCAGTCCGATCTGTTTCAGGCCATCTGGGGCCGCAATGGGGATGCACCGCTGCCTGTCATCGCACCAGCCCATCCGGGTGAATGCTTTGACATGGGCGTGGAAGCAGCCAAGCTGGCCACAAAGCACATGACACCACTCATGGTGCTTACTGATGGCTACATTGCCAATGCCAGTGCCCCATGGAAACTACCGGACTTCAGTGATCCAGCCTATGCTCCATTCCCGGTCAAGAAAGCCACAGATCCAGAGGGTTTCCTGCCCTATGACCACGATCCCGACACCATGGCCCGCCCGTGGGCTGTGCCGGGCACTGCTGACTTGATGCACCGCATTGGCGGGCTGGAGAAGCAGGCGGGCAGTGGCAACATCTCGTATGATGGTGAGAACCACCAGCTTATGACCCAGATCCGCGCCCAAAAGCTGGAGGCCATGGCGAAAAGCATTCCGCCGCAACATGTGGAATCTGGAGAGGCCACCGGCAAGTTGGCCTTACTCGGCTGGGGTTCCAGCTGGGGTCCAATCCGTGTGGCAGCCCGCCGTGCAGAACTGGAAGGCAAGTCCGTCTCCCACATTCACCTGCGCCACCTCTGGCCTTTGCCGCCCAATCTGGAGGAGCTGCTCTCAGGGTTTGATCGGGTGATCATTCCAGAAATGAATAACGGCCAACTGGCAACGGTTCTTCGTAGCCAAATGGATGTTCCGGTTGAGAGCGTTTCCTGCGTGAAGGGACGTCCATTCCTCGTCCGCGAAATCGCCAAAATCATTGAGGATGCGCTGGGAGTTTCATCATGACTGACCTGAAACCAAAAGATTTCGCCAGTTCTCTCGATGTTCGCTGGTGCCCGGGCTGCGGTGATTACGCAGTTTTGAAAAGCCTGCACAAGATGCTGGCAGACACAGGCGCAAAGCTGGAAGACACCCTGTGCGTTTCCGGCATCGGCTGCTCCTCCCGCTTACCATACTACATGGCAACCTATGGCTTCCACACAATCCATGGACGTGCACCTGCAATTGCTTCCGGTGCAAAGCTTGCTAATCCTGAGCTGGATGTGTGGGTGTTCACGGGTGATGGGGACGGCCTGTCCATCGGAGGCAACCATCTGCTCCACGCGCTGCGCCGAAATCTTGATATGCAGATCGTGCTGTTTAACAACCAGATTTACGGCCTGACCAAAGGCCAGTACTCGCCAACCTCGCAAAAGGGCATGCGCACGCCGAGTTCTCCGGGCGGTACAGTGGAAATGCCACTCAACCCGGCTCGCTTTGCCATTGGGGCAGGCTCCAAGTTCATCGCTCGCAGCATTGACACACAGGCCAAAGTGCTTGGCCCTATTTTGCAAGAGGCACGCGACTTTGACGGCACCGCCTTCGTGGAAGTGCTGCAGAACTGTGTGATCTTCAACGACGGTGTGTTTGATCACCTGAAAGATAAGAAGCAGGGGCCGGACCACACCATCGTCGTGGAACATGGTCAGCCCATGGTGTTTGGCGTCAACAAAGACAAAGGCATTCGCGTGAAACCCGGCGGGTTTGGGCTGGATATCGTTTCATTGGAAGAAGACGGCGTGACCGAAGCAGACCTACTGGTCCATGACGAAACCAACCACGCACTGGCCGTCGCTCTGGCAGAGCTTGGTGAGAAAGACGGCGAGCCAACCGTCCTCGGCATCCTGTTCCGCGAACAAGCCACCGAATTCGGCACCGCCAGCCGCATCGGCCTGCCAGAAAAGCCCCTGAGCATGACCGAAAAACTCATTCACCTTTCCGCAACCTTGCGTGCAGCAGAAACGTGGGATGTGGGAGAGGACGCGGCTTAATTCCAACCATTGCTCACTCACCAGAACCTGACAAGCCTTGCTTCAGGTTCTGGTGAGCCGGTTTATCTAAACCAATCAACCCAAACCACCATCATCCTCTGATCAGCTCTTGAAGCTTTTGCCTTGCGAAGCTCAAGGCAATTGAGGAGTATGTTCTGCGGCCAGCATTTGGGGGAACTACTATGGAAAAAGTTACAGGAATTGGAGGGATCTTCTTTAGAGCAAAAGATCCTGCAGCTGTCGCTCAGTGGTACGAGCAACATCTGGGTATTAATCTGGCGCCAACAAATATGGAGATGCCACCCTGGGTCTCAACTGAGGGCGTCACCGTGTTCTCGCCCTTTGCTCAGGACACCGACTATTTTCCGCCAGACCACAGCTTCATGCTCAACTTCCGTGTGGCGGATCTGGACAAAATGCTCAACCAGCTTCGCGAGGCTGGTATCGAAATCTCTCAGGAGCAAACCATGGATGGCATTGGTCGCTTTGCCAGAATTCATGATCCGGAAGGCAATCCCGTTGAGCTTTGGGAACCAACGGCATAACGCGTCCTTCATCTTTTAAGAGATTAAGAGCGGCCCCAATCCGTTCTTCTTTGCAGGACGCACAGGTTAATCATGGAAATACCCAAGCTGCCATAAACACACCACTATTTCCCGTCAGTGAAGTGAAATAGCGCTGCGGTTTGCTTGATAAAACATGCACGCACCGCGATCTTTCAAAAATCACTTTGCGATGTTTTATAATGACAAAAAAGCCTTTCGTCCTCACCACAGGTGCCGCTCTCAGCCTCTTCCTGTCAGCCTTCCCCGCCGCTGCGCAACTTGATTGCAGCAACAAACCTGCCTTGCAAGAGCGCTTTACTCTTGAAGGAGCTCTGGTCAATCAAACCGGTTTCGCGTTGGAATGGAAACGCTGCGCAGAAGGCATGACGTGGGAAAGCAATAGTAAGAGCTGTTCCGGTGAACCAATGCAGGTAGGGCAAGACATCGCGGCCTCTCATTTTGCAGAGAACAGCCAAGGCTGGCGTCTGCCAACAATCCGCGAGCTTTATGGCCTGCTGGATTCCACCTGCGCTGATAAAGACGAACTACACGCCCTGTTTCCAGACCTTACAGCACCAGCCTTCACCGACTACGCTGACTTCTGGTCCGCCACTGGAGACCAGAAGCTGAAAGGCATGTACTACTATCTGGACTTCGTCACCTACGCCCTAGACTTCCACAGCCAGGGCTACTCCCTGGCCGTCCGAGCCGTTCGCGACACAAAATAACCTTCACTCCGCAAACAGAAAATGATCGTCCCACTCTGACCGTGCGATGACGTCACCTGCCAGGAACTCCAGAGCGGTGACGAGGTTGGTGGTGGGGTTGTAGGTGCATTTGTAGGTGAGGTGGTACCAGTCGCCTTTGCTGCGGAAGGCGGCGCCGTCCGCGCTGACGGAATTACCGAAGACCACCGGGTCTTTATAAGCAAAGGCGACCACACGTTCCGGGTTGAAGCTCTCGTTCCATAACTGGATTTGCTCCATCACTTCCAGATTGCACAGCTGCTCGCGCTGGTCGGATGGGTCAAACAGAACCAGCGACTCTTTCAATTCTTTGTTTTCTGGCGCGTCCAGCAAACGGCCCAACTGAAAGTGCTGCGCAACAACCGGTTGCGGGGTTTGGATAACTTCTTCTCTCACAACTGCCGGCGGCAAAGGTTGCGGGGCTGCTTGTTCCAGTGGAGCAGAGGAGAGCGATGCAGTTGGTGTTTCTTGTGGGACTGGCGGTGCGATGAGTTGCTCAAACTGAGCAGTGCCAATGAGTTCGACGCCAATGCTTTTGACCGGGCTTCCCCGAAAGCTACGAGGCAGATGCGACATGGCCAGCACCCAGTAGGCGAACAGATGCACCATTAAAGAGGACGCAAACACCAGCGTATAGGTCTTGTTGGACCCCGCAATGACATAGCTGTTTCTGTCTGCCTGCAATGCGTGCAATGAATCAATCCTGTGTCCCGTCGCTCGATATGGTCAGACTCAAGGCAGAACAAGGCAAAAATCCGGCAGAGCCTCTCACATTTCAACTTACCCGCAACTGATTGAACAGGCCCGCCGTCCTACTGAAATCAGTGCCTTAAACGTCATGTACAAACGGCCGGAGCGCCTATTTTAGAATTATTTGACATTGCACAAATATGAGTATTAGTTTCATGTTTATAAGGAATGATAAGTGGAGAAGTTCGACCATCGCTCCATCCCTTCTGGTCGAATGCGTTTCCTGTGCCTTGATAAGAAAATGAGCGAAGGCAGATCCTTCGCCGACCGAGATCTGATAAATGCAGCAAACACAAACTATGCCGAAGCATCCCAGAGCGAGCGCAGCTTTCTCCTGGGAAGCATTTTTATCCCTCGGCTTTCGTCCGTTCTATATTGCTGGTGCAGCGTATGCAGCGATCAGCGTTCCGCTTTGGGTTGCCTCCATTATCGGTTTTGTCGAGATCAATGGCCCACTTGAAGGTGTGCTCTGGCATTCTCATGAGCTGATCTTTGGCTTTGCGGTCGCCATTCTCATCGGCTTCCTCTACACCGCCGTTCAAAACTGGACGGGCCGGCGTACGCCGAATGGCTTGGTTCTGGGCGGGCTGCTTGCCTTATGGCTGGCGGCGCGTGTGCTCTTGTTTGTGGGCAGTGGACCACTTGGGTCTCTCGGGCAAATTCTTGATCTTCTCTTCCTGCCTCTTGCCGCTCTTGGCATCGCAATTCCGTTGTATCAGGCGAAAAACAAACGCAACTACTTCGCGGTGGCTTTGCTGCTGGTGCTGGCTGTGGCAAACGGTCTGTTCCACGCCATTGCGTTGGATCTGATCAGTTATGACTCTGCCGATGTGTTCCTCTGGGCTGTTGATGTCTTCGCGATCTTCGTAACCGTCATTGGTGGGCGCATTATCCCGCTCTTCACCAACAATGCCCTCGGTGTGAAACGCGCAGTGCGCAACCAGCGCCTTGAAGATGCAATTGGTCTTGGCATGGTGCTGCTGCTGGTCAGCGACATCTATTTTGGCATGAGCTATGAGGCTGCAACCCTACGCGCGGTTGGCCTGCTGGTGCTTGCCGGACTGCACATTGTAAAGATGGGCCTGTGGCGCCCTCAGATTACATGGGGCAAACCGATCCTCTGGATCCTGCCGGTTTCCTACGCCTGGCTGCCAATTGCATTGCTGCTGCGGGCAGGGGCTTTGCTAGACGCGCCATGGGATCAGGTGCTGGCGATCCACGCGATCACCGTTGGTTCCATCGCGGGTATGATGCTGGCCATGATGACACGCAGTGCGCTGGGTCACTCCGGCAGACCACTTCAACCAACATGGGTTGAGATCGCGATCTACTATCTCATTGTCATGAGTGCAGCGGTGCGGGTGTTTGGTATTCTCCTATATCCGCAGGGTTATTTCATGGTTCTGGGTCTTTCAGCCCTGTGCTGGGTTGGTGCATTTGGCCTCTTTACCGTTAGATACTGGGGCATTGTCACCCGGCCAAATACAATCTTCTAAAACCACAAAGGCCCGGTTTTCCGGGCCTTTCCTGTATTCAAGCACACCTCTTTATTCAGAATATTCTCATATATACCTATGCACTGTTGCTGATATATCGCAGCGTCAGTTTCTTTTTAGACCAAACGGTCAACTTACTTGATTTAACCCGTCTGACGGCTCAATACTTAAGCGGTTTCTTTATTAGAGATCTTTGATTACCGCTCTGTACCACTCCTTTCGAGCCATATTGCAGACCATAGATTATGACACCGCTCCTTGATCAGAGTATCAGCGATATCTTCCGGACCTTCATGAATGAAGAGCCTCTGGAAAATGCGTTGAAGCAACTGCAGACAAAGTACTCAGAGTTTCCCTTTGCCATCAATGTGCAAAGCCTGGCAGACCGTCACTATGACTATCGCAAGGTTTTGAATGTGGGGCAGGCCTTCCACGACAGCTTTGCGCCCGTTGCCCAGCTCAATCCGCTGCCCTCCGTTTTAAAGCGGGTTGATATTGAAGAGCCCTGCCGCCCGCATCGTCATTTCCGTAAAGAAGACATCCACGCTGATTATGTCGGCAACTTCATTGAGCCCAACGACAATATCGATCGCGCTATTACTCTGATGATCGATCGTCAGAACGGTTTGTGTTCCTACATCAACATCTCCCTTCCTTATGCTGTGTCAGAAAGAGATGAGGACCAGCTCTATGAGGAAGTGAAGTTCCTGCAGCCGTATTTCCGCAATGCTTTTCAGCTGGCTTTGCAGCGTCGCATGCGCGAGGCGGTTGCGCCCACCAAGGCGTTGGGCAAGTTCTGGCTGGAGCAGATGCCATTCAGCGCTCTGGTGGTGGATGAAAACAGCGGCGTGCAGGTGATGAACGGGCGCGCAGAAAAGCTGCTGAGCAAGCACACCAACTTACAACTTGGGCGTTATATGCGGCTCTCTGCCAAGGCAGTGGATGAGGCGAGCGCACTGGAAAGCGCAGTCAGGCAGTCCATCTACACCCACACTCTGCCGTCTCCGGTCATCATCCGTAATGAATTTGGTCCGAACACACTGGTCTTTATCCAGCCTATCGAGACCCAAAAGGACGCTCCTGCGTATCTCTCGCAATTTTTGGCCAGACCAAAATACTGCCTGATGATGATCTTTGATCCGACCGATTTTGCTGAAGTGCCAGACAAGATGATCAGCCATCTGCTGAATCTCACCCCGAAGGAAACTGAGGTTGTGAAGGCGCTGACCAATGGTGCGTCAACACGAGACGCTGCTGAGCAACTCGGCATTTCTTACAATACCGCACGAAACCACATCGCCAACGTGTCCCGGCGGCTGGATGTTGGCTCGCAAACAGAGATCGTGCGGCTGGTGATGACCACGCTTTCACGCTATCCGTGGCAGGCCTGATATAATCCCTTCAGGGTTTTCCCTCAGTGGCCTAAACCCACCCCCTCAATTTCATGCATCTGACATATTGGCGAGGAAAATAATCTGATATTTTCGCTAGATATATCAGCGCGTTACCACCCTATTTTAGAATTTTATGTTTTTCTGCAGAAAATTAGTGCAATTGCATCAAGTCACCTCGAAAAATTCTGAGTAAATTTAACTCAGCAAACAAGAGGCGTCGGGAGCACAGGTTTTCGGAGGCAGTCTTGGCACAGAAGGCATACCTTCAACCGCAATTCGGTCCTTAAGTTTGCTGCTTGGTGGTTTGTTTGCTTGGGAAATGAGCCACCTGTATTGTTGCAAATTATTGCCTAGCCGGCTTAGCCTTCCATATTTCAAAAGGCGACGCCGGTCTTTTCTTGCTTAATTGAACCTGTCGGATTGAACGCACCCACTGCACATGGCACAGTGGTTGTCTCCTCGTTCATCACGGTGCTCACATGACTTCCTCAGATACTTCCACCGCTCTCACCTATGAAAAATTCTCGGCTCTTTTGGAATCTGGCAGACCAATTGAAGATGCTGAGCTGGAAGCATCCTGGCTTGAGGGCAAAGACCTGCGGGATGCGCAGTTTCTCAATTGTAGTTTTGAGCCGGAAGGTGACTTCAATTCCGTAGATTTTCGTGAAAGCAGCTGGAAAGACACCCAGTTCCCGGCCTGCACCTTTAAGAGCTGCGATCTGCGTGAGGCGAAGTTTGAAAACTGCAGCTTTTATTATGCCGACACACGGGCAGGCGGGTGCTTTCGCCATGCAGACCTTAGTAATGTGGAGTTTCACAACTGCGATCTGCGCCTCACCATCTTTCCGTATTCGCAAATGTTCTGCATCACCTTCCAGAATTCCCGGTTGACGGGCGCCTCACTTGCGGGCTGTGACTTTGGCAAGGTTGCGGGCAAGCGTGCGTTGAAGACACGGGCAACATTCACCGACTGCCAGCTGAACTACGCAACCCTGTCTGATCTGGATCTGGAGGAATGCATTCTCACCGACTGCGATCTGACCAGCAGCAACCTGTCCAACACGAACCTGACCAATGCAGACCTGAAGCGCAGCACGCTTTCTGATGCGGAAACGGAAGATCTTGACCTGACCTACGCGGATTTGCGAGGTGCTGATGTGGGTGCACTCTTCTTAACAAGCCTGCGCGGATATCGGGGCATGATTGTTTCTGCCAGCCAGCAACACCTTCTGTTGCACAGCCTCGGCATCAAGGTTGACCCGGACTAAAGCCGGCACAGTCTTCCATACAAAAACCCCGCCTCAGGTGAGACGGGGTTTAAGTTCATTGCCCGGAGAGTATTTTGCTTATTTTGCAAGGCCTTTGATGCGTGCAACCAGATCAGCCAGTTGAGGTGACTTTTCTGCAAGCGCGTCATGCATTGGCAGAACTGCGCTGATGAATGGAGCTTTTTCTACTTCCACAAACTTCACCTGAAGCTTGGTTTTTGCAGCTTCAATCGCTTCAAGGGTCTGCTTGTTGTAAAGCTCGCGGTGGAAGTCCATCATTTCACGTGCAGCTGTTTTCAGCGCTTTCTGGCTATCTGCTTCCAGACCATCCCACACTTTGGTGGAGACCATCAGAACGCCAGGGATCATGGTGTGCTCGTCACGGGAGTAGACTTTTGCAACTTCACCGTGGCGCACATCAACCAATGCCTGCGGGTTGTTTTCAGCACCATCAACCACGCCCTGCTGCAGAGCGGAATACAGCTCGCCGAAGGAGATTGGGGTTGGTGCGCCGCCAAGCAGTTCAACCATCTGGATTGCGGACGGGGAAGGCTGCACGCGGATCTTCATACCCTTCAGATCAGCTGGGCTGTTGATTGCTTTGTTTGCGTAGAACGAGCGGGAACCGTCCACCATAAATGCCAGACCAACAAAGCCTTTGTCCTTGGAAGCCATGAAGACGTCTTCAGCAACATCAGAAGTCAGCACTTTGTAATAGTGATCTTCGCTCTCAAAGATGTATGGGAGGGTCAACGCAGAATATGACTCTTCAAAGGCTTCCATTTCTGCTGCATTGGAACGGGCCATGTCCAAAAGACCGTTCTGCATCAGTTCAACGGATTCACGCTGTGTGCCAAGCTGCGCGTTTGCGAAGATGCGCATTTTAACATCACCGCCGGAAAGCTCTTTAACGCGCTTTGCCATGAACTCCAGAGAGATATGTGCCGGGTTGTCAGTCGGCAGGTTATGGCTGACCTTCAGGGTCTTCGCTTCTGCAACGGTCGCGCCCACCATAAGAGCAGATGTAAGCACAGCACCAATAAAATGAGACTTGCGGAACATTCTTCTAAATTCTCCCTTGAAGTACACAGACAAACGACGCCTGCTACGGAATTCCCGATTTATCGAAATGAGACCGATCTTCCCTTCGGCGACATCCCTTACCAGTATTTCTGACCAATTTCACAAAAAGGTCAACCAAAATATCAAATCTAGGTGTTGGCACTGACAATTGGTCATGCCTCATGAAACACACCCCATAAAACGAAACGTAGATGATGCAAGTCACATAACCTTCATGAAAAGTGAGGTTTACTAATACTTTCTAAGTAATAATAATATTAGCATCAACTTACATCCAACGCAGCTTGCAGTAACCGCCCTCTATATTTCAATGCTAGGCCTTATGCTAAATCTGACAGAAACTTACATTTAACTATACTGACTGGCATGCATTGGCAGCCGATCAGAAATAATGTCCGACCTCTCGATCGAAATCACCCAAATAGGTCGACCAAATACATACAATCTCAGAGCAGCTCCCAGTTTATCCCGAGAGAGATTCGTATTCTTTGGCAGTTCTGAGCTCTTTCAAAATTGGCTGACCAAAACCTCGAACCATTTCAACCAAATGATAATCTGCAGTCCAAACATTGTTATGGGAACAATATAAAAGTGCGTAAGATCGGTTTTTCCTCGCATCGCCGCGCACTTTACTAGATATATCAGCCTTGCTTTTTATCTTTGTGAGGTTTGACATGGCACAGCATTGCGATTTCCTGATTATCGGCGGCGGTATCGCTGGCATCAGTGCAGCCTCTCAACTGGCAGAGAACGCAAAAACCGTTGTGCTGGAAATGGAAGATGTGATCGGCCATCACTCAACAGGCCGCTCTGCTGCGATCTTCATCCGCAACTACGGCAATGCCGTCATCCGCGCCTTAAACGCAGCATCCGAACCGACCCTCATGAACCCGCAAGGCATTTGCGAGGGGTCCGTGCTCACGCGGCGCGGGCTATTGATGTTGGCGGAAAAGGGCAAGGAAGACCAGCTGGAAACCTACGAGGAAGACGCAGAAGGGTTGGAGACGCGCAGCGCTGAAGAAGCCCTTGCCATGGTCCCAATCTTCGACCCGGAAAAAGTCTCCTCCGCGCTTTACGAGCCTAACGCATTGGACATTGACGTGGACCGCCTGTTTCAAGGCTATGCCCGCCTCTTCAAATCCCGCAGCGGAGAGATTGTCCTTTCAGCACCTGCCAATCAAATAGAGCGGCAAGACGGACTTTGGCAGGTGACCACGCCAAAAGGTACATTTTGTGCGCCTGTTCTGATCAATGCCGCAGGTGCATGGGCTGATAAGATTGCTGAACTTGCAGGCATCAAAACAATTGGCCTGACCCCAAAACGCCGGACCGCAGCAATTCTGCCCTTGCCGGACGGTGTCGACAGCAGCAACTGGCCTTTGTTTGAGGGCGCCGCAGAACCTTTTTACGCCAAGCCAGAAGCGGGCAAACTGCTCGTCTCTCCCGTGGATGCCGATCCTGTAGAGCCTCATGATGCCTTTGTAGATGACATGGTGCTCGCCGAAGGCCTGTACCGTTTTGAAAATGCCGTGAACTTCTCCGTCACCCGTGTGGAACACAGCTGGGCAGGCCTTCGCAGCTTTGTTGAGGACCGCAGCCCCGTTGTGGGGTTTGCTTCTGATGCAGAGGGCTTTTTCTGGCTCGCCGCTCAAGGTGGTTACGGCATTCAAACCAGTCCGGCGCTCTCCCGTCTCACCGTAGATCTCTGCCTCAACCGTCCTTCGGAACTCCCGGAGGAAATCGTGGCAGCGCTTTCACCAAACCGATTTACATAAAGCATAGGAAGTCCCCCATGTCTGATATTACTCGCCTGGGCAAAGGCCCGCGCATGAGCCAGATCGTCGTTTACAACGGCATCGTGCATCTTTCCGGTCAGGTCGACACCAACGGCAAAACCGCAGCTGACCAGACCCACGCCATTCTGGCCAACATTGAAAAACTGCTGGAAGACGCTGGTTCCAACAAGTCCCGCATCCTGCAAGCCACCATCTGGCTGAATGATGTTGCCGATTTTGCTGAGATGAACTCCGTCTGGGACGCATGGGTTGACCCGGAAAACCCACCGGCCCGCGCCTGCGGCGAATGCAAACTCGCCCTAGACAGCCTCAAAGTAGAAATCCTCATAACAGCCGCAGTCGCTGCCTGATCAGAGTGACATAGATAACGGAGAGGGGGACATGGTCTTTCTCTCTGAGATCTATAAGCGGCCATCCACGTGAAGTTCAAGGAGGGTAAGGAAAGTAGCCTAAAGACTGCCGATACAGATCAGGAAGATGCCAATATAGAGCGCGGCGTCCATACCTTGGTTTTCTCCCTGCACCCAGTTATCTCTGAGAGCTTATTCTTCGAACACATTCCGTTCAAACAGAATGCCACGTGCTTGGAGGAGGGGGATTAGTTCTTTCTCAGATCAGAGATTATAAGGGTAATCGGCCAGTCATATAGAAGTAAATGAAATCCAGAAGATAAAAATAGCCCAATATCCCGAACAGGGCGCCAAACGCATGAACAAGACCAATCTTAGCCAGTTTCACATAGGCTGGCTTCAGTGCAGGCTCCTTCTTGTACCAAAATGCGGGCAGCAGGAAGATGAAATTCAGATTGCGCGCGAGATTGCGCTTTCTCAGCTCTTCGTATTCTGGCCTCTGCCGGATCTTGTGAAACGAGTAGATAGTTCCAGCGAAAATCACGATTAATCCGATGTACCGTAAAGCATCCATCATCTGATTTGTCTTATGCCCCTCAGCAAGCCAACTTATGCCCATGCGGTGAAGCGCCGTAGCGTTGGTCTTTTAATTTGGTGAAGGGCGCCCTTAGCACGTATGCAAAGAACAATCATCAGCAAAGTGTGGCCTGTCAGGGTACAGCGGTGAGAACCTACCGTGGTGGAGTGGTACGCCACCTTCCTGAAGACCTATTTCAGCTGGATTTCACATAGCAACGCATAAAAACGCAAAATCGCGCAAAGAAACGCACAGAATAACGCAAAGGCGGAAAGTGGCTTTCGTGAATGGGTGAAGGGGCAGCTTCTATGTCAGGTTGTCACATGCGCCAAAGTGATAAGCTGGTATATCTACCTGTAACTTCAGACTGAGACATAAATATATTTCAGTTAATCTTCCACTTTAGGCATAGTTTTCCTCTGCGCGGTCTAAGAGCAAATGCAAGTATAAACCCCGATAATCTGCGTGAAATGCGGTTTATACTCACCTTCGCTCTTATATATGTGAACTATATTGAGATTCATTCAATTTCACTTATCCACCTCGTTCTTTAGTTTGAACTCAAACACTTGGGTAAAGGTGATCAACTGTCGTTCAGATAGGGCTTTACCCTACTGGGATTTGAACGGGCTCCCTTTTAAAGATGAAGGGATTTTCGAAGTTTTTAGGAGAGACTTGCAGTTTACGCAAAGGAGCTTAACCTGCCTTGCGAGTAAGATTGGTCAAAGAGATTCCTTTGGACAGTCGGTAAAGTTTAGGGCCTTTGGTGCATTGCACAAAAACGATACCAGCGCCTACGCTGGGATCGAGAATAAAAAACGATTGGAACAGTTGGTAACGAGCGATTTCTGCTGGAAACCTATTTAACAGGCAAGAGGTTAGAACATGATCATAGGGGCTGCCAAGGAAGTCCTTGACGGGGAACGTCGGGTCGCGTTGACGCCGGACAGCGCCCAACAGCTGCAAAAGCTGGGATATGAGTGCGCTATTGAATCCGGCGCTGGTGAAGCTGCAAACTTCTCTGACACAGATTATAAAGATGCTGGCGTAAAGGTTATCGCAGATGCAAAAACGCTCTGGGAAACCGCAGATATTGTTATCAAGGTCCGTCCGCCCGAAGCGTCTGAACTGGAACTGACACACGAGGGACAAACCCTCATCAGCTTCTTCTGGCCAGCGCAAAATGGTGAGCTTCTTCAGCAGTTTGCCGATAAAAAGGTCAACGTGCTGGCGATGGATATGGTGCCGCGTATCTCGCGCGCACAGAAGATGGATGCTCTGTCATCCATGGCCAACATCGCTGGTTACCGCGCTGTTATGGAAGCTGGCAACAACTTCCCACGCTTCTTCACCGGCCAGATCACCGCTGCCGGTAAAGTGCCACCAGCCAAAGTGCTCGTCATCGGCGCTGGCGTTGCTGGTCTTGCCGCAATTGGCGCCTCAACCTCTCTTGGCGCGATCACCCTTGCGTTCGACGTTCGCCCGGAAGTGGCTGAGCAGGTCGAATCCATGGGCGCTGAGTTCGTTTATCTGGACTTTGAGGAAGAGCAGCAGGACGGCGCCTCCACTGGCGGCTATGCCTCTGTTTCTTCTCCAGAATTCCGCGAAGCGCAGCTGGCGAAATTCCGCGAATTGGCACCAGATGTTGACATCGTCATCACCACAGCGCTGATCCCAGGCCGCGATGCGCCTGAGCTCTGGACCGAAGACATGGTCCAGTCCATGAAGCCGGGTTCTGTGATTGTTGACCTTGCTGCTGAAAAAGGCGGCAACTGTAAACTGACCAAGATGGACGAGAAGATCGTAACCGACAACGGCGTCACCGTGATCGGCTACACTGACTTCCCATCCCGCATGGCAACGCAGTCCTCCACACTTTACGCGACCAACATCCGCCACATGATGTTTGATCTGACCCCTGAGAAAGACGGTCAGGCCAATATCAACATGGAAGACGATGTTATCCGCGGTGCAACGGCAACCAAAGACGGGGAAATCACCTTCCCGCCGCCTAAGCCGAAGATTGCTGCAATCGCTGCCCAAAAGCCAAAGGCACCTGAGAAAACCCCTGAGGAACTCGCGGTTGAAGAGGCTGCGGCTGCCAAAGCTGCCGGTCGCAAACAGCTCGGTCTTCTGATTGGCGGTGGTGCTGTTATGGCGTTGATAGGTGCCTATGCCCCTGAAAGCTTTATGCAACACTTCATCGTGTTTGTCCTCGCAGTGTTTGTTGGCTTCCAGGTCATCTGGGGTGTGGCTCACTCCCTGCATACACCGCTTATGGCTGTTACCAACGCAATCTCCGGCATCATCATTCTGGGCGCCGTGTTGCAGCTTGGCTCTGGCAGCTGGATCGTCTGGTTCCTCGCCGGCATCTCGGTGCTGATTGCATCGGTCAACATCGTCGGCGGGTTTATGGTCACGCGCCGTATGCTCCAGATGTTCAACAAGTCTTAAGCGGGGGAGGGAAGCATTATGTCTATTGGACTTCAAACCGCCGCTTATATTGCGGCAACCGTACTCTTCATCCTGTCTCTGGGCGGTCTGTCCAATCAGGAAAGCGCAAAACGCGCTGTTTGGTTTGGCATCGTCGGTATGGCACTGGCTGTTCTTGCAACAGTATTTGGCCCTGGTGTTGATCTTACAAGCCCAGCCGTTTTGATCATGTTGCTTGTGACTGTAACCGTTGGCTCCACTGCCGGCGTGATTGTGGCTCAACGCGTTGAAATGACTGGCATGCCGCAGCTTGTGGCTGCTCTGCACTCCTTCGTGGGTCTGGCAGCAGTGTTCATCGGCATCAACTCTGATATCGCTCCACCAGCAGGTTTGGCAGGCGCGGAGCTGGTTATCCATGAAGCTGAAATCTTCATCGGCGTCTTCATCGGTGCAATCACCTTCACCGGCTCCATTGTCGCTTACGGCAAGCTTGCTGGAAAGATCGGCGGTAAGGCACTTCTGCTGCCGGGGCGTCATGCTCTCAACGCAGGCTTGCTCGTTCTCGCAGTGATCCTGATGTTCATGTACATGAACCACGCAGGTTCCTGGACGCTCTACCTGATGACCCTGATCGCCTTCTTCATCGGTTGGCACATGGTTATGGCTATCGGCGGCGCGGACATGCCCGTTGTTGTTTCCATGCTGAACTCCTACTCCGGTTGGGCTGCAGCGGCGACAGGTTTCTTGCTTGGCAACGATCTGCTGATCGTGACTGGAGCTCTGGTTGGTTCTTCCGGTGCGATCCTCTCTTACATCATGTGTAAGGCGATGAACCGTCACTTCGTCTCCGTTATTCTTGGCGGCTTTGGCACTACGACTGGTCCAGCGCAAGAAATCGAAGGCGAGATGGTTGCAACTGATACGGACTTCGTAGCCGAGACACTCAATGATGCAGATAGCGTTGTGATTGTACCAGGTTACGGCATGGCCGTTGCACAAGCGCAGCAGTCTGTTTCTGAGCTGACCAAACGTCTGCGTGCCAAAGGCAAAAACGTCCGCTTCGCAATCCACCCGGTTGCAGGCCGTCTGCCAGGCCACATGAACGTGCTGCTCGCTGAAGCAAAAGTGCCTTACGATATCGTTCTGGAAATGGATGAGATCAACGATGACTTCCCTGATACGGATGTTGTCATCATCATTGGCGCCAACGACATCGTGAACCCGGCTGCTCAGGAAGATCCAAACTCACCAATCGCAGGCATGCCAGTTCTGGAAGTTTGGAAAGCCAAGCACGTGTTCATCTCCAAACGTGGTCAGGGTACTGGTTACTCCGGTATCGAGAACCCGCTGTTCTACAAAGAGAACTCCCGCATGTACTACGGTGATGCGAAGAGTTCCATGAACAACCTACTGGGTAAAATCAGCTAGTTTGGTTTCTTGATAAAAACGATAAACCCCGGAACGTGAGGAACGTTCCGGGGTTTTCTTTATATTGCCGAAATAATGCGATGCATCACCCTGATGTAGCTCAAATAATTACGCGTTCCCGAGACAGCTACTGACAGCCAAGCTTCTCCAGTAATTCAGGATCTGCTGCCTTGGTCGGGTCACTTCCAAGCTCGCCATCATACCCACACACAACCACCTTGGCTGTTTCGTCGATCATGTCTGGCTGGTCTGTGAAGGCCACCATGCCGGAGCCAAGCAAGGTGTAAAGACCGGTTGAGTTTGGCGGAGACAAGTAGCCTTCGGCCTGAACCAGCCCAACCTTTCCATCGAAGATCCCAGCCTCTAACGAGGTCGCGCGGATACTGCCAGCTTCAGGTATCCCTATGACACGGATAACATCACCGGACTGAACGTGTCGCGGAATAATGCCTGCAATCAACGTGTTACCGATCTGTGGAACATTGCTTGCGCCAACAGAAAGGTTGCTGCCGATGATGACTGCGGACTGGCGGGGTGGAACCACCTCAACGCGTGTTGCAACCACATCTTCATCTTGCCACAGCCCGCTGATCGCTACCCAGTCCCCTTGTTTCACCGTGGTCGCGATGGCCACTGGTACGTGAACGAACGTTCCCATAATCTCAAAGGTTCTGCCTGTCTCATCTGACTTCACTTCAGAAACAGGACCGATGATCGGCACAATTCTGCGGATACTCTTCGCTTCCCAGTTTGAGCCAGTCAGAGCAGCAACAACGGCAACCGTGTCTCCCGGTACCAATTGCGAGGCCGTCAGAGGGCCAAGCTCATTCTTGACTGGCAGATCTGGAGGGAAGGTGATGCGTTGATCATTTACGATAATGCTGCCGAGACGCGTAATCGTGCCGACAATGCCTGTCCCCAAAATACCGCCTTCACGCTCTTCTTCTGCGTGGCCTGCTGCTGGAGCGATCAGAAAAGTGGATGCTATTAAAGCGGAAAGTGTGTGCCTCCAAACCATTACGCAGCAGCCTCATCTGATTTCGGCTTTTTTTTTGGAAGGACGTAGGCCCCAAAGGCAAAACGGCCATTGGCGGTCTGTTCCGCATCATTCATTTGCATCTCCCGTGCCAGAGCGTTGACTTCTTCCAAAAGCATCTGGGCCTTCTCTTGCGTCAACCTGTTCAGAGTCTCCACTGACTCCTCTGACAAATGCGAATAACGCAGGATTCGATCAAAATTGAGAGCTTCTCCCTGAGGGGCAATTAAGTTGTGGGTAGCGGCCGAAAGGTGCGTCGAAAGTGTCGCCTGATAGGCGGCGACTTGTTCGGCACTTCCAGGTGCTGGCAAAAGGGCGTGAGTCAATAAACGATAAAATCCGTCATCTAATTCCGTAACGACACCTTGCTCAATGAGAGCCTCAAGAACGGTTCCCGGCGCCATATCAGCGCGTGTGAGGCGAACCAGCTCGTCAAAACCAGGCTCCTTTTCGCTGCCTTGTCGCGGCAAATTCCGGGGCGTTCCTTCTGCACTTTGAAACTCTGGAGCCGTTGCCCAATAACTGATTGCAAGGGCCGTCGCATTGACGGATTTCTTGAGAGAACTGCCGTTTTCATCAGATCGTAACCGTTTGACATCCTTACGGTGAATGCCAGTCTTAAGGCTGACGCGGCTATCAGTTGTCTTACCGGGATTTTCCTCAATAGCGGCCTGGAGCAGGGCCCGTTTCAGTGCCTCGGTCGCTGGCCCGATTGTGACGCCACGCGCCACCATCGCTTTTGCCAATGGGGCAAGAAGCGCTGTGAGGGCGGTCTCAAAAGGGTCTGTTTGCTCGGGACTCATTTCCGTTTCCTGTGCTGTCCAGTTCTCTAATCATTACACCAGAATTTTTCATCCTACGAATTCGTTACTGCTTGTTGAACACTTGTTATACTCAAATGGGAATTTTTCCCATTACTTAGAATGAGTGATTATCACCATAAGAGGGACTCGCCATGCGGGATATTGCTGCAGATTATCTAAATGACATTCGGCCAGTGTTTCCGGCCATGCCAAAACTGACAGGAGTTGCGCCACGCAATCCACTTCTGTCGGCATTGAGCGATTTTGATCAGGAACGTTTTCTGGATTTTGGATGGGGACCAGAAACCGCTCCACGTTTTCCAACTATCATTTCCGCAATGAACCACTTTATGACTGCGCAGCCAAATGCCGTCGCAGCTGAGTATCAAGATCAGGAGATCAGCTACGGTGAGCTGAATGACGCCGCGAACCGGCTCACTCACACCTTGGCACAGCACGGCGTAAAGAGAGGGGACGCCGTTTGCCTGTACCTGCACCGTTCCATTCCAATGCTGGTCGGCATTGTCGCGGCTCTTCGCGTAGGTGCTGCCTATATTCCACAGCATGTGGGCGTCGCTCCTGAAAAGGCATTGAACCACATCGCAGCAGTGACCGGTGCCCAAGTCATTCTAACGCTGCGCAGCCTTAAAGATCAGGTGCCCGTGGCAGAGGGCCAAACTCTCATCGCGATTGAAGATGTGATCGAGGATGAAACTCTGCCGGCCACGCCACTAGAGGGCGAACAACATAAAGCACAGCCGGACGATCTGTGCATGATCCTGTTCACCTCTGGCACTACAGGCGTCCCGAATGGCGTCCAGGTCACCCACAAGAACCTATGCAACATTTTGCAAACCAGCCCCGGTGACCTTGGCATGCGTCCGGGGTTGCGGGTGGGTCAAATTCTTTCAATCGCATTTGATATGGCGGCTTGGGAAACTCTTGGCGCTGTTTCAAACGGCGCTACGCTGGTTATTCGCGGCAAAAGCATTCAGGAAACAGCCGAAAAGGTGGACGTGCTGATTGCAACACCGTCAATCCTGAACTCACTTGACCACAGCCGTTGCCAGCAGGTGCAAACTGCTGCTGTTGCGGGAGAACCCTGCCCAAGACCTCTTGCAGACGCTTGGAGTAGTTTCTGTCGCTTCTACAATTCTTGTGGCCCAACAGAAACCACCATCATCAACACAGCCGAACCGCATTATCCGGGAAAGGAAATCCTCTCCATTGGGCGTCCGACACCCAACAATACAGTTTATGTTCTGGATGAAAACTTGCGCCCCGTTGCCATTGGCGAGAAGGGCGAAATGTGGGCTGGTGGTGATTGTGTGACTGCTGGATACCTTGCCAATCCCGAGCTTACGCTTGACCGTTATCGACCTGACCCATTCCGTCCCGGTCACATGATGTTCCGTACCAAAGACCTTGGTCGCTGGACCAACACAGGTGAGCTGGAGCACTTTGGGCGGGTTGATGATCTGGTGAAAATCCGCGGTTTCCGTGTCGAACTGGATGGCGTTTCCAACACATTGGAAGCAACGGAAGGCTGTGATCAGGCGGTCACGCTCAAGTTCGACAGCCGTAATCTGGTCGCCTTCATCAGTCCGGCAAATGTGTGCACCAACACTGCGGCCCAGTCCGTGAAAGACAAACTTCCTTATTATTGTAGTCCAACACTGATCCTTTCCATGGATGAGTTGCCTCGCACACCACGCGGGAAGTTGGACAAGCGCCTGCTTTTGAAGCTGGCACAAGACCATATTGACGCTCAGGGTGTGGAGTTAAATTAATGACTATTGAAGCAACAACTGCCGAAACACGCAGTTACAACTGGCGACGTATTACGCGCCATCCATCCTTGATGGAATACAACCGACTGGTGATGCTGGTCGCCGTGGTTAACATCGCAGTCTTCATCGCTGGTTTACAGGAGGGACGCTGGTTTGCCGAAAGTGGCTTTGCTCTTGGTGCTATTGCAGATATGGCGCTGATCAACCTGTCTCTTGGCATCCTGATCCGGCAGCAACGGGTGGTTAACGCCTTGTTCTGGATGGCAACCCGCATTCCAACCAGCTGGCCGCTCTGGCTTCGTTGGGGTGCAGGCAAAGTGTTTCATTTCGGTGGCCTTCATTCCAGCAGCACAGTGTCCGGCACAATCTGGTTTGGCTTCCTGCTTTACGCCATGGTGGCGAACCGCATTGAAGGAGCTGCGCTTCCATCAGACCAAACGCTAGCTCTCAGCGGGGCGATGGTCTCGTTGATGGTCCTGCTGATCGTCACGGCACAAGGAGGTTTCCGCGCGCGCCATCATAACACCTTTGAGAAGGTGCACCGTTTTGTTGGTTGGACAGTGCTTGGCTTGTTTTGGGCACAGACTGTTTCTATCACGCAGGATACTGGTGGCATTCTAATGGAAACCCCAGCATTCTGGATGCTCTGCCTCATCACACTGTCCATCGTCTCACCATGGCTGTCGTTGAAGCGTGTCAAAGTGGACGTGGTGAAGCCCTCTAACCATGCTGTCTTGGCAAAGTTCGATTATGGCGACACTCCCTTCCCGGGCAGCTCAAACGCAATCAGTCACACACCATTTGGTGAGTATCACGCGTTTGCCAATATCCCGTCTCCGAAAGAGTCTGGGTATCGTCTCGCTATCAGTCGGGCAGGGGACTGGACCGGAGACCTCATTGAAAACCCGCCAAGCCATGTTTGGGTGAAGGGCATCACCACCTCTGGTGTTGCGCGTATCGAG
>NZ_LMCJ01000003.1:0-105007 GCF_001623085.1 Pseudovibrio sp. W74
CCTTGCTCATCCCGACTTCCGGGAACTCTGGTTCAACACTGCATGAGAGGTCATGTGGTGATTTCAGTGCTTGCTCTCCTGAAATACGGAGCCGAGGCAGGGCACATAGTTGTAACCGAGCGCGTTCGCGCAAAGCCGCAAACCGTTTATTCACCTCAAGATCAGGAACAGATACGACCTAGGTAGAAAGCGGTAAGCTTTTTTCAGTTTTCCTCTTGATTTCCAGCGGCAAAAGCGCGATTTCAGTATCACTGAAAATTATATAGCCAAGGGGCTGGAATTATGCGCTTGACTGAATGGTTGGAAGACGCTGGTGAAAGCAGGAGTGCCTTTGCACGCCGCGCTGGTTTGTCTCCTGCATCTGTAACGGCTCTGTGCAACGACCCAAGCGCATGGATTTCTCGAGAAATGGCCCAGAAAATCGCTGAAGCGACGGGCCATCAGGTGACCCCCAACGATTTTCTCGGACTAAAAGAAAACAAGGAGTACGTCGTGTCTCAAACAAGAGTTGCCGAAGCCCTGCGCGCCTTCGAAAACGGCGAGATGGTTGTTGTAACTGATGATGATGATCGCGAAAACGAAGGCGATCTCATTGTAGCAGCCAACATGATCACCCCTGAGCAAATGGCATTCATCATCCGCCACACCTCTGGGATTGTCTGTGCTCCGATGACGCTCAAAGAAGCAAAACGCCTGCACCTTGAGCCGATGGTCGCCAACAACGACGCTCCACTGGCAACTGCGTTCACCGTCTCCGTGGACTATGCGCCGGGCCTGACAACTGGCATCTCCGCTGAGCAGCGCTGTGCAACAGTTCGTGGCCTTGCCAATCCAAATGCTGGCGCAGCTGATTTCGTCCGTCCGGGCCACATCTTCCCATTGGTCGCAAAAGAGGGCGGCGTCCTCATGCGTTCTGGCCATACAGAAGCAGCGGTCGACCTGTGTAAACTGACTGGCCTGCCGGAAGTCGGCGTCATCAGCGAGCTGGTGAATGACGATGGTACTGTAAAGCGCGGTGAGCAAGTTGAAGCTTTCGCCCGTGAGCATAACCTGAAAATGGTTTCAGTCGCGGATCTCATTGCATGGCGTCAGCGTCATGAAAACCTCGTAAGCCGTATCGATGAGTTCGACGTAGAGACCACAGCAGGCAAAGCGCGCGCCATCGTGTATTCTACTCCGTTCGACAATGTTGGCCACTTGGCGCTGGTTTACGGCGACGTGCGCGATGGTCAGGATATTCCGGTCAGACTTCATCTGGAAAACGTTCTGGATGATGTGTTTGGGCAAACCAAACCTCTGGAAGCAATCATGGAAGACTTTGCTGAACGAGGCCGAGGCATTATTGTTTACCTGCGTGAAGGTGCGGTAGGCGTTGCAAGCAAGTCCAACCGTCATCGTGATAACCTGGAAGCTGCTGAGCATGAGCAGCACGTTTCCGCTCAGGGCCGGTCTGAGGACTGGCGCGAAGTTGGTCTCGGTGCGCAGATCCTGAAAGATCTGGGAGCCAATTCCATTCGGGTTATTGCATCGCGTGAGCGCCACTATGTTGGCCTTGAAGGCTTCGGCTTGAAAGTTGAAGCAACAGAAACTCCGGCGGACTAATCAACAGGCCCCCGGCGCAATATGGAAAGTGGCGGGGGCATGTCTCAGTTTGATCTTGATCCATGGCAGGAAGAGCAAAGCTCGGCTGAACCATTCACACTGGGCTATCGAAAAGGGACGGGCGAGCCTGTTGTCTACGGCAGCCTGTTGCTCGGGGCAGCTCTTCTTGGTACGGGCATTGTAAGCGGTTCACTGATCCCTGCATTGGCATCACTACCCGTTTTTCTCAGCGTTCACTGGCACTACCCTTTCGTTGATAAACGCCCTCAAATCGCAGCCAATGAGACCGGGCTCTATCTGGAAAGGCTTGGTGTTCTGCGCTGGTCCGCAATTGCTGAGCTTTCCCTTTACAAAACAGCTGTCCGCACCATGGAATTCAACCAGCTGCACATCAAACTCAAAGGCCCGATTGACGACTGCCTCGTAAAGCGAGAGCCCCAGTCTATGCCGAGACGGGCTATGAGAAAGAACTGGCGCTTGAAGCAAGCCAAGTCGAACGCACCAGTACTTGAAGTGGATTTACATCTCCTTGCATGTGACCCTGAGATCCTCTTGCAAAGAACTAGACAGTTCTGGCGGGGGCAATGATGTTTCTCTGCAACACTGATCTATAAACAATCATTGAGCAGATTAAATACCTCAGAATTCTTTGTTTGGCCGCAAATCCGCTTATCCTGTTACAAGACGTTAACACTCTTAACCTAACTTTTATTAGGAAGGACAGCACCCGGAAGGCAATTATCATGCAGCTGAACCGCACGGAGACAAAGGGAAACACATGCAGCTTTACCAGTCTGGATAAGGATTGGGGGGCAGATGATGACTATCTTTTCAACTTCGCTTGCACGCCGGGTGGAAGCGTTTTGCAAATTGCATGCGGCACAGGTGCGCTGTCCAACGCGCTTTCCAGACAAGGTGTAAACACTGTTGGTGTTGACCGAAATCCGAAGAAAATTGCACAAGCTGTTAAACGCTCAGAGACGGTAACATGGTTGGAGGCAGATGCCCGAACGGTGCACCTCAATCAGAAATTCGACCGCATTATCATCACTGGCAATGCTTTCCAGGCCTTTGCAACCAATACGGATCAGATCCTCGTTCTCCAAACCATCGCCGCTCATCTGAAACCAAATGGCAAATTCGCTTTTGGCATGGAAAACCCGAAAGCGCGCCCATGGGAGAAGTGGGGCCAGAAAGGCAAACCTCTTTTGGTCCGCTCGGTTGAAGGGCAAAGAGTGTCTCTGTGGCAGGATACAGCCGGGCCAGACAAAAACGGTCTCGTGTCCATGCAAACCCACTACGACAGCGATGGACAGCATTACTCCAGAAACAACATGCGCCGCTTCGTGCATCGCGATCATATCCGCGACCTGTTGGAAGCCGTTGGCCTGCGCGCAACAGCTTCCTATGGGGACTGGTCAGCACTCAACCTGAATGATGCTGCACCTTTCATTATCGTCAGCGGTGGCCTGAGCACCTAACGCTCCTCAGGCTCCCAGAACTTACACCCCATCAATAATCGTCAGGCTACACTTAGCAGCACCATGACGGATTTTGGCAACAGGGGCATACTCCGGACAATTCAAAAACGCCTGCGCCTTTTCCATGCTTGGAAACTCCACGATGACGAGACGGTGTGGTGTCCATAAATCACTCTCAACCACATCCATATCACCGCCACGTGCCCTGTAGATGCCGCCGAAGCTCTCAGCAATCGGGCGAGCCTGAGCCTTGTAATCTTCATAGACGACAGGATCTTCAATTTTTGTATCAACAATGACGTAAGCCGGCATATACTTCTCCTGTAATTGGAAAAGATCCTATCTGATTTGCTTGCTCTGGGAAATCATGCTGCGGACTTAGTATTGTTATCTTTAGGCGAGGGTTGACCTTTACCCTGACGCTTCCTGAAATAGCGTGGACGCGTTCGTCTGATGATCTTCTTAAACCGCCCGCTGGAACGCACCTCAATCCAATGCAGAGCCTGATTGAGCCAAACAAAGTTTTTCCGATGCCGCCGCACGAACTTGGCAAACCTGCGGCTTGTAGCGATCAGTAGAACCGTCCCCAGAGCCAGCAGCGGTACGCCGGTAGGGATGGGCGTCCAGACCGTCAGCAGGCCCAGCACAATGCAAATGATAGCTGCAAAAACCGAAAGGCCCTTGATCAATAGCTCGGCCACCTGTTCGTGTTAACAACAAGTGAGAGTATATTCAGTACTCGTGAAACTTACGTAACACGCTCTTCCCAACTTAGGGCAAATATTGAAAATTCAGGGAAGACGGCAAATTACTCGCAACTTGCCGCCTGCATAATTACCCCTTATGCGCCGCGTTCCAGCAGGGCAACCACTTCAACGTGAGGGGAGTAGAGGAACTGATCAATCGGTACTACGCGCTTGATCTGATAGCCACCGTCCAGCAGCTCTCGAATGTCACGAGCAAAACTGGCAGGGCTACACGAAACAGCAACGATCTTCTTGACTGGAGACTTCGCAAGTTCCTGTGCCTGGGCAAGCGCACCAGCACGCGGTGGATCAAACACCACGCCATCAAACCCCTTGCCGAAGTTATCGAGCTCTTTTGCAACAATTGGTCGGCGGAACAGATCCCGGCGTTCAGTCGTAACCTTCTTAAGGCCCTTGGCACGGCGCAATCCAAGATCAAGCGCTTTCAGCGATGTTGCTTCGCCTTCCACCGCATGCACATTGGCAAACTGCCCGATCTTGAAAGTCAGAGTACCCGCACCGCAGAACAAGTCAGCCACGCGTTTGCAACCACTCAGACCCTCTGAAAGAAGATCACCCATGGTTTTTTCGGCGCTCAAGGCTGCCTGAATAAACCCGCCGGACGGAATTGGAACAGCCACACCACTCATATCCAGCAGAGGAGGGCGGATCTCGATAATTGTTTCACCATCGACAGTCAGGCGCGCAAAGTTATTTTCAACAGCAGCCTGTGAGAGTTCAAGGTAATGCTTGTCTTTGTTTTTACCCAACCTACCAATAGCAACATCAAGGCCGCTCTGTGTTGTCGTCACGGTGAACTTCAGTTCGCCCTTACGCGGCAGAATTTCGCCGGCAAGCTTGCGAAGTCCCGGCACAGCCTTCATGAGCTCAGGTGCAATCACAGGGCATTCTTCAATGTCGACAAGGCGGTTGGACTTGGCTGTGTGATAGCCAAACAGCACTTTATGGCTTGCCTTCACAGCTGCAAAGACTGCACGGCGGCGACTGCCCTTGCCGCAAACCACGACATCTTCCACTGGCGTTTCGATGCCACGGGAGGCCAGAGCGTCCACCACTTGTTGGCGCTTGAAGTCCTTATAGGAAGCCTCATCCATATGCTGCAAAGAGCAGCCACCACATGTGCTGAAATGCTTGCACACGGACGCGACGCGATGCGGGCTCGGCTCAATGATCTCGTTAAGTTCCGCACGAGCGCCTTGCACTTGGGCGCTGACAAGCTCGCCCTCAAGTGTATAGGGAACAAAGATCTGTCCGGCATCGGTCTCAGCAACACCGTCACCCTTATGGGCAAGGCGTGCAATACGGAGGATTTCTACAGTGGCTTCAGGCTTCTTAGACATGGCACTGCGTTTACAGCGCCGCTCCGATACATGCAATGCTTGATGTCGCGAAGTTTGGCATTCCGTTCGAGCGTGATTGGATGGCGATGTTTAGTCTTCGATTTGATCTAGGGGAAGTCATCGTCTGTGACGCAAAGGTAATGTGGAAAATTACTGTATAGGCGTGCTGAGCGACACTTTATACTGAGTTTCTGAATAGATTTTGCCGATCTATTTAAAATGTTCTCTGAAATAAACTTTTTGTTTGTCTATTTGATCGATTTCCCAACGGAATATGCGGGTTGCATGCGTATGGTGATACATTCTATGGCTGCAACTTTCCCAAAAAAATCGGCGATGTTCTGTAGGAGTTTTCAATGCCGTCTTTAAAATTAAAAGGGAAATTGACATTTTGGGTTGTCGTGATTGCACTGGTGTCGATGGTTGCCTCATCGGGGTCTGTCTTGTTCATTGGGGCAGGAGTTATCGAAGAACAAGCAATCAGGCTCTCAAACGAAATTGCCAAGGAAAGTGCAGCCGTCGTTAAAGCTGAACTGGATCAATCTTTTGCTGTTGCGCGCAATACAGCCAATGCATTGGACGCACTCAGAAAAAGCGGGGACGCCAATCGCGCAGCTTCAGCAGAGATCCTCAAAGGTGTCCTCCAGAGCAACGAGCAGCTGATTGGCAGCTGGGCCGCTTGGGAACCTGATGCGTTTGATGGCAAGGATCAGGACTGGGCCAACAAGCCGTTTCATGACCAGACCGGACGATTTATCCCATACTGGTTCCGCTCAGGTGGACAGATAGGCCGGGAAGCACTCGTCGATTATGAAAAGGATGGAGCAGGTGACTACTACTTGCTTGCTCAAAGAAGTGGCGATGAGATCATCCTGGAGCCCTACATCTATTCTGTTGGTGGCGTCGATACCCTAATCACGTCTCTTGTTGTGCCGGTGGATGGCTTTGGCGCCAGAGACGGTGTTGCTGGTGTCGATATTGCTCTTTCTGATATTCAGGAGCGGCTGAATGGAATGCATCCTTATGAGGAAGGCTACCTCACGCTGATCAGCTCTTCCGGAACAATTGTTTCCAATCCAGACAGTCTGCTTGTGTCCAAAGCTGCTGGTACAGCTGGCTTTTCAAAAGCAATTCTTGAGCCGTTAACCTCTGGAAAAACGCGCATTCTACCCAACACGCAAGTCGGCGATGTTGAAATGCTGCAAGTGGGTGTTCCAATCAGCATCGCAAAAACCGAAGAGCCATGGCTGCTGGTCATCACCATCCCACGCAGTAAAATCCTTGAGGCATCCAATCAGATGTTCTCACTTGTCTCTGTCTTGGGCGTTGTACTCGCGCTCCTTGCTGCTCTGGGCGCATGGATATTTGCCAGTTCGTTGAGCAAGCCAATTTCTTCTCTGACCCGGGTTATGGGTGAGTTAGCGTCAGGAAATCTGAAGGTTGATATCTCGGAGCGCCGCCAGAAAGATGAGATCTCTGACATGATCACAGCTGTGCGTGTGTTCAAAGACAACGCCATCAAAGTCAAGGAGATGGAGGCAGACAAAAGAGAGCAGGAAAGCAAGCGCATAGCTGAAGAAAAGGCGACACGTACCAAGATTGTCTCTGATTTTGAAAAGAGCGTAGGCAGTGTTGTTCAAACTGTTTCATCTGCTGCCACAGGCATGAAGTCACATGCAGAGATACTGGAGCCAGCTGCCTCAAGAGCACAGTCGCGTGCCCAGGCGGGGGCAAATGCAGCTGAGGCGACCTCTGTTAACGTACAAACCGTGAGTTCTGCTGCGGAGGAGCTGACAGCATCCATTCGCGAAATTGGGATGCAGGTCGACCTGGCCTCAAGAACGGTTGCGGTGGCTGTCTCTAAGTCTGAACAAACCAACATCACCGTGCGTGGTCTTTCCGAGGCCGTGCTGAAAATTGGCGAAGTGATTGATATCATCAATGCGATTGCTGATCAGACCAACCTTCTTGCCTTGAATGCAACCATCGAAGCAGCCCGCGCTGGGGAATCTGGCAAAGGCTTTGCCGTTGTTGCCAATGAAGTGAAGGATCTGGCCAATCAAACAGGGCGGGCAACCCAAAGCATTGCTGAACAGATCAGCGGCGTTCAGGAAGCAACGCAAGGCGCTGTTGATGAGATCGCAGGGATCTCCAAAACCATCAGCGAGCTTGATGAAGTGGCATCCAATATTGCTGCTGCAGTTGAAGAGCAGGGCGTGGCAACCAGTGAAATTGCCCGCAGCGCCGAGCTTGCATCGAATGGGACCAAGGAAGTCTTTGCCAGCGTGAATGACATTGGCAAAGCGGCTGAAGACACCAGCAAATCGGCTTTGAGTGTGAAAAAGGCGTCTGTGGATCTCACGGATCTAGCGGATGAGCTCAAAGACCGCGTGGAAGGCTTCGTGTCTCAGCTGCGCGCATAACTTAAAAGCACACAGGAACACCTTCTCCCGAGCACCTCTGTGTCTCGGGAGAAGGGCTTAACGAAAACTATAATGGCGTTTTATGGCAGGCCATCAGGTACTCTGCATTTCCATCTCCACCCTTGATCGGGGAGGAGGTGATGCCAAGCACGGACCAGCCCGGTTGTGCATTCATCCACTCTTGCAGCTCTACAGAGATCTGTTCCGCAATCTCTGGTGCAACAAGACCGCCTTTCCCAATCCGCTCACGCCCAGCTTCAAACTGTGGCTTGATGAGGAAGACCCCTAAGGCACCATCAGCAGCCAGCTCAAGAGCTGGTGGGAGGGCAAGCTTCAGAGAGATAAAGCTCACGTCGGAAACTAGAAACTCCGGATGCTGGCCTTCAAGATGCGCGAGAGACAGCTCACGGGCATTCAGGCCGTCTTTACGGACAACGCGTGGGTTGTTGGAGATCTTATCTGCCAGCTGATCATGCCCAACATCAATGGCATGAACGATCTGAGCACCATGCTCCAGCAGAACCTGCGTGAAGCCTCCGGTCGAGGCGCCAATATCGAGGCAAACCTTACCAGCAGGGTCGAGCTCAAAATGCTCCAGGCCTTTGATGAGCTTCAATGCGGCGCGGGATACATAGTCAGAGGCCGGATCATCGATAGTGATGTTGGGTTTGCCCGAGATCTTCTGCGAAGGCTTCTTTGCAGGCATACCATCTATCACGACCGTGTTGCGCAAAATCGCATCACGAGCACGGGCACGCGTTTCAAAATAGCCATGTTCGACGAGGAATTGATCAAGCCGCATATGTCACCTGACTGGGATGATTAAAAGCTTAGCCTAAAGGCCGAAGCAACCAGCCAGTGCATTTAACAGTTTGTCTGAGAAAAGCAAATTGCCATAGCGCATCCAAAGGAATGCGGTGGCTGCGATCAGCAGAAGTCCAACGGCAGCTGTGCCAGCATAGAGAGCTGCATGATCTTTCATATCTTCATCCAAAAAAGGGTGCCTGAATTCCCAGACACCCTAAACTTATATTAGCTACCAAGCAACTTTCTGATTTTTGGAAGCGCTGTTTCTTCAGGTTCCTGATAGCTGATGGTTCCCACGAAATCCAAGTCACCATTCAGCATGTAAACCGCTGCGGTGTGGTCCATGGTGTAATCACCGTCTTCCAATGGTACTTTTCTCGCATAAACGCGGTAGTCTTTAACGACTTTTTTAACCTGGTCGACGGAGCCAGTCAGTGGAACGACGTGAGACCCAAACGCAGCAACATAATCTGCAATAACGTCTGGTGTATCGCGTTCAGGATCAACGCTGACGAAAACGAAGTTCAGGTCATCTGCCTTCGGGCCCAGATTATCAATCCATCCCTGCATATCAGAGAGGGTTGTTGGGCACACATCAGGACAGTATGTGAAGCCGAAGAACATCAGAGTTGGTTTGCCATCAAGGTTCTTGTCTGTAAAGACTTGTCCCTTGCCATCAACCAGCTCAAACGGGCCACCGATCTGCACAGTAGCAGCCTGCGGGACATCCTCTTTCACAAACTTCATTACTGTTACAGCAGAAACTGCGGCAACGAGCAATGCGACTGCAGCCCACGCTCCATATCGAATTGTTTTCGCAACGTTCATCTTAATCCACCCGTGCACAGTTCAATTGGTTAGTGGTGCATTTTGCCGGATTTTGCACCCATTTTCATAACTGGGAATGTTACTTCAACTGGACCGGCTTTTTCGAATTCCAGAGTAACTTTGAGCTCTTCGCCCATTTTGAATGCTTGGTTCAGGCCCATGAACATGACGTGGTAGCTGCCAGGCTTCAACTCAAGTGTCTCGCCGGCAGGAATAACTACGCCATCGTCCAGCTTACGCATTTTCATGATGCCATCGTTCACAGCCATTTCGTGAATTTCAGTGCGCTTGGCATAGCCGGAAACTGCACCTGTCAGGCGCGCATCTTCGCTGCCATTGTTGGTGATAGAAACGAAAGCCCCGCCACCTTTTGCTTTTGGTGGAGTAGCGCGTGTCCAGGCATCTTTAATGGTCAGATCACCGTGTTGAATGCTGTCCGCAAGAGCAGCCGAACCGGTGAATGCAACAAGAGCTGCTGCAACAAGAAGAGTACGTGTTTTCATAATATTCATCCAAGGAATAGCTCCCTACCTGTAAACTCAGGCAGAAGAGATCAGTCAAATCAGGTTTTGTTGATCAAGGGAAAACCTAGGTGACTGGAGGAGCCCGGATGAGGAAATTATGACCACGGAGGCTTCTGTCAATTACGAGAGCGCTATCAAGGGAGAGAGAACCAGCAACCACAAGGGTAGGACTCTGCCAGTTCTCGGGCTCTATCGAAAAATAAGTCGCCTGTTTGGACGTATGCGGGCACATGAACGTGCAATCGCAGCCTATTCCCAACGGATTTTCGGTATGAGTGGAGCCTTCTACCTTTGCAATCTGCGAACCGCCTGAAGGGGCGCACAATTGCATGAGCGCAGCAACCGAAGGATCTGCAGCTGCACCGGAAAAACTCAGGACAAGCAACAGTACTCGGGCCAGCATCGCAACGCCAGCAAGCAAAACGAGCGGATGCCGCTCGCTTCTGAGTACATGTAATGTATTACTCGGCTTGACCATGGGTCTTTCTTAGTTGCTTCCGCTGAGTGTGTCTACACTCAGCCAGAAGGGAATCTGGAATTATCCTGAGTCTCATCAGTTGTAGGCGGATTCTCATCCTCATCATTGCGATTTGGCAAATCACCCACTTCTTCTGATGCCATGCCCTCATCCTGCTCGTAGGCAGGGAACTCTTCAGGCGGAATAACGTAAGGATCTTCGATATCTAGCGGATCAGGCGTAAGCACGGCACCCATGTTGGATGTTGCACCGTATTCGAAGTCTGTCTTCTCCAGATCCTCGTCCGCAGGGCGAATAACCAGGCGGCTGACAACGAAGAGGGCAAGAGCGACTTCAACAAGTGCCACCCATATGAATAGCCCTTCAGGGCCGATACTGAACATCAGACCTGCTGCAACGGTCGGTCCAATCATCGACCCGATTCCGTTTGACATCAGAACACCAGAAGATGTCTCGACGTAGTCTTCTGCTTCCACATAGTCAAAGGCGTGGGCAGCAACAATCGCGTATGTCGGCTGACTGGCCATGCCAAGGATCAGGAATACGGTGAATGTAGTCCAGAAGTTTCCGCTCTCAAGCGTAAAGAGCACTAGAGCTGCCGCCGCCGCGGCAAAGCCCAGGAGCAAAATAATGATACGACGGTCTACACGGTCTGACAGACGACCAATCGGCCACTGTGTAATCGCACCACCCAAAACGATGGCCGCCGCAAAATACGCCGCCTCGTTGGTGCTGTAACCGATCTGCTTGGCATAAAGCGGAGCCAGCGCCCACATGGAGCTGTTGGCAAGACCAATCAGCAGACAACCAATCAGAGCCACAGCAGAGGTCTGATAGAGGTTGATCGGGCGGAAGCGCACCAGTGTAATAGGAGCTGGCTGTACTGCTTTGGTGAGCACAACGGGAACCACGGCAACGCTGACAAAAATGGACGCAATTGCAAATGGCACAAAGGTACTTACGTCAAAGCCAACAATCATCAGCTGGCCACCCATGGTCGCACCCAGGTAGCAGATGATGTAAAGCGACATGACTGTGCCACGGTTCTCATTAGTTGCCCGGTCATTCAACCAGCTTTCGACAACCAAAACGATGCCGGCAAAACACACACCAGTAATGATGCGGAAAAGCGCCCACGCCAAAGGATCCACCAGGATAGGGTGGAGCAGTGCGGCGCCAGACATCAAAGACACCAGTGCAGCAAATGCACGGATATGACCGGCCCGTAGAATGAGAAACGGACCAAACAAACACCCAATCACAAAGCCAATGTAAAAACTGGACGAGATCAGACCAATCTGGAGGTCTCCAAATCCGGCCAAATCAGCTTTGAGGGGGATAAGCGTCGAAGAAAGTCCATGCCCTGCAAGAATCAGGGCGGTGGACAGCATCAAGGACGCAAAGGTTGCAAGCAGCAGTATCATGCGCGCACCAGCCAACGATGTAAAACTGAGTTCACACTACATATCATATGCAAAAAGAAAATAAGGAGAGCAGCGAAAGCTGCCCCTCATTTAATTTTTTGATGAGTTATGAACACAAATACAATGTTCTACACCAGCCTTAACGGCAAATCCTCTGCTTTACCAAGGGTTTCAAAGACACGGCGCACAATCCCTGATGCATCTAGTCCGGCATCTTTGTACATTGTCTCTGGCTTCGCGTGGTCCTGGAAAACGTCCGGCAGGATCATGCTGCGAACTTTAAGAGAGCCATCAAGCAAACCGTTGTCAGAGAGGAACTGAAGCACCTGGCTTCCGAAGCCGCCAATAGAGCCTTCTTCGATGGTGATTAAGACATCGTGCTCTTTAGCAAGGCGCCCTATCATTTCTGTATCAAGCGGTTTGGCAAAGCGTGCATCAGCAACCGTTGTTGAAAGACCCGCTGCATCAAGTGTATCGGCAGCCCTCAAGGCTTCCTGCAAACGACCGCCCAATGAAACCAGAGCAACGCGAGAACCTTCTTTTACGATACGACCTTTGCCGATCTCCAGAGGCATGCCGACTTCCGGCAGATCAATGCCAATGCCTTCACCGCGTGGATAACGGAAGGCAATCGGGCCTTCATCATAAGCCGCAGCAGTGGAAACCATATGAACCAGCTCTGCTTCATCACCAGGTGACATGATTACCATGCCCGGAAGGCAGGAGAGGAATGCAGTGTCAAATGAACCAGCATGCGTTGCGCCATCCGCACCAACCAGACCAGCGCGGTCAATCGGGAAGCGCACAGGCAGCTTCTGGATTGCAACATCATGGACGAGCTGATCGTAGCCACGCTGGAGGAAAGTTGAGTAAATCGCACAGAACGGCTTGAAACCCTCAGAGGCAAGGCCCGCGGCAAACGTCACAGCATGCTGTTCAGCAATGCCCACATCGAACATGCGGGTTGGATGAACTTTCTCAAATACATCCAGGCCAGTTCCGTCCGGCATAGCAGCCGTGATGCCAACGATCTTCTCGTCTTTGTTCGCTTCTTCAATCAATGCATTGGCGAAAACGCGAGTGTAGGCAGGTGCATTCGGTTTTGGCTTGGACTGTTCACCCGTCACAACATCAAACTTGGCAACAGCGTGATACTTGTTGCTGGCGTTCTCAGCAGGCAGATAGCCTTTACCCTTTTGGGTCACCACATGAACGAGGATTGGACCTTCTTTAGCGTCCCGAACGTTCTTCAGGACAGGCAGAAGATGATCCAGATTATGCCCATCAACGGGGCCAACATAGTAGAAGCCAAGTTCTTCAAACAAAGTGCCGCCGGTAAAGAAGCTGCGGGCAAACTCTTCTGCCTGTGCTGCTTTTTCCTGCAGCGGTTTTGGCAATGCACTTGCGACTTGCTTAGCTGCCTCGCGGAAGCCCTTATAAGTCTTGCCAGAAACAAGACGCGCGAGGCTCGCGGAAAGGGCACCAACAGGTGGAGCGATCGACATGTCATTGTCGTTCAAAATAACGATCAGGCGGGAGTTCAGCGCGCCCGCATTGTTCATGGCTTCATAAGCCATGCCAGCGGACATCGCGCCATCACCAATCACAGCGATCACATTGTTATCGCCACCGGCAAGGTCGCGGGCCACAGCCATGCCAAGGCCAGCTGAAATAGAAGTGGAAGAGTGTCCGGCACCAAATGGGTCGTAATCACTCTCAGAGCGCTTGGTGAAGCCGCTCAGGCCGCCATCCTGACGCAGTGTGCGAATACGCTCTTTGCGGTCAGTCAGAATTTTGTGCGGGTAACACTGGTGTCCTACATCCCAGATCAACCGATCTTTGGGCGTGTCGAAGACATGGTGGAGCGCAACGGTGAGTTCAACAACACCTAATCCAGCTCCTAAATGCCCTCCTGTAACAGAAACAGCATCAACCATCTCCTCTCGAAGCTCTTCAGCAACTTGTCGAAGGCGGTCCTCGGGGACCTTTTTGAGATCAGATGGGTTTTGAATTTGATCTAGCAGGGACATCAGGGTCTTCTTAAGTCTTTTGACTATTTGGCAGCTTAACACAGAACGACCCGACCATGGCATATGTTCTAAATTATGGCCGAAACGACTGTCTTCCGTAATTGACCACGATTATAGCAAGCCTGCCCTCTGTGCAATTGCCTGTCATGAATAATTGATCGTTTATGCTAGGTCCTTTTGTAGGGATGCCTCTTCAAAACCTGTGTCAATAGGGGATGAGAACGTATTTTTTTTCATTTGCTAGTATTAATTGCGCTTTTGTCACCCCATGGGGTGATGCAATCTGCGACGAAACGTCCTATGTCGAATGTGTGGTCGATGGGGCCACGTGCACAGTGATCGACTTGGGGCTACGGTTTTCGTAGCCCCCTTTTTTTTGCCTATACCAATATCCGGCGATAAATGAAGAATACTTGTCGATTTAAACTAGACCGTCCGGTCGGTTATACGATCTATCCAGTGCTTTGTATTCTCTGTCTTGAAATAATATTCTGTGAAATATCTCCGGTTAAGTATTGTTCCAATTAAAACTTATCGGCTCACTAGAATAACAGGTGTGTTATGTGCTCAATAGTTTTTGTCCAATTTTATTTAGTAGGCTAAATAATAAATTATCACGAAATTTTTATCATTTAAGTAAAACAGTGTTCCTGTTGAATCAGGCGCAAACAAAAACCCCGCTCATGGCGGGGTCTGTTGAAAAAATGAACGCGTGTACTAGAGAGAGAATTCTAGTTATTGTGTTTATAACTAGAATTTCTATTCCATATTGGCTGAATTTATTGCTCGTCCAGTGCTTCTGTGCCAACTGCGTTTCCAGATGTGTTCATCTGGATTTTTTCTACCTTCTCTTCAGCAGCTTTGAGCAAGCCATCGCACTTTTCACGCAAGGCTTCTCCCCGAGCATAAAGCTCAATGCTCTTTTCCAGAGGCACGTTGCCTTGCTCCAGATTGCGAACAATGGTTTCCAGCTCAGCTAATGCTTGCTCAAAGGAAAGGTTTTCAATGGAACCGGCTGCTTCTTCTGTCACCAAACTGTCCTCGCTCAGTCGGGAGTAGGTGCACTCCCAATTAGTAATCCATCAATGTCATTACATGAGCGGCGGCAGATCGCGCAAGACCTTCCAGATCATACCCACCTTCTAAAAGCGAAACGACACGTCCCTGACAGCAATCATCCGCAATTTCGATGAGTTTGCGGGTCGCCCACGCAAAGTCCAGCTCTGTGAGGCGCAGGCCGCCAAGTGGATCACGTTCATGAGCATCAAAGCCCGCGGAGATAATAATCAGATCCGGTGAGAATTCACGGATACGCGGCAAAATCGCGTAATCAAGGGCCTCGCGGAACTGAGTTCCATCATCGCCTGCCGTGAGTGGGGCGTTGACAATGTTGTTGTGCTCACCCGTTTCATTCACTGCACCGGTGCCTGGAAATAGCGGCATCTGGTGAGTGGAGGTGTACATCACGGTTGGGTCGTTCCAGAAGATTTCCTGAGTGCCGTTTCCGTGGTGAACGTCAAAATCCATGATCGCCACACGCTCAAGCCCATAAACGTCCTGTGCATAGCGGGCTGCAATTGCGGCATTATTAAACAGGCAAAAACCAGAGGTAAGAGCTGACTCTGCATGGTGTCCTGGAGGCCGGCATGCCGCAAAAGCGTTGGAAACGCGTTTACTCATCACTTCATCGACACAGCGTGTTGAGCCGCCAACAGCTCGCATCGCCGCCTCCCAGCTGCCCGGAGACAGATTGGTGTCTGGCGCAAAGTCGATAAGGCCCTCTTCAGGGTTCATATTGTGGATAGAGTTGATGTAGTCAGAGCTGTGAACCCGGGCAATATCCTGAAACGTTCCAAATGGTGCGATATCGCGATCCAGCATAAAGAACCTTTCGTTCTCAAGCATACGATCAATAGCCCGCAAACGGTCGGGACGTTCTGGATGACCAAGCGGAGTAAGATGATTTAAAAAAGCCTGATGGTGCAGCAGCAAAGTACTCAAGATATTGAACCCGTTAAAAATGAAGTCAGGTACACAGCCAATTTTAGAGCTCGTTCCAGTAGCGAAGTTGGAGCGTGAAGTGAGCACACTTACTCTAGTGTGATGGCACCTAAATCCAATCCTGTGAAAAATTGGGCGAATTACATATACAAGTCCACATTGCCGAGCAGTCTGTCAATTGTACACCCCTCCAGTTTATCTCGGTAATTGGGATGAGGTGCCGATAAATCTCAGTGGTTATGCCTGCGTGGAATGCCCAGCTGTCCCGTGAGTAAGACAAGAAAAATCCGGAGTGCGTGTATAACACGCAACCCCGGATTAAAGGTGCGAGCAATCTGTGTTGCTCGTGGGGGAGGTCCGCTGCATCTCTAAGAAATACATGACTGTAATATTGGGCCAATTCTTTAAATTTGCACGCTGATTCTTCCCCCACTCCTTGAATTCATACTGAGCGGAAAGAGAAAAGGTTAACACCTATTCTTTAGGTGTTGCATAAATACAAGGAAATCTACAATAAGCCCAAAGTATTCAGGGGTAGTTATCCTGTGCTCTCAACGGGTTGCGCCAGAGAGATCTTGGGAAAATACAAAGAAGAAGGCAAAGCGCTGTCTGTTTTCAGTGTTCTGAACAGCGTTTAATCGCGGGGAGCAGCAGCGCGGGCAAGGCGATCATTAATAGCTTCCCCCAGTCCATGATGAGGGATTGGCATGACCGCAATTTTTCCGTTTTCTCCAAGGTCGGCCTGACGCAATGCAGTAAACAAGCGTGCAGCAGCCTCGGTCAGATCTTCTGAGTCGCTGAGAGGAACCAGCTTGGCAGCTTTATCGGAGCCTTTGGGCAGATTAGCGCCAAAGGTAATCAACGCTTCCCCTTCCGCCACATCCTCTGCATTCAGGCGAATGTGGGAGTTGGGAGCGTAGTGGGATGTCAGCATCCCGGGCGCCATTGGGGCGCTGTCGTCTGTTCCTGCACGCACCAATGTTTCACCAAGCACAGCTTCAATGTCTTCACGGGCCAGACCACCCGGCCGCAGAAGTGTTGGGCGGTCCCCCACAAGCGAGACGATTGTTGATTCAACACCTACAGAGGTCGCCCCGGAATCGATGAGGTAACACAAGTGATCTTTAAGATCGTTGATAACATCTTCTGCGGTCGTGCCGCTGATCCGCCCGGAAAGGTTGGCCGAAGGTGCCGCCAATGGGCGCCCGGTATGCTTGCACAATGCCCGCATCACCTCGGAGCGAGGCACTCGGAGTGCGATTGTCTCAAGGCCTGCTACAGCAAGATCAGAGACCGGGCTGGTCGGCCGCTTCGGCAACACAAGAGTCAACGGCCCCGGCCAGAAGGCTTCGGCCAGTTTGAGAGCACGGTCATCAAAAAAAGCGTGGGTTTGTGCTGCTTCCAGACTGTCTATATGAGAAATTAAGGGGTTGAAACTTGGACGCCCTTTCGCCTCATATATACTCGCACAGGCTTTGCCATTGGTTGCATCTGCAGCCAATCCATATACCGTCTCAGTAGGTATCGCGACGAGTTTCCCATCGCTC
Organism: Pseudovibrio sp. W74; assembly: GCF_001623085.1. Classification (NCBI taxonomy): domain Bacteria; kingdom Pseudomonadati; phylum Pseudomonadota; class Alphaproteobacteria; order Hyphomicrobiales; family Stappiaceae; genus Pseudovibrio; species Pseudovibrio sp. W74. Next base: position 17,253 of record NZ_LMCJ01000003.1, read on the forward strand.
AGCGCATCGCAAATATCCTGAAAAATTTGCGTGTCTTCCAACTGGGTGTCAGATGGGTGTAAGCGCCAGAGTTTCATACCTTTTCTTTCTTACTAAGACGAATGTAGGGGGCAACCTGCCTCTAAGGGACGCTTGACGTATAGGTTAATCACACTACTGTCCCAAACAGGAAAAATTCTGTAGCGGCTTTTTGATGGGCAAAAGCCAATTCGTCAAGTCGCTATAGCGTATTCCCGAGACGTGAGCGTCGGTTTTCGGATGAGAGTATGCGCAAATATACGCGTATTTCCGAGGAGTGGCCGCCAGCTGTCGGCAAGGACTACGCGTAAATACATCTCTAAGGCGGTTTGCTGGCCCTATATGGAAGGCAGGTGGCCTTAGAAGGGGAGGAAAACAAAATGTATCGTGCACCACTGAGTGAAATTGTATTCACGCTGAAAGAAGTAGCAGGTTTAGGACAGCTTCAGGCGCAGCCGGGACAGGAAGAGCTTTCAGACGATTTGATCGAAGCTATTCTGGGCGAGGCAGCAAAGTTTGCAGAGGAAGAGATCGCGCCTCTCAATAGGGTTGGAGATGAAAATCCGGCACAATTGATCGATGGAAGCGTCAAAACCTCTCCGGGCTGGAAAGAGGCTTACACCAGTTGGCGTCAGGGCGGCTGGAGTGCGCTGACAGGTGATCCGGAGTACGGAGGGCAGGGCCTTCCAAACATGCTCCACGTCGCTGTGTTTGAAATGTGGAATGCGGGCAGCATGGCTTTTACCTTGTGCCCAACACTCACCACAGGCGCTGTAGAGGCTATTGAGAAGCACGGCTCCCCGGAACTCAAAGCAAAGTACCTTGAAAAGCTCACTAGCGGCGAGTGGACAGGCACAATGAACCTGACTGAGCCACAGGCTGGCTCAGACCTGAACGCTCTGCGTGCCAAAGCAGAGCCTGTGGGAGACGGGTCCTACAAAATCTCTGGTCAGAAGATCTTCATCACTTATGGCGATCACGATATGACAGACAACGTGGTCCATCTGGTGCTGGCTCGCTTGCCGGACGCACCTGCTGGAACACGTGGCATCTCACTGTTTGCAGTGCCAAAGTATTTCGTCAATGACGATGGCAGCCTTGGCGAGAAGAACGACGTGACCGTAGCTGGTGTGGAACACAAGCTCGGTATCCATGGCTCTCCAACCTGCACCATGTCTTTTGGCGATAGGGGCGGTGCAATCGGTTGGCTCATTGGCGAAGAAAATAGAGGCCTCGCCTGCATGTTCACCATGATGAACAACGCCCGCCTTGCAGTGGGTGTGCAGGGTCTCGGCATCGCAGAGCGAGCTTTCCAGGAGTCTCTGGCGTTCTCACTGGATCGCAAGCAGGGCCGCGGTGTCGGGTCAAAGACCGACGGTATGGATCCGATCGCAGTTCACCCGGATATTAAGCGTACACTTCTCTCCATGAAGTCGCAGACGCAGGTTGCCCGTGCAATCTGTTACGCCTGCGCACATGCGCTGGATATGGCGAAAGTCGCGCCGGATGCGGATCAGAAGAAGTTCTGGGCAGAGCGTGCTGGCTTACTCACACCAATCGCAAAAGCCCTCTCCACTGATTTTGGTGTTGATGTGGCCTCTCTTGGTATCCAGATCCATGGCGGTATGGGCTTCATTGAAGAAACCGGCGCAGCCCAGCATCTGCGTGATGCGCGCATCGCTCCGATCTATGAAGGCACCAACGGTATTCAGTCCATCGATCTGGTGATGCGCAAGCTGCCAATGTCTGGTGGTGATCAGGTCCGCAGCCTCATCGCTGAGATCAAAGAGATCGCTGCAAGTGTAAACGCAGACAATACCGGCGAGCTGGGTGATCTTGGCACCAAGCTTGATGCAGCGGTTGCTGACTTGGAAACCGCCACCGAATGGATGTTGAGCGCACAGGCTGACGGGAAAATCCCGGAAGCGCTTGCAGGTGCGACACCATATCTGCGTTTGGCAGGCATCACTCTGGGCGCTGGCTTACTGGCAAAAGGTGCTCTGGCATCCAGGGATGCACCGGAGACGTTGAAGAAGCCACGCTACCTGATGGCGCGCAGCTTTGCAGAAACTGTTTTGGGTGAGAGCGCACCGCTGAAAGACGACGTAACACGTGCAGCTGAAGCAATCCTTGCATTCGACGCTGCTGAGCTTGCCTGATCCAAGAGGCAGTCAACCGTATTTAAAAGGTGAGGCTGAACAGGCCTCACCAATCAGTTTGGGAGGGACACATGATCAGTATTGAACGGGACGGCGCAGTCCAGATCATCCGCATGGACCGCGTAGAAAAGAAAAATGCACTGACACAGGCCATGTACATGGATATGGCAGATGCGTTGAAGACAGAAGACGAAAGCATCCGCTGCCATGTCATGCTTGGCCGCCCAGGCGTATTCACCGCAGGCAACGACATCGCAGATTTCCTCAAGGCAGCAATGTCAGGCGAAGGCCTGGAAGCTGGCGGTGTTGGCAAATTCCTCGGCGCACTTCATGAACCATCCAGACCTGTAATCGCAGGCATCGACGGTCCTGCTATCGGTGTGGGCACCACCATGTTGTTCCACTTCGACATGGTGTTTGCGACAGAAAACGCGCTCTTCAAAACGCCGTTCACCGACCTTGGCATCATTCCTGAAGCGGGCTCAACGCTGATCGGCCCAGAGACAATGGGCTACCACAAGGCGTTCGAACTGCTGGCACTGGGTGAGAGCTTCACGGCTGAGATGGCAAAGGAAGCAGGCTTCGTCAATCACGTGGTCTCTCCTGATGAGCTGGAAGACCGTGTGCTTGCGATCGCGCAGAAGGTTGCATCCAAGCCTCAAAACGCCCTGCGCATTTCCAGAGAACTACTGCGTGGCAAGCGTGAGCCGCTTGAAAAGCGCATTTTTGAAGAAATCGGCCTCTTTGCTGAACTGCTCAAGTCTGATGAGGCCCGCGAAGCCTTCATGAAGTTTATGAGCAAAGCTTAACTCGTTCAGATGCGGTGTTCAGCACCGCATCTCAATTCAGGAATTTGGGGGAAACATGGGAAGTCTGAAGGGTAAAACACTGTTCATTACCGGTGCATCTCGTGGAATTGGCCTCGCGATTGGCAAGCGGGCAGCACAAGATGGCGCGAACATTGTGATCGCTGCAAAAACGGCAGAACCGCATCCTAAGCTGGAAGGAACGATCTACACAGCAGCCAAAGAGATTGAGGATGCCGGAGGTCAGGCGCTCCCGCTCGTGGTTGATGTGCGAAGCGAAGAGAGCGTTGAGAATGCAATGAAGGCGGCGGCTGAAAAGTTCGGTGGCATCGATATTGTGGTCAACAATGCCAGTGCGATCAACCTGACACCAGTTCAGAAAATCGACATGAAGCGCTTTGACCTCATGCACCAGATCAACACGCGTGGCACCTTACTCTGCTCTAAGCTGGCAATCCCGTATCTGAAAGAAGCAGAAAACCCGCATATCATGATGCTTTCTCCGCCGCTGGATATGCAGGAGAAGTGGTTTAAGAACCATACACCGTACTCCATTGCCAAGTACGGCATGAGCCTTGTTGTACTGGGACTTGCCGGAGAACTGCGCTCTAAGAAGATTGCTGTAAACGCTCTTTGGCCGCGCACGACCATTGCCACGGCTGCTGTTCAGAATCTGCTTGGCGGCGATATGATGGTTCAGGCAAGCCGGACACCAGACATTCTGGCAGATGCCGCGCATCTGATCTTCACAAAACTGGCAGCAGACACCACCGGCAACTTCTTCATTGATGATACATTGCTGGCGGAAAACGGTATGACCGATTTTGACAAGTACCGCGTGAATCCGAAAGTGAATCTGCAGCCAGATTTCTTTGTTCCAGATGACAGCGTAGCGCCAGTCAGCTTAGCTGCAATCGAAGCTTAGCTTTGCTCGTTGAAGCACATAGCTTTTGAGAAATTCAAAGCGTGGTAAAATAAAAGGCGGGGTGACCCGCCTTTCTCATTGGTAATGATCAGTCGAACTCTGGACCGCGTGCCGAATATGGCTTCACTTCTTTCCAGACGCGCATCAGATTTTCAAGTTCTTCATCTGTCTGTTCTGGCAAGACAATCTCAAGCCCAACAAGAAGATCGCCATGGCCACCTTCTTTCTTCGGCAGACCCTTGTCTTTAAGGCGCATGGTCTTTCCGCTGCTGGTGTTGGCAGGGATTGTCAGGTTAACCGCACCGCTGAGAGTTGGAATGCGTACTTTGCCACCAAGAACGGCTTCATAAAGGGTGAGGGGGACATCTACACGAACATCCTCTCCATCCACTTTGAAGAGCTTATGTGTGGAAATGCGGACTTCTACCAGCGCATCTCCAGCCTGACCACTCTTGGCAGAGGCAAAACCTTGCCCTTTCAGGCGGATCTTGTCGCCGCTCTGCGTGCCAGCCGGAATTTTTACATTCACCGTCTTGCCGCTTGGCAGCTTCACCTGAACCTTGCCATGGTGGGCAAGATCTTCAAGTGTCACCCGTGCAATCAGGTTGGCATCAGCTCCCTTGGTAGGGCCAGCATGGAAATGAGATTCTCCACCGCCTGCGCTGCGGCGTTTGCCGCCGCCAAAGCCACCAAGAATATCATTGAGGATATCGTCAAAACCGCCAGCATCCTGAGGGCCGCCGGCACCGCCGTGGCCTTCGCCAAAGCCCTGCTCAAACCGGAAACCACCACGACGCCCTGAATTACGGAAACCTTCAAAGCCACCGCCGCCACCCGGGCCGCCATAAAACTTGGGTTTGCCATCCGCGTCTATCTCACCGCGATCAAACTGTCCGCGCTTATCTTTGTCGCCCAAAATTTCATAGGCTTGGTTCGCTTCAGAGAAGCGCTCCTTAGCCTTTGGATTGTCTGCATTCTGGTCTGGGTGGAACTGTTTGGCCAGTTTGCGAAACGCTTTCTTGATCTCTGCCTCACTGGCATTTTTGCTAACACCAAGAACAGAATAGGGATCTCTCATCGTCATCCATCAAATTGAAATAAGGGCAGTTTATAACTCACCCATTACATAACCTTGAGTTCGATGGGGCGCAAGCAGCCGTAGCCGAACTTAGCTAATCAGACGTGAGTATTTCAGTGGTTTTAATCTAGTAGGCCACGTCGCATTTGCGAAACTGAAGCGAGGAAGAGTTATTCAGTGACAGTTGCATCGGTTTGGAACGGAGCAAGCTGGACAATCTTCATTTTACGATTGGTATCCGGGCAGCTGCGCCCCTGATAGGCTCTGACGCCGCCAACAGTGTTTGCGCTGGTCACAAAATCAGTACAACCCGCAATGCTTTCTGTTTTATCAACAGACATGAGAGAGGTGATTGTGCCGCTATTGCCGCTGACAGGATTGGTCCAGGCCATAGGTGCAAACCGGTGCTTGGTTTGCCCGCTCTCGTTCAGAGCTTCCTCAATGGTATTCGTAATAACCGTACGGTCGGTGCGATGAATCTCGCTATCCGCGACCTTTTGCTTGGTATCAACTGCCTCTGTCAGGTTCAGAGGTTCTTGATACTCACTGTTGTTCACAGATATGGACATTTGAGTGCAGGCAGGAAGTGTCAGCAAGAGCGAAGCCGAGACAAAACACGACTGGCGTAAACGGGTTTTCTTGCTATACAAAACTGCCATATTACTACTAGAGCCTCAGGTTGAATCCGTTGTTTTAACGAATTCCGGTTCATCCACAGTGTGAGGATCCTAAAGGGACTATTAACTATGAATGGTGACATCCAAAATCTGGAAGAAAAGTTTACAAATAGTTACTCTGAAAGCGTAGAGGTTCCTTTTCAACTATTTGGTGAATGGCTTGCGCTTGCAGAGAAGAGCGAGCCCAATGATCCTAATGCCATGTCAGTTGCGACTGTAGACGAGAATGGCATGCCCAATGTACGGATGTTACTCCTTAAAGGTTACAGTCCACAGGGTTTTGTGTTTTATACAAACTTTGAAAGCACAAAAGGCCGCGAAATTCTTGCTCACCCTAAGGTTGCTTTGTGTTTTCACTGGAAAAGCTTGCGCAGGCAAGTTCGGGTACGTGGCAATGTTATCCACGTAACTGAAGACCAGGCTGACGAATACTACAACTCACGGCCACGAAAAAGCCGCATTGGTGCGTGGGCGTCCAAACAATCCCGCCCATTGGAAAGCCGCTTCGCGCTTGAAAAAGAAGTTGCCAAATACGCTGCTAAATATGCTGTTGGTGATATTCCGCGTCCTGGGTATTGGAGCGGTTGCATTTTGCAACCATTGGAAATCGAATTCTGGCACGATCGTGCCTTCCGCCTGCATGACAGATTTGTCTTCAAAAGAGACAGTGCAGAAGACCAGTGGGATAAGGTACGCCTGTATCCATAATGCATTTCAGATGAAGGCAGAGCGCATCACAAACATGGTGCGCCTGGTCATTTATCAGCGCTAGAACATGAGCCGCTATTGAAAGCAAAATTAGATATGGGGCAGGGCCGTGGGATCGTCATGCAGAAGACATAACGGTTGATGCTTCTACAGGCTCGGCAAGAAATAAGGCGGCTCGCAATCCTGCGGGTCGCCTTTTTTGCTCAGATAACCAGATGCCCGTTTAGGCCATCAAGTCTCTGTAAAGCCATGCCCTAATAAGGCGTGGCTTACGCATTGAAGTAGTCATCAATGTGATTGGAATACATAATCAAGCAATTCGGTTCTTGAAAAACAAGCTGGAATCTCTGATTTGTAGCCCTGACGCATCAGTCCGTCGGAAGAGGATATTCTTCCTGAACCTTAGGCTGATATGCCTCTTTCTGCTTGCCGTTACAGCAGTTCGCAGCATTGACAGCCTGAATGCCCACTGGACGATAAAGTTTGTCCAGATCAGGTTTAGCGTTTTTCTTTTGTTGCTCAGTCGTTCCGAAGGCCATTTTAGTCCGTCCCCTTGGGACAAGTTGTGTTGCAGAAATCGTGATGCTTATCCAGAATGAGTAGCCGGATAACCCGATATAAGCGTCAGCTCATATGCAGGAGTGATACTCAAATCGGGCATGAATATGTTAGCGCCAAAAAAACTAAAAAAGCCAATCTAATTTCGAGGGGGGAATTTCCCAATAAACTCAGCAATTTGAATGCATGAAACATGACGTTAACTAATTGCTCAGCGGCCTTTCTGGAAATTATTATTATTATACAAAAGGATAGGATATCAGGTTGTGAGCTAGTTAAAATTATCGCGACTAAACCATTAATGTATCAGGCTATTTTGAGTGACATTTGGCCGCGATTTCCCAGACTGCGAAACTGACAAAAAACTGTGTATTTAGTGTGCCAGGAAGCTTGTGGCCGATTGATTAGCATCGCTCATAGTGATTGGTGCTCGTAATACTCTGTATAAGTGCGTAGATTGAGCCGCTTGCATAAGAACTATTCTGCTCGGGTAATCGCCCGAAGACGGTCTCCCATATAAGCCGTCAAATGCGCTGAAGGAAAATGACAATGAACGTGCGCGCCGTACTGTTTGACCGCGATGGAACTCTCATTGATTTCAATAGGACATGGGGCACGGTGCTCCAACATGTTCTGATGGATCTGGCAGATGGAAATCTGAAACTGGCCACTGAGCTAGGCCATCTCGTGAAGTTTGATTACGCCAGCTGTGCCTGCCAACCGGGTAGCCCAATTCTGACTAATCCACCAAGCGGTTACAGCGAGCCATGGGCCAATCATCTTGGTGTTGAGTTCAACCGCGCGTTCCTGGACCGTATTGAAGACCTTATTCTGGACCATGCTGCAGACTGTGTTGCAGCATTTGATGATACAGCATCATCAATCAAGGCTCTGGCTGCAGCTGGTTTGCCGATCGGTCTGGCGACAAATGGCACAGAAGCAAGTGCTGTTGCGCAGCTGAAGCGCCTTGGCATTCTCGACTACTTCACCTTCGTTGTGGGCTACGACAGCGGACATGGTGAAAAACCAGAGCCGGGCCAGCTCTTTGGATTTGCAGAGCACACAGGTATCGAGCCTCAGCACATTGCCATGGTGGGTGACAGCCTTCACGATATGCATGCAGCCCAAAACGCAGGTATGGTGCGGGTCGCTGTAACAACCGGCGCTTTGACCGCTGAAGAGCTGAAGGACCATTGTGATCACCTGCTCGACAGCCTGACCGATCTTGTCGACCTGGTTGGCCTGAAGGCCGCAGGTGAGGGCGCTGCTGCTTAATAGCGTTTCCCGAATGCGGCGGTTCACCCGCCGCAACTCCCTCTCTCAAAATCGGCGCGAAAATAACAGCAGTATTCAACCCTCGGTAATTCTGAACTGCTAGTATCTGGTATCGTAAAGTAAAGAGCTGTAACCTTCATGCTGAATGGTTACGTTGAACTCTGAGCTGCAGATTGAAGAGAGTGGGATAGAATGACCCTGCAATTGCCCTTAAGACATTCTCGCACTGCCCTGCGCAGTCGTCGTATCGGCGCAATTGCGATTCCGTTTCTTATTCTCTCCGTTGCAGGCCATTACTTCGAGCTGTTCAACACAGAGGTGCTGCTCGTTCTCTTCGTGATCGGCTTTTTCATGGGGGCTGCTGCCATTGTGCTGGCCGCCATGGCCGTGGTTGATCTGTGGAACAACGGCGGCAAAGGGTTTGGCAACAGCTTTCTGGGCACGTTTTATGGCGCCATCGTCCTCGCCCCGCTTTTCATCGCCACACTGGGGCTCTACCTGTTCCCGCCACTCAATGACGTCTCAACAGATATGGAAGAGCCGCCTGCGCTGATTGCCGGAGATCGTATTGATGATGAAATCGGGCAGGACAAGCAGCTCATGCAAAAGGCCAGCTATCCTGACATCGTCCCACGCCGGTTCCGCCTGCCTCCTCCTGAGCTGCACAACGCTGTTTCCAGCGTCGCCTCCAGTATGGGGTGGAAGGTGATTTACGAGTTGCCCGCGGGTTTCCCGGACGAGCCTACCTACCTGCTCATGGAAGCACGCATGCCATACTTCTCTTTGAAGGATGATGTCGCCATTCGCATCCAGCCTGATAGGGTCGGTACACTTTTGGATATCCGCTCTGCCTCCCGCTTTGGCAGTCATGATTTTGGCACCAATGCCCGCCGCATAAGAGGGTTCCTGGCAAGTCTGGATAAGGTGCTCTTGCAAAACTACGGCATCACAGCCCGGGTTGAAGAGCCTGAGCTGGTCCTGCAGGACGAGGCCGAAGAGCCGCCTCGGATAAAAATCTCAGAGAGCGTGCCACTGCTGGAAGTTCCGTTAGAACTGCCACCTTCAATTGCATCCATGTTGAAAGAGCGTGGGACCGCGCCAATTCCCTCACAAAAGCCTGCACAGTAAACTGCCTGCACCAGTCAAAGGAGCTGCTACCAGTTTGGTAGAGTATGATCCGGAGATAAAAGCAGGCCCAGAAACGACATAACCAGCGCCGGGGAAGCACTGGTTATGAAAGCTTGCGTGAACAACGAGTACCGCTTTAAGGCTATCGCGAAACTCTGAGAGTTCTGAAGCCGGGGAAGCCGTTGAACTCTGTAAATTCAATATGACTCATTTTATAGCATGTGTGTGTGATAATTGTCACGCCCCCACAAAAAAATACGCCCAGAAATGGGCGTATCTTTGATAACTCAAAGTATATCTTTGAAATCAAGCGTTTGTTTGGATGCGAAGATCTGCAAAAACATCTTCCAAACGTTTGATAGCCTCTTCAACAGTCGATTTTGGACAGGCGAGATTGAAGCGCAGGAACGTTTCGCCACCTTTTCCAAACGTGCTGCCGATGTTGACAGCGACCTTCGCTTGCTTCTGGATTCGAGCGACGATCTCATCAAACGGCAGGTCAACATTTTTAAAATCGACCCACTGCAAATAGGTGCTCGCCATGCGCATCACTTTAGCGCCGGGGATAGCAGCTTCCAGCCCTTCAATCAGCAGCTCTTGATTGGCCGCAATGTAATCGCAAGCCTCAGTGAGCCACTCATCGCCATGGTTGTAAGCCTCAGTTGTGGCTTGTGAACCGAGCGGGGTGGCGTGAACTCCACAAGCAGTAAAGACCTTGCGGATTTGATCACGCAGCTCTTTGTTGCTGATGATGCACGCAGCCGTCGCAAATCCAGCCAGATTGAAGGTCTTGGAGGCAGATGTAAATGTAATCGTCCGCTCAGCAATCGCCTCAGACAAGGTCGAGGTGACCACATGCTTGGAGCCATCCAGAATGAGATCATGGTGGATCTCATCAGAGATGATCAGGATGTTATGTTCAAGGCAGAACTCACAAATGCGGGTCAGTTCCTCTGCAGTCCAAACACGACCACCCGGGTTGTGAGGGCTGCACAGCAACAGGATCTTGGTGCGTTCATCAATCTGATCGGCCAGATTGTCGAAGTCCATGTAATAAGCGCCATCACGCTCAATCAGCTGGCTTTCTACAAGGCGGCGGTTGTTGTCGCGCACGGCGCGGCCAAACGCATGGTAAACTGGTGAGAACACCAGGACGCCATCACCTTCCTCAGAAAACGCCTGAATAGCCATGGAGTAACCAGCCACAACACCCGGCACTGTTGTGATCCAGTCTGGAGAGACATCGAACTGGTGACGACGCTTCATCCAGGAAATGACAGCCTCTTTGTAAGGCGCATCATTGCCGTAATAGCCGTTAATGCCGTGCTCCGCAGCGCGGGCAACCATGTCGTTCACGGCTTGCGGGGGGCGGAAATCCATATCTGCAACCCACATCGGCAAACCGTCATCAGGACTGATGCCATAGCGACTTTCCATCTCATCCCATTTAAGAGAATGAGTGTTTCTGCGATCGATCTTCTGGTCAAAAATACTGGTCATTACGTCTCTAAGTGTTGGAGAGATCGGTTTCTCTGGGGTGTCCTGACAGTGTGTAAGCTGAGCTATGTCAGCTCACGCAACGTGAATTTTGCGGAGAGTGTAACCTTCGCATCGCACATGACAACCCCTTGAGCGATGAGATCATCCAGTTGTGCAAGAACATTGAGCGCCGCTGCCCCATGCAGCTTTGGGTCCACATCTGTGTAAATGGCTTTCACCATGGTCATGACCTCATCATCCCCCGCACGCAAACGCTCAAGAATAGCATCGGAGCGCATCTGACGATGCTGCTTCAACTGGGGGAGAAAGACCTTCGGGTTGTTTACCTCGCCGCCATGAGACGGGAAGTAGCGGGTTTCACTGCGCGCCATGAGCTTGTCCAGCGACTTCATATAGGCGTTCATAGACCCGTCTGGCGGCGCCACAATGGTTGTCGACCAGGCCATCACGTGATCACCGGGCAACATCACACCTTGCTCAGGAAGGGCGAAAGACAGGTGATTCTCTGTGTGTCCCGGCGTCGCAACCACTTCAATTGTCACACCATCAACAGAGATTTTGGCACCATCCTCCAGCTCTTCGTCGGGCGCAAAGTCCTTCTGAGAGCTCGCATCCATGGGCGTTTCTGCCATATCAGCAAATGAAACAGCTCGTTTGTGAGGCCCGCACCCCATCACAGGAGCACCCGTCTTTTCCTTCAAAGGGCCGGCAAGTGGAGAGTGATCCACATGGGTATGGCTGACGAGAATGGCCTTCACGGGTCGGCCATCAATGGCCGTCATCAAAGCGTCCAGATGCTCCAGATCCATCGGGCCTGGATCGATGACAACAACCTCGTTTTTACCAACAAGGAAAGTGTTAGTTCCTGCAAACGTTAGGGCACTCGGGTTATTGCAGGTCACGCGCGACAGCTCATCGGTGATTGCAACAAGCTCACCGTGTCGTGCATCAAATTCGCGATTGAAGTCCATCTTGCTCATGTCAGGTCTCTCCCATTGCTCTTATAAATAAGCCTTTGGCAAATAAGAGGCAATGGCAACTAGGCCTGATTGATGGTCGACTTTCTGCTCACGTCCCACAGTTCATCACAGAAGGGGCAAAATACCGATTTTCAGAAACTTTCATTTTTATATTGCAATTAAGAATGAGTTGCAACTAGACTGCAGGAAGAAACAGGATGCCCGCAGAAATTCTGATGGTATCTTTATTTAAAGAGCTCAGGGCGAAGATATTGGCCAGGAACAAAGTGGCTGGGTCGGAGAACTGCGAAAGATGAAGAGCCGGAAAGTTTGCTCTAGTCGGTTTAGAAAGTTGGATTTTATGCGCTACTTCAAAGCTGCTGTGTTTGCAGTGACAGTGATGGTTCTCGCAGGCTTTTCCAGCCTGTCAGCGGCACTTGCAAAGGCTCCGATCAATGCAGTTGCCACAGTGGGCATGGTTGCTGACGCTGTGCGTGCCGTTGGTGGTGACAACGTCACTGTGGAAGCGCTGATGGGAACAGGCATCGATCCGCACTCCTACCGCCAGACCCGCTCTGACGTGGTGAAGATGGGCCGCGCAGATGCGATTTTCGCAAACGGTTTGTTTCTGGAAGCGCAGATGGAAGATCTGCTGCTGAAGCTTCAAAAACGTAAGCCTGTCTTTTTCATCGGTGAAACCATCGACTCTGCCAAGCTGGAAGGTTCAACCGCGTACGCTGGTCGCTATGACCCACACGTCTGGATGAGCCCGACCCTTTGGCAAGGCGCGATCAATGGTGTGACCGAAGCCTTTGTCTCCATGGACCCTGAAAATGAGCAGGACTATCGCGACAACGCAGCAGCCTATCTGGCGCAGGTGCAGGAGCTGGCAAATTATGGCGATAAGATCCTCCAGACGGTACCGCAGGAGCGCCGTGTTCTTGTAACCGCGCATGATGCGTTCACCTATCTTGGCCGCGACTTCAATTTGGAAGTGGTTGGCATTCAGGGCATCTCCACCAACTCAGAAGCTGGTTTGCAGCGGATTGAGACATTGGTTGACCTTCTCGTCGACCGCAAAGTCACAGCAGTGTTTGTTGAATCGTCAGTATCAGAGCGAAACATACGTGCGCTGGTCGAAGGTGCCGCAGCCAAAGGCCACAAGGTCGAGGTCGGCGGCGAGCTCTTCTCAGATGCGATGGGTCAGTCCAATACCTATGAAGGAACGTATATCGGTATGATCGACCACAACATGACCTCGATTACACGCGCTCTGGGTGGAGAAGCACCTGCTCAGGGTATGCAGGGTAAACTTGGAGCAGGTCACTAAGATGCATGATAGAAGTTCCTCCGGTCTGCACTTGTTGCATGACACCGACAGCTCAAAAACTGTGAACCCGCAGGACCTGCCGTTCACCGTGCAGGGCATGACGGTCGCATACCACCACAAACCTGTGCTTTGGGGCGTGTCGTACTCAGCTCCAAAGGGATGCCTGACAGCCATCATCGGCCCCAATGGCGCTGGTAAGTCCACATTCCTGAAAGCCGCTCTTGGCCTGATCCCGAAACTCTCTGGTGACACCAAAGTCTTTGGTGCGCCAATTGAAAAGGTCCTCAAACGCATCGCCTACGTTCCGCAGCGCTCAGCCGTGGATTGGGATTTTCCGGCAACGGCCATTGATGTGGTGCTGATGGGCCTTTACGGCCAAATCGGCTGGTTCCGTTGGCCATCCCGCAAGCATCGTCAAAAGGCGATGGACTGTTTGAAATCCGTTGGCATGCAGGATTTTGCAAACCGCCAGATCGGTCAGCTTTCCGGTGGCCAGCAGCAGCGTGTGTTCCTTGCAAGAGCTTTGGCGCAGGATTCTGAAGTCTATCTCATGGATGAACCGTTCGCCGGTGTGGATGCTGCAACAGAAAAAGCAATCGTGGCCGTGCTCCGCCAACTGGTAGCAGATGGCAAGACCGTTCTTGTGGTGCATCACGATCTTGAAACCGTGCGTGATTACTACTCTCATATTCTGCTGCTCAATGGACAACACGTGGCGGACGGCCCAGTGGAAACAACCTTCACCGCTGAGAATCTGCAAAAAGCGTATGGCGGACGCCTTGCCAGCACCCAGCTGGATGGTCTCTCTGAAGCCTCAAACGCGTAAGGCAACGTCATGGAACAGTTCTTTGCCGCCCTTACTTTGTCCGCAGGCTACAACACAGCGCTGGTTTGCATCGGCGCAGCCCTTCTGGGGGCGGCCAGTGGTGCCATCGGTGTCTTTGTTTTGCTCAGAAAGCGGACACTGATCTCGGACGCCGTCAGTCACGCAACACTTCCTGGCGTCGCGCTCGCCTTCATCATCGCACAGGTTTACTTCGATTCAGGTCGCTCCCTACCAGTGCTCCTCTTTGGTGCGGCCTTGTCTGCTGGTATCGGCGTTCTGGCCGTAGATTGGATCAAAACCCACACCCGCCTCACAGAAGATGCCGCCATCGGCACCGTACTCTCCACCTTCTTCGCCGTGGGTATGGTACTGCTGACGATCATCCAGTCCATGTCCATTGCAGGGCAGGCGGGTCTGGAAGGCTTCCTGCTTGGTGCAACCTCCGGCATGCTCAAGTCTGAAGCGCTGACCATCTCAGTGGCAGCAGCTCTCGTTGGCCTTGCCGTTGTGCTGCGCATGAAAGAATTCTCACTGCTGTGCTTTGATGAAAGCTTTGCAGCAGCCTGTGGCTACAACGTGCGTTGGCTGGACCGCACACTGCTTCTGCTTTTGCTGGGCATTGTGGTGATCGGCCTTAAAACAGTCGGCCTCGTACTCATTATTGCTTTGGCAATCATCCCACCTGTGGCTGCCCGTTTCTGGACAGACCGCGTGCCGGTGTTGGTTGCCATTGCAGCAGGTATTGGCGCCTCGGGAAGCTACATCGGAGCTGCTCTCTCAGCCAGTGCACCAAACATGCCAACAGGCGGTTTGATCGTGCTGGTGCTCTTCAGTTTCTTTGTAGTTTCCCTGCTGATCTCGCCTGTCAGAGGCATTCTGGCAGCAGCGCTCAAGCACTATCGTTTCCAGCGCATCGTGCACTTGCGTCAGGGTTTGCTTGCCATCGCACACGATGAACCAGTGCTGGAACCTCTCACCCGCTCCATCCTCCGCCGTGGCGGTTTCATGGGAGGCGACGGCCAACCGACGGTCAAAGGCCAGTCTGAGGCGCGTCTCATTGAGCGGGATCAGAAGCTCTGGAACCTCTACCGCGAAATGCATCCAGAAGAGTCCCATGCACTGGCAGACTGGTCGCTAAAGCCAATCGGAGAAGTTCTGCCCGCTGATACAGTCAGGGTGTTGGAACAGGAACTAAGCCCGCATGTTGTGCACGGTGGTGAAACAAGCAGAGGAGGAGCAGTCTGATGGATATTTTCCTGCAATTTGACCTCCCAAGTATCCTGCTCGGGTCTCTGGCAGCACTCGCCTGCGGTCTTCTCGGCAACTTCCTTGTTCTGCGCAAGCAGGCGCTCATGGGCGATGCAATCTCCCATGTGGTTCTGCCTGGTATCGTGATCGGCTTCCTGTTCACCCATGAAACCAGCTCCTGGGCCATGATGCTCGGAGCAGGGGGAGCAGCAATCTTCGCAGTCCTCTTGATTGAACTTATCCGGCGTATCGGCAATGTAGAGCCGGGGGCAGCCATGGGCGTGGTGTTCACCACCATGTTCGCAGCAGGCGTTGTGATTCTGGAGCAAACCGGGACCGCTGGCGTTCATCTGGATGTGGAACACGCGCTCTACGGCAATCTGGAAAGTGCAATCTGGCTGGATGCCTATTCCCTCTCAGACCTGTGGAACTGGCAGGTGCTCATGACCTTGCCGGATAGCATCAAGCAGCTGTTTGTTGTTAACATGCTGGTGATTATGTTTATCGTGCTGTTCTTCAAAGAGTTGAAGATCTCCAGCTTTGACCCGTTGCTCTCTGCAAGCCTTGGTTTCTCGCCTAAATGGCTTGGCCTTTCACTCATTGTCATGGTGGCAATCGCGGCTGTTGCTGCATTTACAGCTGTAGGGTCGATCCTTGTGATTGCGATGTTTATCTGCCCGGCAGCAACGGCTCGCATGCTGACAGATAATCTGAAAGTCCAGCTCTTCATCTCCGGCATCGCATCTCTGTCCGCTGGCCTGTTTGGTTACCTGCTGGCAGCGTTCGGTCCGGGCCTGCTTGGCTATGAATTCTCCGTGTCCGCAGCCGGTATGATTGCGGTTGTCGCTGGTCTGCAGCAGGTGCTTGCCATGTTGTTTGCTCCGCACTATGGCGTCGTTATGCGGCGTCGCCGGCAAAGAGCGCACGCAAGCGTCTGATAGAGCCTGTAGCCTTCGACAATTGAAAGGGAGTACCTGAAAAGGTGCTCCCTTTTTAGTTTGCCAAATAAATAACAGATTGAAATTACCTAGAGTTTTCAGGTCAACCTATAGAAATATAAATACAATATTGCCTAGCCCGCTAATAATGAGCTACGCTCCATAAGTTAATATACGTAAATTGTCATGGGTCTGTCATAGGTTGCAGTTAGCTGCCTAGGTGATGGAACCGGAGGGGCGCCGAATCTAAGTATCGCGCCTCGGTTGCTATTAAGAATTCTTTGTCTCTTGAGGGTCCGTAAATGTCTATCTCTCGTCGTTCGGTTATAAAAGGCACTGCCGCAGCCTCCGCTGCTGCGATTGCCGCTCCTGCAATTTTGAAGGCCTCTGATGCGCTGGCATCTTCTGGTCAGGTGAATGTGTTCGCATGGGGCGATTACGTTCAGGACAACATGATCAAGAAGTTTGAAGGTGACACAGGCATCAAGATCAACCTGTCCACCTTTGGTTCCAACGATGAAGCTGAGCAGAAGCTGAAAGCAGCTGGTGGCAAGGGCTTTGACGTGATCTTCCCGTCCATCACCAACGGTGCCAACTACTACCCGGATGACCTGCTGGCGCCTCTCGATGAGAGCAAGCTCAAGGTTGATGCTGTTGTGCCTTCCATGCTGCGCGACAGCGTGAAGCTGGGCGGCACCTACCGTGGCAAGCGTATGCTGCTGCCATTCGACTGGGGCACAGAGGCAATCACCTTCGACAGCTCCGTGTTCCCGTTGTCAAACGACGAAGTTTCCTTCGGCTCCCTCTGGGCACCAGAAGCAAAAGGCAAGGCTGCCTTCCGTCAGAAGTCCGCTCTGATCGGCACTGGCCTTTACCTCGATGCAATCGGCAAAGTGAAGTCTGACCGTATGCTCGATGTTTACAAGACCGAGGAAGACGCCCGCCGCGTTTGGGATGAAGTGGCCAAGTTCATCATTGAGCGCAAAGAAAATATTGCTGCGTTCTGGAACAACGCGACCGAAGCAACAAACGCCTTCAAACAGGCTGGCGCGTCTATCGGTCAGACATGGGATACAACCGGTCTGTTGCTCAGCCGTGAAGATGCAAAATGGAAGTACCGCATGCCAAAAGAAGGCGGCATGACCTGGATGGATTCCATGGGCATTCCAAGCGGTGCGGCCAACACAGAACAAGCCTACGCCTTTATCAACGCCATGCTTGACCCGCAAATGGCAGGCATGTTCAGCTCAAACACCGGCTACAACTCCGCTGTTGTTGGTGCTGCAAACCATGCAGGTGAAACCTACAAGAAGCAGTTCCTGGAAATCTACAACAACGACACGCTGGCGAACCTGTGGTGGTACCCGGCAGATACGCCGTGGTTCGCTCCGTTGCGTCAGGAATACGTTGACAAGATCACCAACGCTTAAGGGCGTTGAAAGCAAAGCGCGGCATCAGCCGCGCTTTGCACATCCGCTCCTAAGAAATGCAGCAGCAAGACTGTGCATCTTGCGAGCACGGACTGTGCACTGGTCAAAATGTCAGGCACGCAGAAAACCTCTGAATTTCCAATCTTTAAGAGATTGAAGCGAAGCAATAGGCACTTCATGCACGGCAATGATGTAATTCTTGAAAACCTCTCCATGAAATTTGGCGATTTCGTCGCCGTCCAGCCCACTGACCTTAAGATCAACGCTGGTGAGTTTTTCTCCATCCTCGGCCCGTCTGGTTGTGGCAAAACAACCATTTTGCGCATGATCTCCGGCTTTCTTACTCCCTCACAGGGCCGTGTTGTGATCGGCAAAAAAGACATGTCCGGCATCCGTGCAAACGCCAGACCAACCGCTCTGATCTTTCAGAACCTTGCGCTGTTTCCGCTCATGAGCGTACGAGACAACATTGCCTTCGGTCTGGAAGCACGCGGCATCGCAAAGAAGACCCGGCTAGAAAAGGCGCAGGAGCTTTTGTCTCTGGTCGCGCTGGATGGTCAGGGCGACAAACTGCCAACAGCATTATCAGGCGGACAGCGCCAGCGCGTTGCCATTGCCCGCGCCCTTGCAGTTGAGCCCTCTGTGCTCCTGCTCGATGAGCCGCTCTCCGCACTTGATCTCAAACTTCGCCAGCACATGCGCGCAGAGTTGAAAGACCTGCAGCGTAAAACGGGCGTGACCTTCATTTACATCACACACGATCAGGGTGAAGCACTGACCATGTCAGACCGGGTTGCGGTCATGAACAAAGGCGTGGTGGAACAGGTTGCCACCTCTGACGAGATTTACGCGCACCCCAAAACGCCATTTGTGGCAAGCTTTGTGGGAGAGCAGAACATCTTCAAAGGCAAAGTTATTGGCAAAGAAGGTGACTTCGCAATTCTGGAAACATCGCAAGGCAAGCTCTTTGGCCAGAACGCGCACGGTTTGAATGAAGGAGAGGAGGCCATCCTCTTCGTGCGTCCTGAGCGAATGACCTTGGAAGAAAAGCAGGGCCAGCAGAACGGCCTCTCTGCAATTCTGGAGCGCCGCGACATGGAAGGTCCTTTTGTGAACCTCCATATGCGAGCAGGGGACCAGCCTGTTGCAATCCATGTGACCAATGTTGAGCAGACCCACCAGCCTCTGGGCGCAGACCAGAAACTCTGGTTTGCTGCGCAAGATGCCGTTGTGATGCGTCCGGGAGAGCTGGCCAGTGAATAGTCTGATCAAGAGTTACGGCAAAGGCCTGACCACACTTTTTATAGGTCTGGCTGCGATCTGGATTGTGGTGCTGATTATTCTGCCGCAAATGTCCATGATCGACCGCGCCTTCACCTATGAAGACAGGGGCGGAGCGGCAGCAACACTGGCACTGGAAATTGACCGCGCCTATGAAGACGTGTTCCAGATCAACACCAGATTAGTGGAGCTTCAGGCCGAAAAAGAAGACCTGATCGCTGGCACGTCCACGGCTCCCCAGCAAGACAGTGCCTCCGCGCTCAATCCGTTTGGCACACCGTCACCCTCTGATGATACCACCGGCCTCAATCCATTCGGAACGCCGTCAGTGCCGGAAGCAAACGATACATCAGGCCTGAACCCGTTTGGCGCACCATCAGCAGGCAACACAAGCGCGGTAAGCCGCAGCCTTGCCGAAATTGAGGCCGAAGAAGCACCGTTACTAGCGCAAAAGGGTGAACTAGAAACCCAGATTGCTGCGCTGGAAATAACCGAGAAATCCACCACAGACGCTGTTGGCTTGGATACCTCTTATTCGCTCAAGAACTTCACCATGATGAGTTCTGTGCATTTCCAAATCTTCCTTGCCACCATCATCTATGCGCTCTGCGTCACCATTCTGGCGTTTGCACTGTGCTATCCAGTGGCCTACGCCGTTGCGATGACCACGAACCGCAACAAGCTCGCAATCCTGATGCTTGGCCTGCTGATCCCCTACGCAATCAACGAGCTGCTGCGCATCTTCTCGTGGATCATGATCCTGGAAAAGCAAGGCGTGCTCAACGGCTTGCTGGACCTGCTGGGCATCATCAACATGGAAGCTGGCGAAGGCTTCCGCTTTGTCGCCTCCAATGGCGCCGTGTTCACCGTAATGGTCTACGCCTACGTGCTCTTCATGGTTTTCCCAATCTACAACACGGTTGATACGCTCGACAAAAACCAGATCGAAGCGGCAAAGGATCTGGGCGCGTCCACATGGCGTATTCATTGGCGGGTGGTTCTTCCGCACGCCAAACCCGGCATTGCCGTTGGCGCGATCATGACCTTCATGCTCTCTGCGGGTTCCATCGCCGTTCCAAGTGCTGTGGGCCGTGGTCTGCACCCCGACTGGTTCTCTCAGGTGATTTATCGCCGTTTCTTTGAGGCAGACAGCTGGAACCAGGGCGCCGCCTATTCGCTGGCATTGCTGGTGGCCTGTATCGTCTTCATTCTGTTCAACATGTGGGTCTTCCGCGTCGGCATTCGGGACATCGCGAAATGACAACAACAACACTTGAAAGCGGCGCCATGAAAGAACAGGTGAAATCTCCTATTGATTGGGCCGCCACCATCCTCAATGGCTATCTGGTGATCTTCTTCGCCTACATGTTCCTGCCCATGATCTTCATGGTGATTGCAGCCTTCAATGCATCGCCCACCCCCTCTGTCATCGACTGGCAAGGCTTCACGCTGGACTGGTTTCGTGCCCTGCCGGAGGATCAGCGTTTCATAGACGGGTTATGGCATTCGCTGATTATCGCGCTGGGCGTCATCGTCATCTCAATCCCACTTGGATTGGCTGGGGCTTTGTTGCTCACACGCCTGCAATCCCAAGCCACCACGTTCCTCTACACCGTGTTGGTGTCGCCCATGCTCACTCCGGGCATCGTGCTGGGGGCAACCACGCTCATCTTCTGGCGGGATGCCTTCGGGGTGGAAGGTGGCCTGCTGACCGCAACTATTGCGCAGTCCAGCTTCATCGCCTCCTATTGCATGCTCATGTTCATGGCACGCCTGCAACGGCAGGATATTGTGCAGGAAGAAGCGGCGTTGGATCTGGGAGCCTCCTCGTTCTTTGTGTTCCGTAAGATCACACTGCCATTCCTCATGCCGACCATTCTCACAGCTGCTGCAATCTCGTTCCTGCAGTCTATTGAGAACTACAACACCACCTTCTTTGCCATTGGCCCAAGCTGGACACTGGTTACGGAGATTGGGGCGCGCATGCGGTTTGGCATATCCCCTGTCATCAATGTCATCGGTGTTCTCTTTGTAGCAATTACGATAATTGCTGCTACAGTCTACGTGATGGCTCGCCGTAGGAAGGGACGCGGTTGAGTGTAATTGGGGGATGCGATGACATCAGGCGAAACGGGCGTCTTGGAGCAATTTTCACTATGCAAGGCAGAGGTGCTTCTGCCTGCATCAACTCAAAGCGCCTATGCGTGCTTTCTGGAGAAAATCGACGCCTGGTGGCCCGCAGAGTACAGGTTCGCGCCTGAGGGTGTACTCGGCATCGAGCCACTGGTGGGCGGTTCGTGCTTTGAAGATGTGGAAGATGGTAGACGCCTGCATTGGGGCACCATTCAGGAGCTGGAGGAGGGCTGCAAGATTGTCCTTGCCTGGCAGATCTCGCCCAAGCGCCTGCTGATTGAAGACCCGCAAAAAGCTGGCATCGTCACAATTCAGTTTTCAGATGTTGAGGGTGGAACGCAGCTCAAACTGGTGCATAGTCATTTCGAGCGCTACGGAGACGGCTGGCGGGAGTACCTGCGTGCCATGAACTCCAGCGCCGGATGGGCCTACTGCCTGAACAAGCTGAAAACTGCCATCGTGAAACTCTAAGGCGTTTTACCGAAAGATGACGCCGGATTTCAGATTAAGAGACGCATTTAGGAGCCTTCATGAAGCTCAAGTTTCGTTGCCTGCCAGAACTTCACGGACATATTCCTGAGCCGGTAGAAGCAAAGGCATCACTGCCTGACTGGTTGAAAGACATCCCTTCAACGGCTGAAAGTGAGTTGCTGGGCAACGAACAGGTGCGCACGCTCAAACACTGCCCACCAATCATCGACGGCTTTTCAACAGGCATCCTCTTCAAGCTGCCCTGTGATGTGACGATGAAAGGCGGCGAGTTCTCATGGCACTGGCCAAAGCCAGTCTCACCTAAGGCACAACAAACCCGATCACCCATCGGCCTGCATGTGCCAGAACAGGCAACCGGTGCTCCGCTGGGCACGAATCCGGGTGATTTCATCATCAAGCTCAACAACTTCTGGAGCATCGAGGCTCCTGAAGGCATCTCACTGCTCTTCACCCATCCGCTTAATCGTGAAGAGTTGCCGTTCAGAACACTGGCAGGTGTGGTGGATTGTGACCGCTTCAAAGGCGGCTTCGTTCATTTTCCAGCGCTTTGGAAAGACCCAAAATTCGAAGGCACGTTAAAAGCAGGCACCCCGATCGCGCAAGCTTTCCCATTCAAGCGAGAGGCGTTGGAGCTGGATTGCGCTCCGATGGATGAAGCCGAGTTCGAAACCCATCTGGACACACAAGGCAAACTACAGGCAGAACCGGGCCACTACCGCAAATCTGTCCGTGCCAAGCGCTCCGTTGAGGCTTAAGAGGCCAGTCATAGACCGTCTTATGGAAGCATAGCTTTCGAGTTGAGCGGCACGCGCCCGAATGATCCTTGGCTCATAATTTTCAGCAATTCAGGACGCACAGGCGGATTGTTGGCAAACAATCGCCGCAACATGTTGATGCCTTCATCATTGCCCTGCATTTGCATGGCTTCTGCTGCACCAAGAATGTTCTCAGCATCATTCTCCAGCTCAGCCCGCTTTTGGAAGGCTTGCAGGGCCAGGTCCGGAACCTCCATGTGCAGTGCAATGCGGGCAAGGTTCAGCAAACCATCGCTATCATCAGGGTAGGCGGCGGTGAACTCGGCAAAGTCATTGAGCGCTGAGGCAAAATCCTCCATGTCCAGACAAGCCGCAGCCCGTTCAAACATCGCACCTTTGTGTTGCGGGTTGAGGTCCAGTGTCTTCTCGAAATTCTCAAGGGCCTGCACATTGTTGCCCGCACGGCGGCGCACAAGGCCAAGGTTGTACCAAAGGCTCGGGTTGGTCTCATCCTCCTCCAGCATGAGAAGAATGTACTTTTCCGCTACCGCCCAATCCTCCTGTGCAATCGCAGCTTCCAGCTTTTCGAGAAACTCTTCCATCGTTCGCCCTTCGTTACACCCCACATAAGCGGTCCAATCATAGAAGCCGAACACCGCTCGCATGACCTATTTAAAGACGCAGGCCATTTAAATACAATTACCAAAGGTAAGAGGGGGAGGACACTGCACTTCAATTGAGCACTAAACGCTAAACATGATAGTTGCATGACGTCTGCACTGCCGCAAATGAAGGTTTGCCGATTAATTATTATTCCTCAGCTTCTCTTCTGCTTGATTTGTTAAACCTGCTAAATATATAACCGCAGCAACTCGTCGATACGATCTCAGCGGATAAACATTGTTTGCCCTTGGGCGCAGGCCCTCTAAGATCCTTGGTTTCGCTACGTCTTTGACAATCTCCAGTTGGGAAAACTGAAGAAATGAGGTGCCGCCGTCGCGAGAATGTCATGCTGGCCCTGTTAAATTCTCGGCCAGTCTTGAAAGAAAAACAACGTAAACGCACAGCGGCGTTTAGAGAGTGGCACGTATGTCCCTGGATACCGACAAGGAAGAAAAGCAGGCCAATCAGGAGCCGTTGAGATTAGGTCTCAACCGGCGTGCGGTTTATCGCAAACCCGTTGATGTGCGCTGGATCCTTCTGGCATCTGCCGGCATTTTTGCTCTCTTCTCCATAGCCTTCGACGTACCCGTCTGGGCCTCGTTCTTCGCATACGCCCTCATTTTTGTTCTGGTCATCGGTGGCGGCATGAAAAGCCGCACCAAGGTCAAAGCACCAAGCGGTGTCAGCCGCAAAGAAGCCAGCGAGATCGTCGACCGCGGCATGAAGTCTGCCGTCAACGCCCTGCCAGACCCATGCTTCGTCGTCGATTATCGTGGCACCACCCAATATGTGAACCTCGCGGCACAGCGCCGCTTCGGCACCATTGCGGTTGGCGACCCTCTGTCCTTCCGTATCCGCGCGCCATCGCTGCTGGAGGCGCTGGACCGTGTCTCCAATGGCGGCTCTACAGAAGTCATCGACTGGACCGAGAAAGTCCCGATGGAACTCTGGCTGGAAGCGCATATCGCGCCGCTCTGGTCCGTCTCCAGCGGAAACCTCGCCGTCCCTCGCGGACGCCCGGGTCTCATTCTCGTTGTCATTCGCGACCTGACCGAAGCCCGTCGTCTTGAACGGATGCGGGCTGACTTTGTCGCCAACGCCTCCCACGAGCTGCGCACCCCGCTGGCATCACTGACAGGCTTCATTGAAACCTTGCAGGGCCCTGCCAAGGGCGACCCGAAGGCACAAGACCAGTTTCTCGGCATTATGCTGGATCAGGCAGAGCGCATGCGCCGTCTTATTGACGACCTGCTGTCCCTGTCCCGCATTGAGATGAAGGTGCACGTTCAGCCGGAAACCCTCGTGGATCTCAGCCTGATCATGCGTCATTCTGTAGAAACTTTGCTTCCGGTCGCGAAAGAATCGGGTGTTGAGGTGAATGTGAATGTGCCTGAGGAACCTGCCGAGATTCGCGGTGAGAAGGACGAACTCGTTCAGGTCTTCAGCAATCTCATCGAAAACGCGCTGAAATACGGCTCAAGCGGGGGCCGAGTCGATGTCACATGCCGCCTCGACCCTGATTCCACTGAGACACCGCACTGGATTGCAGAGGTCCGCGACTTCGGTCCGGGCATTGATCCTGAGCACCTGCCGCGGTTAACCGAGCGTTTCTATCGGGTTGACGTGGTCACGAGCCGTCAGATGAAAGGAACAGGCCTCGGTCTGGCCATCGTAAAACACATTCTGACAAGGCACAGGGCTCGCCTGGAAATTGAGAGCAAACCAGATGAAGGCGCCTGCTTCCGCGTGTTCATACCCGGTGCTGTTATTTATGATGAAAATGATATCGATTAAAATAATCTAATAAATTCAAATGCTTGCAATGTCATAAAACTGATACGCAACGTTCATATAACCATCACAGCCAAACGCTAGGTTACAGCCAGCTCGCAGCCGGGGCGCTGTGAGGTGAACGTAGTTAAACAGTTTAGAGCGCGTTCCGTTTGATTGGTTTCAATCAAACGAAAAGAATTCGCTCAAGCAAAGATGAGAGCACGTTGTGTGAATATTATGAACGCAACGCGCTCTTAAACCAAGACTCCCAGGAGACTTCAGGTGAAAATCAAGGCATTCGCAAGCGTTGCAGCGCTCGCTCTCGCAGGTACCATTGCTGCTGGTTCCGCACAGGCTCGTGATCAGATTCAGATCGTTGGTTCTTCCACTGTTTTCCCATTTGCAACAGCTGTAGCTGAGCAGTTTGGTCAGAAGACAAACTTCAAAACACCAGTTGTTGAATCCACTGGTTCAGGTGGCGGCATCAAGCTCTTCTGTGAAGGCGTTGGCGAAAACATTCCTGACATCACCAATGCTTCCCGCCGCATGAAGGGCAAAGAGCTGGTGAAGTGTAACGAAGCTGGCGTAACCCCAGTAGAAGTTACTGTCGGTTTCGACGGCATCGTTCTTGCAAACTCCAAGGCTGGCACTCAGCTGGACCTGACACTAGCTCAGATCTTCCTCGCGCTTGCGAAAGAAGTTCCAGTGGACGGCAAACTGGTTGCAAACCCATACCAGACCTGGGCAGACATCGATCCTTCCCTTCCTAACTCGAAGATCGAAGTGCTTGGCCCTCCACCAACATCCGGTACCCGTGATGCATTTGCCGAGCTGGCAATGCAGGGCGGCTGTAAAATGGTACCAGGTGCTGCTGACCTCGGTCTGAAGAAAAAAGCGTGTCACGAAATCCGTGAAGACGGTGCGTACATCGAAGCTGGTGAGAACGACAACCTGATCGTTCAGAAGCTTGATGCGAACCCGAATGCACTCGGCATCTTCGGTTTCTCCTTCCTTGATCAGAACGCTGACAAGATCCAGGGCGCTAACATTGCAGGCGTTGCACCAACATTTGATGCAATTGCTGCAGGCGACTACCCAGTGTCCCGCTCCTTGTACTTCTACATCAAGAAAGAGCACGTTGGCGTAATCCCAGGTATCGCTGAATACCTTGGTGAGTTCACCAATGAAGACACATGGGGTGACGAAGGTTACCTGGCTGACAAAGGTCTGATCCCGATGCCAGCAGCTGACCGCGCAGCAGTTTCCAAATCTGCAGCAGCGCTGACACCACTTGCATTCTAATTGCAAACGCTAAGAGAGCGGTCAGCATGTCCAGCTGACCGCTTTCCTGCATCCTCCAAAAACTAAAGCGCGTTCCGTTTGATTGGATAGAATCAAACGACAAGAATTCGCTCAGGCAAAGAAGTTAGAGCGAAATGCGTGAATGCAAATGAACGCAACTTGCTCTAAAGCCAGATAAGGCGACACAACAAATGTTCTGGACTTACGCTGCCCTTCTTCTACTGGTCTTCGTAACCGCTAATGTCTACGGGCGTTTCCGGGCTATGCAGGTTGCTGGTCATCAGCTCTCTGCACTGCATTCCCGTCCAAGCTACCATGGTGGATACCTGGCCATTCTGGCCGCTCTTCCAGCATTTGTCCTTTTGATTGCATGGGCAATCGTTGAGCCGCGCTTGCTTGATACAATGGTGATCAGTGCAAAGGCCGAGAGTGTTGCAGGACTGTCGAAAGCAGAACTTCAGGCATTCTTGCGGGACGCACGCGCCATCGCATTCGGCGGCATCGTGGCCTTCTCTGATGCCGGCAAAGAGCAGGCGGCTGAAGTGTTCAGCTCACTTGCGCAAACATCATTCATTCTTAAAACAACGCTGATCATCGCCCTGGTTGCTGGTGGTCTGTGGTACGGCAATCGCACCATCACACCGGCAATGCGAGCCCGTCATTTTGTAGAGCGCACCGTCATGGGATTGCTGATCCTGTGTTCCGCTGTCGCGATCTTCACAACCATCGGCATCGTTCTCTCGCTTATCTTCGAAAGCTTGATGTTCTTCCGCCAGATCCCAATTCTGGATTTCGTCTTCGGCACTCACTGGAGCCCGCAAAGCGCCTTTGAAGGAGCAGGGGCCGAGCACGGCGAAGCCAATACAGAAATCTTCGGTGCAATCCCGCTTCTGGTTGGCACCATGCTGATCACAGCAATTGCTATTTTCGTAGCCGCGCCCGTTGGTCTGCTCTCAGCAATTTACCTCTCCGATTATGCAAGCACGCCAGTGCGTGCCATTGCAAAGCCGGTTCTGGAAATTCTGGCTGGCATTCCAACCGTGGTCTACGGCTTCTTCGCGGCGTTGACTGTGGCACCCTTTATCCGTGGCTGGGGCGAAAGCATCGGCCTGTCAGTCAGTTCAGAATCTGCGCTGGCTGCTGGCCTTGTCATGGGCATTATGATCATTCCGTTCGTCTCCTCCCTTTCTGACGACGTGATCAACGCGGTGCCGCAGTCACTGCGCGATGGCTCTGCCGGTCTTGGTGCCACCAAGTCGGAAACAATCCGCCGGGTTGTTCTGCCAGCCGCTCTTCCGGGCATCGTGTCCGCTCTCATCCTCGCCATCTCCCGCGCCATTGGTGAAACCATGATCGTGGTGATGGCTGCAGGGCTTGCCGCAAACATAACGGCAAACCCGCTGGAAGCTGTAACAACCGTGACCGTGCAAATCGTCACCTTGCTGGTCGGTGACCAGGAATTCGACAGCGCGAAAACACTCGCAGCATTTGCACTCGGTCTTCTCCTCTTCTGCATCACACTTGCTCTGAACATCTTCGCTCTGCGCGTCGTGAAGAAATATAGGGAACAGTATGATTGATATCGCTCAGGACACTGCCGGTACTGCCATTGGCGGGCGTGTCAAAGGCATTCCTTCCGGCGTCCATACGACAGACGAAGCTCGCAAGCGCCTGAAAAAGCGCTACAGCATGGAAGCGCGCTTTAAGGCTTATGGCATGGGTGCCATTGCACTGGCCGCAACATTTCTGGTTCTGCTGCTCTTCACAATTGTCGGCTCAGGCTTGCCTGCCTTCACTTACAACTACGTAAGCGTGCCGCTCAATCTGAGTGCAGAAAAGGTCGATCCAGCCAATCCGGCTGGCGCAAGCTACAACAAGATCATTCGCGACGGACTGAAGGCAGAATTGCCATTCGCTTCCGACCGTAAAAACCGCCGTGTGCTTTATTCTCTGGTGTCCTCCGGTGCCAATGTCACGCTGCAAAAGCAAGCAATAGCTGATCCATCCATACTGGGTGGGACTGGCCCGGTTGCGATCCCGCTCTCCGACTTTGCCGACCTTTATGTCAAAGGTCTGATCACAAAGAAAACCGAGATCGCCACCTCAAGCGCAGCAACAGTTTCCGGCACGGACGGTCAGGTGACCATCAGTGCGCAGAAGCCTGAGTTTGAGCAGATCCTTGCGGCGTTGAAGACCTATTATGATCGTGAAATCGAACTGCTGACAGGCAAGATCGAAGCGCGTGGCCGATCAGAAATCAGCGTGAAAACCAAGATCGCAGGCTTGGAAACCCGGTTGGCCAACGAGAAAGATCCTCTCGTAGCACAGCGCCTGACCTCTGAGGTTGAAGGCAATAAAGCCGCTCTGGTCAAGATCATAAACGCACTGGAAAAGCAAAAAGCTGAACTGGTTACTCTGCAGGGCCATCTTGCCAACATTGGCACGGGCGGTACGCTCAACGCCAACATGCCAAGTTTCTTTGTAGAGGTGAACGGCGGAACCATTAAAGCAGAAAAGGTAACACCAACCAGCGTCACCGGAACAGCCTTTATTCCGCTGTCTACGGATGCTGCCGTGCCTGCTGGCCAGTGGGGCATTGAAGAGTTAGAAACGCCAGAAACTTTCCGCAAATTCTCAGATAAAGAGATCGCCTACACCGAGTATCTGGTCTCCAAAGGCACTGTCGTAAACGAGTGGAACTCTATCTTCTTCAAGTCCGGAGCAAGCCGTGAGCCGGAGATGGCAGGCATTTGGGGTGCAGCCGTTGGCTCCTTCTGGACCATGCTCGTCACACTGTCCCTCTCGTTCCCAATTGGTGTGTCTGCTGCGATCTATCTGGAAGAGTTCGCACCCAAAAACCGCTGGACCCACTTGATTGAGGTGAACATCAACAATCTGGCTGCGGTGCCGTCCATTGTGTTTGGCCTGCTTGGTCTGGCAGTGTTCCTCAACGTCTTTGGATTACCGCGATCGGCGCCGGTCGTCGGTGGTATGGTGCTGGCTCTCATGACCCTGCCAACCATCATCATCGCTTCCCGCGCAGCGCTTCAGGCCGTGCCTCCAAGCATCCGTGAAGCCGCGCTCGGCGTCGGGGCGTCCCGCTTGCAGGCTGTGTTCCATCATGTGCTGCCACTGGCAATGCCGGGCATCCTGACCGGAACCATCATCGGCATGGCGCAGGCCCTGGGTGAGACCGCACCGCTTCTCATGATCGGTATGGTGGCCTTCATCGTAGACATCCCGGCAAGTCCGGTTGATCCCTCTACTGTGCTGCCAGTGCAGATCTTCATGTGGGCAGACTTTCCGGAACCTGCCTTCCAGCAGAAAACCTCTGCCGCGATCATGGTGCTGCTCGGTTTCCTGATCTCGATGAATGCAATCGCAATCGTCCTTCGTAAACGTTTTGAGCGCCGCTGGTGATTTGAAAGGCAAGATCATGGCATTGGAAATGACCACAGACACCGAGAGTGCAATGGATACAACAATGAACGCCCCTCCAGCCGTTTCAGCTGAAGGCGAAACACTCAAGATGCGTGGCCGCGATGTAAAAGTGTTTTACGGCGACAAGCAGGCCCTTCATGGTGTCGATCTGGATGTCCGCAAAAATCAGGTGACCGCGCTGATCGGCCCGTCCGGTTGCGGCAAGTCCACCTTCCTGCGCTGTCTGAACCGCATGAACGACACCATCGACATCTGCCGCGTGCAAGGCGACATTCTCCTCGACAACGACGATGTCTACGACCCGCGCATTGATGTGGTGGAACTGCGGGCCCGTGTTGGCATGGTGTTCCAGAAGCCCAACCCGTTCCCAAAATCAATCTTTGAGAACGTGGCTTACGGCCCACGCATCCACGGTCTGGCACAAGGCAAGTCAGATCTGGAAGATATCGTCGCAAGTTCTCTGCAGCGTGCAGGTTTGTTTGAAGAAGTGAAAGACCGTCTGGACGAGCCGGGCACAGGCCTTTCCGGTGGTCAGCAGCAGCGCTTGTGCATCGCGCGCGCAATCGCTGTGTCTCCGGAAGTGATCCTGATGGATGAGCCGTGTTCTGCGCTCGACCCGATTGCCACCGCGAAAGTGGAAGAGCTGATGGACGAACTGCGCCAGAACTACACCATCGTCATCGTAACCCACTCCATGCAGCAGGCCGCACGTGTGTCCCAGCGCACCGCGTTCTTCCATCTGGGTAATCTGGTGGAAGAGGGGCTGACCAACGACATCTTCACCAACCCCAAAGACCAGCGCACGCAGGATTACATCACAGGCCGTTTTGGTTAAAAATAAAAGAGCGGTACTCTAAGGAGATATCCGATGAAAGATCATATTGTCTCTTCCTTCAATGAAGAGCTGAAAGAACTGGCCGGACGTGTCGTTGAAATGGGCGGACTGGCAGAAACCCTGGTTCACGACGCCGTCACAGCACTGCTGAGACAGGACCGCGAACTGGCAACCCGCACCATCGCCGCCGACCAGCGCCTGGACAACATGCAGGCCGAGCTGGAAGAGCTGTGCATCTCCGTGATCGCACGCCGTCAGCCAATGGCAAGCGATCTGCGCGACATCATCGCCGCCATGCGCATCTCCAACGATCTGGAGCGCGTCGGCGACATGGCCAAGAACATTGGCAAGCGGACGCTGGCCATTGAATCTGAATTCAACAACAAGCAGCTCGCTGTGGGTGTTGAGCACATGTCTGATCTGGCACTTGAACAGCTCAAAGCCGTTCTGGATGCCTACACCTCTGGCGATCTTGAGGTTGTCCAGCGCGTACATGTTCGCGATGACGAAGTGGATGCGCTTTATACAAGCCTGTTCCGTCAGCTGCTCACCTACATGATGGAAGACCCGCGTTCCATCACCATGTGCGCGCACTTGTTGTTCTGCGCAAAGAATATTGAGCGCATCGGTGATCATGCAACCAATATTGCAGAAAACATCTACTACATGATCTCCGGAAGCCACCTTCCAACAGATCGTCCAAAGACGGACGAGCTGGCGCAGAGCACAACCGTGTAGAGTGTGTTCACTTATAACGAGCAGAACACACGCAATTGCTTTATAAGAGAAGGTGCAAAGAGAGCACTTTAATATGCCTAAGATACTGATTGTAGAAGACGAAGAACCGCTAAGCCTGCTGCTGCGCTATAACCTTGAAGCAGAGGGCTACACTGTTGACGTGTGCGCAAGAGGAGATGAGGCGGAAGTCCTGCTGCAGGAAAGCCAGCCGGACCTGCTGCTGCTGGATTGGATGCTTCCGGGCCTCTCTGGCATCGAGCTCTGCCGTCGTTTGCGGGCACGCTCAGAAACCGAGCGCATGCCGATTATCATGCTCACAGCGCGCGGCGAAGAATCCGAGCGCATCCGCGGTCTGGCAACCGGGGCCGATGATTACGTCGTTAAACCGTTCTCCGTTCCGGAACTTATGGCCCGTGTTCGTGCGATCTTCCGCCGTGCATTGCCAGAAGTTGTCTCCACAATGCTCAAATCTGGCGACATCGAGCTCGACCGCGAAACCCACCGCGTGCGCAGAACAGGTCGCGAAATCCACCTCGGCCCCACGGAATATCGCCTGCTGGAGTTCCTCATGAGCGCACCGGGCCGCGTTTACTCCCGTGAACAGCTGCTGGATGGTGTCTGGGGCCATGATGTCTACGTAGATGAGCGCACCGTGGACGTCCACGTAGGCCGCCTGCGCAAAGCCATCAACAAAGGCCGCATGAAAGACCCGATCCGCACCGTTCGCGGCGCCGGATACGCTTTCAACGACCAGTTCGCTGTTGGGTAATTGATCTCTGCTATATGCGCATTGTGAAACTGCATCTCCCTTCCAGAGGTGCAGACCAAAAACAATGCGGATAACAAATGATAATCAAGACGGTTGATCGAGCGACCGCTCATATCTACGACAATCTCTGTCAGGCCTATGAGGCAGAGTTCTCACCTCTCACACACAAACATCCAAACGCGGATGGTTTGTTTGGCAAAGACACGCTCCTTGAAGGCAACATCACCGGCTATCTGGCTCTAAATGATGATATCCCCGCCGGGTTAGCTGCAATCAGGCGGCAAGATCATCACGACTTTGAAGTCTGCGAGTTTTATGTGGTGCCAGTGTTCCGCAGGGATAAACTGGGACAGCGTTTTGCGGCTGCGTTGTTTGATCAAATGCCCGGTAACTGGCAGATAAAGCAGATTGAAGGCGCTGATCAGGCCATTGCCTTTTGGCGTTCCGTTATCAGCACCTACACCTCAGGTCAGTTTTTGGAAGAAAACTATACGGACCCATACTGGGGCGCCGTCACCCGCCAAACTTTTAAAACACACTAGTTCTCAGGCCAGAGCGACAAGCGCCAGATCAGAACGGCACCAAAAACAGCAAAAAGCCGGGCTTTGGACCCGGCTCAATACGTTGCTTTTCAGCTCAGATTAGCTTGCGCGGCGGTTGCGGCGGTCGCTGACGGGCTGATAGGCAATGCTGCGGTGATGCGCACAATAAGGTGTGCCTGCATCTGACTGGCGCCCACAGAAATAGAAGTCATCAGAACTCGGATCACCAATCGGCCACTTACAGGTGCGCTCATTCAATGTCAGGATGGAGGCGCGCTCTGAAACCGGAATAAAGAGATCGGAGGTTGGGACTGGAGAAATTTCTGGTTGGATAGCTTCAATCGGTTCAACTTTAAGGGCGTTGGCACCGGCTATCGTTGGCTGAATTTGTCGGGGACTTGGGGAAGGCGCAACAGCTGCAATCGCTTCAGCCACTGTTGGTTTGGTTGAGGTGACGACCCTTGCCGCTGGGGCAGGTGCCTTTCTCGTTTTGGTTGCACCACCTCCCGATTTGGCGCGACCTGAAAGACCAAGGCGATGAACCTTACCAATCACCGCATTACGGGTTACATTGCCAAGTTCCCCCGCGATTTGACTGGCGCTTAACCCGTCTGCCCAAAGTTTGGTTAGTAACTCTACACGTTCTGCTGTCCAGCTCATTAAAGGGCCCCGTCTTCCTTCAGTGGCGCGCAAAACAGCATTCGCTCAGTTCGGACGCATCCGAAAGTGCCGCTTACCTGAGCGTGTGTGCTTGCAGCGTTCAGTAACTACGAGATGGTGTATAACTCTTATCACACAGTACTATATGGGCGTTGATACGAGCAATAACCTCAAAGAATTGAGGTGGGGAAGACTCTGGTTTTCCCCAGAATTGCCGTACTACTACTTACCTATAACAGCCTTCTTGTGGTGGGAGAAGATTATCAATCTAAAGAATAGGAGCTGTTTGTTAAACCAAGTTCCACCGCATTCTTTCCAACACAAAGTAAGAGCTGATAGCGTTACCCCGTTGATATTTAATACATATATTTACCACTGAAAAACAACTAGTAAAAAACACTAGTAAACTACAAATTGCATAACACAAGAACTAAGCGCATTCCTCTCTCATATGCCGTAGTACACGCTAGAGGTGTATTGAATAAACCTTAAGAACCGTGGAAAAAAACTGGTCATAGAGCATGGGATTTAATCTCTACTCTATCCTCTAAAAATGCCACAATACATGCTTCTTCCGGTAGTAGCCTGTTTAAGCTGCACCAGAGGGAGAGACACAAGGCTGGCAGCCAATTCCTGAACGGGAGTAAGGTATTGCTGGCAATACGTGTTATTGACTGCCCTGAGGGAACGCGGTTTATATGTCGCTTCTCTTAGTTTTAAAACGCCACACGGCGTTTTTTTGTTTTTGTAGCAACCAGGACTTTTGAGCATATCGAGAAAGCTCAATCCATGAGGAGTAAGAAATGACGACTTCGTCGCTAATGCAGACTTATGCACGCTCAGACCTCGCGTTCGAGCGTGGGGAAGGTGTCTGGCTGATTGCGGCTGATGGTCGACGATACATGGATTGTGCCTCGGGTATTGCCGTCTCCGGCTTGGGTCATGCACACCCAAAGCTCGTTGAGGCGCTGAAGTCTCAGGCTGAAAAGCTGTGGCACGTCACCAATCTCTATACAATTCCAGAGGGTGAGAAGCTTGCAAAGCTGCTGACAGACAACACCTTTGCTGATGTTGTGTTCTTCACCAACTCCGGGACGGAAGCAACCGAAGGGGCCATGAAGGCCGCACGGCGCTATCACTTTGCCAAGGGCAATCTGGAAAAGAACCGCATTATCACCTTTGAAAACGCGTTCCACGGCAGAACCATGGCAGCGCTCGCCGCTGGTGGCCAGCAAAAGTACCTCGAAGGCTTTGGCCCCGCGCCAGAAGGGTTCGATCAGGTGCCCGCTGGTGATCTGGACGCGGTTAAAAAGATGGTTGGACCGGAAACTGCTGCCATCATGCTGGAGCCGGTTCAGGGTGAAGGTGGTATCCGCACCATGGACCCGGCCTTCCTGAAAGGTCTGCGCCAGATCTGTGATGAGAATGACTTGTTGCTGATCTACGATGAGATCCAGACAGGCGTTGGCAGAACCGGCAAACTCTTTGCCCATGAGTGGGCAGGCGTTGCACCGGATCTGATGGCGATTGCAAAAGGCATCGGCGGCGGTTTCCCAATGGGAGCGTTCCTCGCAACCAATGAAGCGGCCAGTGGCATGGTTCCTGGCGTTCACGGCACCACCTTCGGCGGCAACCCGCTGGCGATGGCTGTTGGGAATGCTGTTCTGGAAACGGTTCTGGAACCGGGTTTTCTGGAAGCTGTGCAGGAAAAAGGCTTGCAGCTGAAGCAGAAGCTGGCCTGCGCTGTTGATCAGCACAGTGATGTGTTTGAGCTGGTGCGCGGTGAAGGCCTGATGCTTGGCTTGAAATGCAAAGTGCCGAACACACAAGTTCTGGCACACATGCGCAACAACGGCCTGCTGCCAGTTGGTGCCGGAGACAACGTGCTCCGTATTATGCCGCCAATGATCATTACCGCTGAAGAAATTGACATGCTCGTCCAAAAAATCGAAGCCGCTGCTGCGGATGTGGAAACCGAGCTGAAAACTGCCGAGACTGCCAAATGACCACTATGACAAAACCACAGCACTTTCTCGATATCAGCGATTTTTCCGGTGATGACCTTCGCCAGATTATGCAGGTCTCCAATCAGATCAAAGCCACCCGCAATGGCGTTCATCGCGGGCAGGGGCCATTGGCAGGCAAAGTGCTCGCCATGGTCTTTGAGCAGCCATCCACCAGAACCCGCATCTCCTTTGATGTGGGCATGCGGGAACTTGGCGGCGAAACTCTGATGTTGACTGGCGCTGAGATGCAGCTTGGTCGCGGCGAGTCTATTCCAGATACCGCCCGCGTGCTGTCCCGCTTCGTGGACATGATCATGATCCGTATGCTGGACCATGATGCCGTGAGAGAACTGGCAGAGTACGCTACCGTTCCGGTCATCAACGGCCTGACCAAGGTTTCGCATCCTTGTCAGATCATGGCCGACATCATGACATTCGAAGAACACCGCGGAAGCATTAAGGGTAGAACCGTTTCCTGGGTGGGCGATAGCAACAACGTTCTTTACTCTTGGATCGAAGCGGCAGCAAAGTTTGACTTCAAAATTAACGTCGCCGCACCAAATGAACTGACAGTACCTCTTGAATGGATCGAAAAGGCCTATACATCCGGTGCTGAACTCGCCGTGACAGACGACCCGTTTGCTGCTGTGAAAAACAGTGATTGTGTTATCACCGATTGCTGGGTGTCCATGGGAGATGACGAAGCACAAACGCGTCATAACCTGCTGGCCCCTTATCAGGTCAATGAACGCCTGATGAGCGAAGCCAACGATTCATCTTTGTTTATGCACTGCCTGCCTGCGCATCGTGGGGAAGAAGTGACAAATGAGGTAATCGACGGCCCGCATTCTGTGGTATTCGACGAGGCAGAAAACCGACTCCACGCCCAAAAAGGCATTATGGCGTGGTGCATGGGTGCTTTGCCTGAAGGATAAAAAAGTAAAATGACAAATACACCTGCTCAACCGACCGCCGCTGGCGTTGACGCTGTTGTTCCTTTTGCTGTTGAAGCATTGGACGTTCGCGGTCGGGTTATCAATATGGGGCCGGTGCTGAACTCTATGCTGACGCGGCACAAGTACCCTGCGCCAGTCAACAAGCTGCTGTCAGAGGCAATTGTCCTGACAGCCATGCTTGGCAGTACCCTCAAATTCGAAGGTCGCCTGACCTTGCAAGCCCAGACTGACGGTGCAGTCTCCACGCTCGTTGTTGATTTCAACGCGCCTGACGGGCTGCGTGCTATGGCGCAGTTCAGCGAAGACAAGGTCGCCGAAGTTGCAGCCAAAGATGGTTTCAAACCAGACCACCTGCTCGGCAAAGGCCATCTGGCCTTCACCATTGATCAGGGCGCACACACCAGTCGCTATCAGGGTATCGTGGTCCTGAACGGCACCACCTTGGAAGAGGCTGCTCACGAGTACTTCCAAAAGTCAGAGCAGATCCCGACATTCGTCCGCCTTGGCGTGGCTGAAGTGCTGACCAAAGCCGAAGAGGGTGGCGCTGATCATTCCTGGGCTGCCGGCGGCATCATGGTTCAGTTCCTGCCTCAGTCTCTGGATCGCCTCAAGCAGGCTGACATCCATCCGGGCGATGCGCCAGAAGGGCACGAAGCACACGAGATTGACGAAGACGATGCCTGGGTTGAAGCGCGCTCGCTGGTCGAGACCGTAAAAGATGACGAGCTCATCGATCCAAGCTTGACTGTCGAAGGTCTTCTGTACCGCTTGTTCCACGAACGTGGTGCATCCGTCTTCTCCCCGCAGGAGATGGCAGATAAATGCACCTGTTCTGAAGAAAAGATCACTGCCATGATGCAGAACTTTTCTGAGGTAGACAAAACCGAGATGAAAGCGGAAGGAACCGTCCACATCAAGTGCGACTTCTGCTCCAAGGATTATGAGCTAGACGCGAACAAAGTGTTCGAAGACTAAGGTGCGTTCCGCTTGATTGGATTCAATCAAGCGACAAGAATTCGCTCAGATAAAAAGTTGTGGCTGGCAGTGTGAATGAACATGACTGCTGAATG
This sequence comes from Pseudovibrio sp. W74, assembly GCF_001623085.1. Classification (NCBI taxonomy): domain Bacteria; kingdom Pseudomonadati; phylum Pseudomonadota; class Alphaproteobacteria; order Hyphomicrobiales; family Stappiaceae; genus Pseudovibrio; species Pseudovibrio sp. W74. Next base: position 54,232 of record NZ_LMCJ01000003.1, read on the forward strand.
ACACAACAGCTCAGGAAAAGCGTAAAGAACGCAAACCAACGCACAAAAAAACGCTGCCAGAAAATCACTGGCAGCGTTTTTCTTTAACTCATTGATATTGAATGAGAACCTTAACTAAACGCGGTCGAAGATCGAGCCCATACGTGGGCTGAACAATCGGTCGTAGGTTTTTAGGAGCATCATGTCGGTCATGCTGGCAACGTAATCACAGACGATCCGTGAACCGTCTTCAGTCTCAACGAAGTCAGCATAAACATCTTCCGGTAAGAACGCCTTGGGCTCGCTCATGAGCGTCTCAAAGACAGCCACCACCATAGTCTGCCCTTTGAACTCAAGATGTTGAACATTCGGTGCCTGAATAACCCGTTCAAACACAAAGCCTTTCAGCGCATCCAGCACCTGGGCATGCCCCTCCGGCAGAACAGCCTTGTACTTCAAAAGAGGTTCGCTGAAAGCCTCCTGCGCCATGATCTGAACAGCCACAATGAAGAAGTGAACGAGCTTTCCGATGAACTGCTTTCGCCGATTAGCATTGCCGAATAGCCCTGCAATCATCTGTTCATAGGCATTGCCAGAATACTTCTCCGGATTGCTCTCAATCAGATCATCCAAAAATGCCGCGCAAACGTCTGCAGAGATATCCTCCCGGAACTGCTCTTCCCGAACCAGCCCCAAAGCAATTGCATCTTCAAAATCATGGACCCCATAGGCAATGTCATCAGCCAGATCCATGATGGAGCAATCCCATGATTTAAAACGAGATTTCCCGTGCTTACCGTCCTTACGTGTAAAGCTGCAGAACAGTGAGCGATCCCGCTCAGAGAGTGGTTCCAGCACCCAGTCGACGATCTCTTGTTCCCCATCCATAAAACACTTGGGCGGAGCAGAGCGCTTCCGGTCAATCAGGCTCACAGTCGAGGTGTTGGGGTTAAGCCGCGGGGATAACTCAGGATTATGGACCTTTGAGAACGCCACCGGATACTTCATCATGCCAAGCAATGCCCGCCGCGTTAGATCAGCCCCATGCTTCTCCGACATCTTCTCCAGCTTTGAAACAATGCGCAGGGTCTGGCCATTGCCTTCATAGCCACCAGCCTCGCGCATGCAGTAATTTAGCGCCACTTCACCCCCATGCCCGAATGGCGGGTGGCCAATATCATGGCAATAACTAATTGTTTTTACGAGGCTTTCCTCAGGAATGTAGTCGAAAGCCGGATGATCCTTGAAGAACGCCCGGAACTGCCGGGTAATGCCTGAAGCAATCTGCGCCACTTCCAGCGTATGTGTCAGGCGCGTGCGATAAAAGTCGCTATCACCCAGATTGAGGATCTGGGTTTTCCCCTGCAGGCGGCGAAAGGCATGAGAATGAACGATGCGGGCATAATCCACGTCATAAGGTGTCCGCGCATCATCCGCCTTGGGAACCCAACCGCTTTGACGTGCCGTCCAAACAGCATCACTCACTTCAACCACTCCGCAATAAATCGAATAAAAAAAGCCCCGCACAAAAAGGTGCAGGGCAAAATACTATCAGGAAATCAGCGACTTAAAGAACTCTGCGGTCTCTCTGGCAGATTGATCAATATTGCCTTTCCATGTCGCGGGAGAAGCACCGCGCGGGGCAAGGTCGTGGTTTCCATCCTCCAACCAGAAAAGCCGAACAAACTCAGGTAAATCAACAGCTTCCACCTCAGCCTGATGCCCCATCTGATCCCGATCACCCTGCGTAATCAAGATAGGACGAGTGGATTTCTGCAACGGCTCAAGCCGCCAGTCCGCCAACTCTTTCTTCGCTTCTGTATGGAACGGATACCCAAGGCACACAACACCGGGAATACGCTTCGGCAGGCTCTCTCCACCCGCCAGCATAGCTGCAACGCGCCCACCCATGGACTTGCCCCCAATCAGGACAGGGCCTTGAGTTTGTTCAAGAATATCCTGCATAGCGCTCTGAAATTCGCCTATGAGTTTGTCCGCCCGCGGAGGAGGAGCCTTCTTGCCTGTCTCCCGACGCCTCGCCATGTAAGCAAATTCAAACCGCGCAACAGCAATGCCATTCGCAGCCGCAGCTTCCGCAAACCGGTTCATAAAATTGGCATCCATCGGCGCACCCGCACCATGAGCCAACACAAGAGTGCCATGGCACTCACCTTCAGGACGTGTCCATAAAATCTCAGTCATGAAGCTATTTTAGCGCCTCTTTCACCACAAAAGTGACAGGAAATTTACTTGTCCCCGTCTTCAATAGGCACCATATTCAAATTAACTAATATAAATGCGTAGAAGATGCGCGCTAATCGAACGGAACTCATCATGGAAGAAGGCGTCATTCGCCTGGGAATATTTGCGGGCGCATTCTTAGTGTTCGCATTCTTGGAAATCTTCATTCCAAGGCGTTCAGAGAGCCAGGAGCGGCCACGACGATGGTCAACCAACCTTCTCCTGTCGATAATCAACACTCTGATGCTACGGTTCGCTTTGCCTTTTGCAGCAGTATCAACGGCTTACTGGGCACAGGTGGAGGGGTTTGGCCTCGCGCACTGGCTGGCAGTTGACCCAGTTATAGCGGGCGTAATCGCGTTTTTTGCGCTCGATTTTACGGTCTGGGCCATGCATGTCGCCAGCCACAAAGTCCCGTTCCTATGGCATTTGCATAAGGTTCATCACACCGATCCACGCTTTGATGTCACAACGGCTCTTCGCTTCCATCCGCTGGAAATTGCAGTCTCCATGCTTTGGAAAGTGATCGTCGTCGCACTCCTCGGTGCACCTGTTCTCTCTGTGGTGATTTTTGAAGTTGTCCTCAACGCAGCCGCCATGTTCAACCATGCCAACATCAAGCTCTCTGACAAAGCAGACCGCATCTTGCGTTGGATGATCGTAACACCAGACATGCACCGCATCCACCATTCCACCCGACCCATCGAAACCGATAGTAACTACGGCTTCAACTTCCCTTGGTGGGATCGTTTGTTCTCCACTTATGTGAATGATCCTAAGGGCGGTCAGGAGAATATCACGTTTGGTCTGAGTGAATTTCAGGGCAAAGAGCCACGCCAGTTAGGTTGGACATTGCTGTTGCCGTTCAAAGCCTTAGCGCATGTGCAAGGTTGGCTTTCAAGCCGTGTCAATAAAGATGGCACGCCGAAACAAGGATGATCAGAAGAAACCACGCGGGAAATATCTGAGATAGAGTTCCCCGAGACGACCGTTGGATTGAAGGCGGGTAAGACCAAGATTGATCGCATTCAACATCTTGGTATTGCCTGCCTTTGTTGCAATCGCTAATCCACCGCTAAAGTAGCTCGGATCCAGCCACGGCCCACCTGCAAACTTGCAGCATCCGTCGGCAGTGCGCGTATCCAACCAGAATGACAGCCTCATCCCATCGCCAAACAGAGCGTCCACATTTGACCTGGACAAAGCATTGCGGGCAAGCTCTTCATTTTCAAACGGAACTGCAACTGCATCTGTAAAGAACCGCTCCAAAAATGCTTCATGACGCGACCCTTCCACAACTGCAATGCGCTTTCCACCCAGTGTTTCTGGCAGAGGTTCCAGTGTGCTGTTCCTGCCGACGACAAAGCGCCCCGGAAATCGCATGTAGATCTGAGAAAACGACAGTTTTTCAAGTGTTTCCGGTGTCATGCTCATTCCAGCAATGACAGCGTCTGCTTCTCCATTAAACACAGTATTGGCCAAGTGGTTAAACGGAATGATCTTGAGACTGCAGGCAGCCTTGAGGCTCTGACAGATCTCGCGGGCAAGATCCACGTTGTAACCCATCAATCGCTCTTCACTATCTCGAAAAATGAAGGGTGGAAAGTTGTCTGCAGCAATGAAACGGATCCGCTCCGGCGCCTTGCCGGTTGTCGCTAGACCAGACTGCCCGCCAGAAAACAAAGGGATAACGACCGATGACGGATCAGATCGGGACTTTACTCCAATTTCCGAGCCACTGTTTCCCCCTCCCAACAATGGAGAGCTCTGGGAAACCTCCCAGCTATCCGAGCCATTTGCATTCTGTGCCATAGCATTTGACGCCGCGAAAATGAGCGGCTGGGCACTACATAAAATCAGCAATATGAAGAATACGGGGAAACGCAAAAGTTATCCAATCCAATTTGCAACAGAGCGTAAGCCTAACGGGAAATTCTCAAGGAGATACTAAGTGAATGTCTGCGTAAGGGGAAGACCTGTAACCGAAGATGAGCCTCCTAGATTAACAAGGGCCACGGTATCAAAGGGAGGGCAAGAATATCGCGAGATATCAGCAGCTAACGGGCTGCCATTTTCTGTGCGTCAGGCGAACACTTTACGCTCTTTAGCTCTATCGATTGGTCGCATTGAAAGCGCACGTTCTGTTGAAGCGGGACAAGCTCTGCGAAACCGTATGACAGCGATTAGCCCCCTGGAGCAGTCTGCTAATGATCCTTCTCCTGATGAAAGGGCTGGGCCTCTTATCAAAAGTGTCTCCAGGCCTTCACTCAAAGAACGATATGTTCCTGAATTTGTACGCCTGAAGAACGCGCTGGAGCGGGAAGTGCTGCTGCAATGCAATTGCTCCGATGCCTTGATTGACTTCGCAAAGTTGAGGATCTCGGTGGAAGACAAGTGCATCAGCAATTACCTGATTGAACAAGGATTTCTGGATGCCTCAGTGTTCTACTGGGGAATTTCCGGCAAAATGAACATTCGCTATGCATCTGATGGCAGCCTGTCAGCAATCGCTCCAATCGATGAGAAGCTAAAGCCATTTGAAACTGAAGGAATTTTGTTCGTTCCGGCACTGGATCTTAATCAAAAGGTCGTCTTCGCAGCGGCCCCACTTGGTCATCAACTCGAGGCTTTTGAGCGGGCTCTGGGATATTTCGATGAAGCCACGAGCAAGATTGTGATTGTGACACCGCAGTACCAAAAGGCGTTGACGGTAACGACCGCAAGCTCCAACGCCTTGGCACAAGACGATGTTTCAATGTCGGCAGTGTATCGCTTTTTGCCTTCGCAACGAAAGCTGCTGACAGTCTCACCAATCATCTTCCTCGGTGCAGCTGGCTTCGCGTTTGATGCATTTTTATGGGGCCTCTTTATCCTGCTGACTTTGTCACTCGGTGTCACAGGGTTGCTTCGCCTTGCGTCATTTTTCACTTATTCTGACCGGCAAGAGTTTACGGTCCCAAAGCTGGATAAATGGCCGCACTACACCGTCCTTGTCCCTCTTTACAAGGAGTCTGCAATCTGTCGCCAACTGGTCGATGGATTGGATGCGTTGGATTACCCGAAAGACGCGCTCGACGTGATCTTTCTGGTTGAGCAAGACGATGAGCTGACACAGAAAAATCTCCGTAAACTGCTAAAAAAATCAATGCGGATGATCATCTTGCCACCCGGAAAACCTCAAACCAAACCTCGCGCGCTTTCCGTCGGCCTTGCCGCGACAAAAGGTGAATTTGTGACGGTATTTGACGCCGAGGACAGGCCAGAGCCACAGCAACTAAAAAAAGCCATCTGCCAGTTTGCTCTTGAGGGCCATGATGTCGCTTGCTTACAAGCAGCATTGTCCATTGATCATGCGGAAGAAAGTTGGCTGGTCCGCCAGTTTGCCTTTGAATACGCTGCACTTTTCGATGTCTTCCTGCCATTCTTGTCCCGCAAAAACCTTTTGCTGCCTCTGGGAGGGACTTCCAACCACTTCCGTGTCAGTGCATTGCGGAAGGTTGGCGGCTGGGATCCATTTAATGTGACTGAGGATGCTGATCTGGCGGTCAGGTTTGCGCGGCAGGGATTTAAGACCCGCACGCTAAATAGTTCCACCTTTGAGGAAGCACCGCTTACGCTCACAGCATGGCTCCATCAACGCACACGCTGGCATAAAGGTTGGATACAAACGCTCGCTGTGCATCTGCGCCATCCAATGTTGACCTACAAGCAACTCGGCGTGACAAACTTTGCTTTACTGCTCCTAACGTTCTTTGGCGGCATGCTGTGCCTTTGGGCAGCTCCCTTGACTGCGCTCATGTTTGGAAAGCTTACTTTGAACTTTTACAACACCGGACTGCAGGCATTTGATGCCTTCAGCATCTATGCCATGTTTTGTTTTCTCTTTGGTCTCGGTGGCACTGTTGTCACGGTCCTGCAAGGTAGTGCAAAGCGTGGCTTTCGGGCACGGTCCTGGGAGATTGCAAGCATTCCATTCTATTGGGTTCTTGGCTGCTTTGCCTCTTACAAAGCGCTCATTGAATTTGCCATAAAACCGCATTACTGGCGAAAAACAGAGCATGGCATGGTGCGTCATCGGGGGGGAAAGAAAGAGCGCCCAATAGTGATAGGAGCGAAGAGAAACTAAGCGTTCCAAGGCAACCCGAGAGCGTCTATCGTGAGATTGCACGGCTGCCCGTTATAGAATTGATCGAGTAACTGATGAAACACTATTGGATCATCAGCAACATATGCAAAAAGGGTTGCACAGCTGCGCACCTTCAAGCTGTCTATTTCGCCAAGAATTTGCTTGGAACTGAGATCGGTATGCTTGAGAAGTAACCCGCAGCAGCCACGTAATCGCGCGGCCAGTAGAGGATAGGCAAGATATCGCTGAGCTTCTCCAAGATCGGCAATGCCAAAGAAATGCGCGGTTGAGGAACGGCCCAGTTCACGTAATTGAGGAAAGATAAACCAGATCCAATGTGAGGTCTTCCGGCCTTGTGAGAGCTCCTGCACCACCTCTGAGAAAACCGGGTCCTGCGCAATTACAAACCGGGTTATGTCATCCTTGGTCGTTTTTATCATTTGATACTCGCTCTCAGGTCACCATCATTGCAGTTATCTTCCGCCAATCAGCCTTTCATATTGGTTCTCCAAGTAGTACGACAGAAACAAAAATGCTTAGTCGAACTTCAGAGTTGTCTAAGAGTGAAGTATATTTTTAGACCCAAGCATAATGAACTGTTCTCTTTCCTGATGTTTTTCTGAGTTCGTTATTGAAGAAACATAAAAACAACTGGTTTCAGAGTTTAAATCGTCATTCCCTAACGTAATGTCTGGACATGTGGACGATGCGAAAAAAACTTCGTGCGATCATTGAAAGTAAGGCTTGGGAATACACAATCATATCTATCATCGCCCTGAATGCGATAACTTTAGGGGTTGAAACCAGCCAGACTGTTCAACAACATTACGGCCCAATACTCCGCACATTGGACGATATCGTAGTAGGCATATACGTGATTGAGATTTCTCTTCGCGTGTTTGCATATGGCTTCCGCTTTTTCCGAGGGGCCTGGAATCTCTTCGACTTCTTTATCGTAAGCATTGCGCTTATTCCGGCCACTGGCCCGGCAGCGATACTACGGTCACTGAGAATCCTTCGAGTCCTGCGGCTCATCTCGGTCGTCCCATCGCTAAGGCGCGTGATCGGAGGGCTGGTCCTGGCATTGCCAGGGATGGGCTCAATCATGTTGCTTCTCTCTCTGGTCTACTATGTGTTCTCTGTCATGGCGACGCAGCTCTACGGCGAGACCTTCCCTGAATGGTTTGGAACGATCGGAGCTTCAGCTTATTCTCTGTTCCAGATTATGACACTGGAGGGGTGGAGTGACGCAATCGTCCGCCCGGTTATGGATGTCTATCCGAATGCCTGGTTGTTCTTCATACCGTTCATTCTGACCACTGCATTAACAGTCCTGAATTTGTTCATCGGCGTCATTGTTGCTGCAATGGAGGAAGAGCATGAGAGGGATGTGGAAGAGCATCACCATTATGTGCGAATGGAAGCAAATGCTATCATGAAAGAGCTCAGGACTTTGCGGCAAGATGTTGCGAAACTGAGACGCAATCGTAAGGCCCCTCAAAAGAAAACAGCAGAGTTGACTTAGTGCGGACTCCCAGATCGTAGACGACGGTCTTTGTGCAACATGGAGGCACCTCAGCGCACCAACACCAGCACTTGGTGCGCAGTCCTTCAGAAGGCGTCTCTGCCGCTTCTCAAAAAAGCCTAGGTTGTATCTGCCAATAGGCATACAGAGTTTTATGAGTTGCAGAGAGTGCCAGAAGCAACATCATCCATGTACCAAACCGGCGTGAGGAGAGGGGGAAGCTGCAATTGCAGGCTTCAAGCTGGATGCGTTTGACAGGTGTTAATCTCAGCCTCTTAATTCTTCAGGTCATACATTCAGGAGATTTCGACTCTGATGTTGAGCGATGCCCGCGATTTCTACAAAATTTATGCAATTTTTTGTTAGCTCTTGTGGAAATGATCAAGCCTATGAAAACTATAAGTTAATTTTGGTAGTGTTGTTTTGACTTTACTACCTGAAGTTCTTGGCGATTTCTTCATCTATACCAGTCAATATTTTGTTGGCCCCTTTCAACTTGAAACCATCAGATAATTACTTAGGGTGGGCCCAAATTCGAAATGTGAGGTCAAGTGTCGAAATGCGGGCGAAGTTGCGATCCATCATTGAAAGCCGCCAATGGGAATTCACAATCATAAGTATAATCGCGTTGAACGCTGTTGTCCTTGGCTTGGATACAAGCCAGATGCTTATTGCCAAGTACGGCCCCATACTGCGCTTTCTTGATGAGTTGATCCTTGTAATTTTTGTTGTTGAACTGACACTGCGTATCATCGCGTTTGGTCCGGGTTTCTTTAAGGGGCCATGGAACCTCTTCGATTTCTTCATCATCACGATTGCAGTCATTCCGGCAACAGGTCCGGCAACCATTCTGCGATCACTCAGGATCCTGAGGATTTTAAGGCTTATTTCGGTTGTCCCGTCTCTGCGAAGTGTCATTGGTGGGTTGATCCTCGCACTTCCGGGCATGGGCTCAATCGTCCTGCTCATGGCTCTCGTCTTTTATGTCTTCTCCGTAATGGCCACGCGCTTGTACGGCTTGGTGTTTCCCGAATGGTTCGGCTCAATTGGAGCATCTGCCTACTCGTTGTTCCAGATCATGACACTGGAAAGCTGGAGTATGGGGATCGTTCGGCCAGTTATGGAGGTCTTTCCCAATGCATGGCTGTTCTTCATTCCCTTCATATTGTGCACCGCCTTCACCGTCCTGAACTTGTTTATCGGTATAATCGTTGCAGCAATGCAGCAAGAGCACGATAAGGATATTGAGCAAGATCGTATCAACGTGCATGAAGAGACAAAGGTTGTCTTGAGTGAACTAAAAGACCTGAAACTTGATCTGATGGTTGAGCTGGAAAAATTGCGGAAAAACCGCGAGTGAGATTATCCGTCGGCAGAACTACTTACGCTGAAGATCATGATCAAGTTCTGATGAAGTAAACTTGATCACCGCGCGTGTGGATTGCGAGCGGGCTGTTATAGGCACCTTGGAAAAAAAGCCCTAAGACGAAAAGCATATCTGATAGGATACGATATGTTTGATGCAAAACTCCGCGGCTATATAGACCCACCTCTCAATAGAATGGGAAAAGCGCTGGCAGATCTGGGGATTACTGCAAATGCAGTGACCTTGGTCGGGCTTGGGTTTGGCCTTGCGGCGGGGGCGGCGGTGGCCGCTGGGCAATTTAACACAGCTCTGCTGTTTATCTTGCTCAATCGCTTTGCAGACGGGTTGGATGGTGCCATCGCCAGAGCGGCGGGCTCAACACATCTCGGCGGGTTTTACGACATCACATTCGACTTCATCTTCTACGGTGCAATCCCACTGGCCTTTGCCTTTGTCGCACCTGAGCAGAACGCTTTGGCTGCGGCAGCCCTACTTTTCAGCTTTTACATTAACGGTTCCACATTCCTTGCATTTGCAACACTGGCACAGAAGTTGGGCATGCAAACCTCATTGCGAGGCAAGAAGTCCTTCTATTATCTGGGAGGGCTCGCTGAAGGCTTTGAAACCATTGGTGTCTTCGTTGCATTTTGCTTGTTCCCCACTTACTTCTCATGGGTTGCGTGGACTTTTGCTGCGATCTGCACACTTTCGGCCATTTCTCGCGTTTTTATGGTTCGACATATGGTTTTGAACCACCCAGATCCTTCGGTGTGAGATCGCTGCTCTTGCGAAGATCGGGGTGGAAAGGCTAGACTTATTAAAAATAGGATGCGTACTGCTGTTGTATTTGCAGTGGAATTTTCCTTAGAAATGGGTTGTGCTATGTATCGTGCCGTTACCCGAAATATACAGATCACTGTCGAACCGTATTATCTTGCTGAGGAGTCCACTCCCGAAGATGAGCAGTTCTTCTGGGCCTATACGGTCTCAATTGAGAACCTGAGTTCTGATACTATCCAACTGCGGTCTCGCCACTGGCATATCATCGATGCCAACGGCAACACGCAGGAAGTCAACGGGGCAGGTGTGGTTGGTGAAGAGCCAGTCATCGAACCCGGTGGGTCGTTTCAGTACACCTCAGGCTGTCCACTCAATACCCCTTCAGGCATCATGACGGGCAATTACCGTATGCAAACTGAAAAGGGGGAGTCCTTTGCGGTGAAAATTCCAGCTTTCTCGCTGGATCTGCCGGATATGGTCAAGACCGTGCATTAACAGCTGCAAACAATATTTTGCAGCGCAAAGAGCAGGAATGCGGGCAGTCGTGCTGCCCGCTAATCAGATTGAACTGAGTTATTGTGTGCGGAAGCGGGCTTGAGCGCCGCGCTCAATCGCTGCGATCGTCAGCTTGTCCAGCTTCAGGTGGTCACGCAGCAACTGCAACATACGCACTTCTTCAGGGCTTACCCGCAAGTCTGCCGCAGCAATCTCCACACCAAGAGCATAAGCGGTGTCATGCAATTTGGTTGGCAATGACTCTGCCACAAGCGCCAATGTTGCGTTCATGCCGTTTTCACCGGAAAGACGCTCAGCGCACTGCTGGGTAATCTTGATCAGGTTATTGTCGTCAAAATCTTTGAAGACAGGGAGAATGCCCACAATATCGCCAAGCTGGCGCAGCTCTGCGTCGCTCATCGCGCTATCTGCGGCGGAAACCATCACCATCACATGAATGAGAGCTTCTTCTACGCTCAGTAATCTTTCTATTGTACCCATATCTCCCCAAAGCGAAAAGCTTTGCCTCTTGGTTTGCTTTAGTTTTTCGCTCTGCCAAATTGTCTGGCGGCGGCTAATGACTGCAAAGGTAAGGGGGCTTCCGGCCTCATACAAGGGGGTAGAGCCGAAAACCCGAGAACTGTCATTGACGCGGGCGCTAGTTTTACATAAGTTCGCGCAGCTTTCCGGCATTAAATCCTGCTGAAGAAAGCGAAACTCAGTTACAATTTAATCTCCAAATACGGATCTCAAAATCCATGTCTATGAACAGTTTGCCTCAACTCGATCTCAGCCCAGAATTTATCGAGGCGGCACAGGTATCTAAAGCCTGGCCGTTTGAAGAAGCACGCAAACTGGTCAAACGGTTGGAGAAGAAACCCAAGACCGGGCCGGTCTTGTTCGAGACCGGCTATGGTCCATCTGGTCTGCCGCACATGGGCACCTTTGGCGAAGTTGCACGCACCACCATGGTGCGCACCGCTTTTCGTGTGCTGACAGAAGACAAGATCCCGACCAAGCTGATCTGCTTTTCAGATGATATGGACGGCTTCCGCAAAGTGCCAACCAACGTGCCTAATCAGGAGATGATGGCTTCATTTCTTGGCAAGCCACTGACCAGCGTGCCAGATCCATTCTCCAACGAATACCCAAGCTTTGCAGCGGCCAACAACGCAAAACTTATGGCGTTTCTGGATAAGTTTGGCTTTGAGTATGACTTTGTGTCGTCCACCGACTACTACAAGTCTGGTGTGTTCGATAAAGCGCTCCTGCGCATGCTGGAAGTCTACGACAAGATCATGGCGATCATTCTTCCAACATTGGGTGAAGAGCGTCAGGCCACGTACTCTCCATTTCTTCCGCTCTGCCCGCGCACAGGTATTGTGCTGCAGGTGCCAATGGTGGATCGCAATGTCGAAAAAGGCACTGTGACTTACATTGACCCTGAGACTGAAGAGCGTATTGAAGTTCTGGTGACAGGCGGCAACGTCAAATGTCAGTGGAAAGCTGACTGGGCGCTGCGTTGGTACGCGCTGGGCATCGACTATGAAATGGCTGGTAAGGATCTGATCGACAGCGTGAACCTGTCTGGCAAGATCTGTAAGGCTCTGGGCGGTCCTGCTCCGGAAGGCTTCAACTACGAGCTCTTCCTGGACGACAAAGGCCAGAAAATCTCCAAGTCCAAAGGCAATGGCCTGACCATGGAAGAGTGGCTCCAGTACGCCAATCAGGAAAGCCTGTCCCTGTTCAACTTCCAGAAGCCGAAAACTGCGAAGAAGCTGTATTTTGACGTCATCCCGAAAGCGGTTGATGAGTACTGCACCTTCCTGTCCAAGTTCGACAACATGGATGCAGCGCAGAAGCTGATGAACCCGGTCTGGCATATCCACTACGGCACACCGCCAAAAGAAGAGATGCCGATCTCCTTCGCAATGCTGCTCAACCTGGTGTCTGCATCTAACGCAGAGAACAAGGACGTGCTGTGGGCGTTCATCTCCCGCTACGCACCGGGCTCTTCTGCTGCAACACATAAGATGTTGGATGAGTTGGTTGGCTACGCCATCCGCTACTACGACGACTTCGTGAAACCAACGAAGCAGTTCAAAGCAGCAGATGAAGTTGAGACAGAAATGCTCACCAAGCTGGATGAAGTGCTTGCTGGCCTGCCAGCAGAGACTGACGGCGGCGATATCCAAAACGCAATTTACGACATTGGTCGTAATATTGAGCGTTACCAGAACACCGCAAAGCCGGGTCCAGATGGACGCCCTGGTGTCGCGCAGACCTTTTTCTCTGCGATTTATCAAGTACTTCTGGGGCAGGAGAAAGGTCCACGCTTTGGTTCCTTTATCGCCCTCTACGGTATTCCGGAAACTCGTAGTTTGATTGCAAAAGCACTTGCAGGAGAGCTTGCAGCGTGATGAATTAGCCCCCTCAAACGAGGGGGCTTTTTTAATGTCTTTTCCTAGCTGGCTAACTTGGGCGCTTTTACCCGTCTACATTTTCGAAGGCTTACGTGCCCGTGCTAATTCCCTAAGGCTGTCACCAGCACCAGGACCGCAATTTGGTGCGGTTCCCGGTCAGGGCCAGTTGATCAACCTGCTTGTTGTTGGTGATTCCTCCGTTGCCGGAGTGGGGCTGGACCACACGATAAATGGCTTGACCTGCAAGATGGCTCACAAAATGGCAGAGGTATCCGGACGGCCTGTTAAATGGCGGGCTGCTGGCAACAACTCTGCAACTTCCAGCCAAATCCGTGATGTGGTCGTCCCCAATCTGCCGCACGCCGATTACACACACATTTACATCAGTATCGGTTTCAATGACCTGAAGAACTTCCGTTCTGGCAAAGCCTGGAAGAAAGGGTTCGGCGAGCTGATTTATGCATTGCGTAGCAAGTACCCTCATGCCCGGATTTACTGGTCCAACCTCATGTCACCAATGAACGTGCCCGCGCTCTCGTGGGGACTAGGCGCTGTACTGGAGCCTCGCCGGCAGATGATCAATCGTGTCGGTACACAGCTGTGCCATGAGCGCGGTGCCATTGCTATCTCCGTAACACCGGGAATAACATCAGAAGGCTTTTGCGAGGACGGAATCCACGCAGCGCCGATTGGTAATCAGCACTGGGTGAATCATGTGATCAACGAGTTGGTCGAGCGTGATCTGCTAGGGCTGGAAGATCAGAATGAAGTAGAAGATAAACAACACCAGATGGACAGCGCCCTGTAGGGCGTTCGTTCGGCTGCCGGTAAACGTGATCATACTCAAAATGAGTGTCAGGAGGAGCAGGATCATGTCCGTATCCTTCACACCCAGCACAATGTGAATGTCAAAGATCCCGGCTGCGATCAGAACAGCCGGGACTGTCAAACCGATGGTCGCCAGAGCTGATCCAAGACAGATGTTCACGGAGCGTTGTAACCTGTTTGAGAGCGCCGCACGGAAGCTGCCCAAGCCTTCAGGAGTAAGAACCAGAAGCGCAACGAGAACACCACCAAACGCAGCAGGCATATGAAAGCTGGCAATGCCAAAGTCCACCAGCACCGCGAACTTTTTGGAAAGCAGAACAATCGGCAGCATGGTCAGGATCAGGAAGATCGCGTGATAGCTGGTTGAATAGATCTCCAGGTCATGATGATCATCATCATCGTGAGCATGCTTATCGTCTTCAGCTTCATCCTTCGCCATTAGGAAGGACAGAGCCACACCAGAGTGTGGTTTAGGCTGAATGAAGAAAGACTTATGCCGGATGCTCTGAGTGGCAAGGAAGATCGCATAGAGCAGGCTGATCATCACCGCAAATGAGATCTGCTGTCCCGTCGAAAGGGAAGGGTCAGCTGTTGAGGTCGTATAGCGGGGAAGGATCAGAGAAAAAGTAGCGAGCGGAATAAGGACTGAAAGGAAAGAGCGGGCGCCCTGTGTGTTGAAAGGCTGTTCCCCGTACTTGAGCCCTCCCAGAAGCAGACTGATACCCACCATGCCATTCAGCACGATATTGAGCACCGCCAGCATCGTATCCCGGGCCAGAGGCTCATTCGTCCCACCTGTCAGCATAATGGAAACGATCAGGGAGACCTCAATGCCAATCACCGAGAGCGTCAGGATCAACGTTCCATAGGGCTCACCAAGAATGACGGCCAGACAGTCTGCATGGCGCACCACGCCAAAGGCGCACCACAGCATGACACCGAAAAGCCAGATGAAACAAAACATCTGCACAAAGAGACCGGAGGTGGGCAATAAGAGATCCGCCCCAGCCAGAAAGAAGAAGGCTGTGGTTGCTGCACCTGCAAGAAAGCAGGCCTCTCGTTTAAGTGTATTCCAAAACCCTGACATTATGTTTTTATTCTCCAAGGCCCTGTAAAAAATGAATTATTCGGTGGCAGACGTCTCCGCAGTCGCGCTGTTGCGTGGACGCCAGATTATTGCAGGCTCTCCTTCCATCACCAGTGGTGTGGTTGAGGTGCTGTCATCATCCAGCTCCTCCCAGGAGTTTACCAGTGTTGCGGTTTCATCCTCGCTCAGCTGAACCAGCTTGGAACGCCAGATGCCTTGCTCAGACCGCCGAACCCGTGCCGCGATCTCTTTCAGTGAATCTGGCGCATCCCGTTCAGCCTTGGCCCAGCCATTTTCAATCAGCCAAGTGGCAAGATCATGTTTGCCCACACTGCAGGAAGCAGCATATTCATCTGTTTGCACTGATTTCATATCTGAGCAGGTGACACGCTTCTGGCGGATAAAAGCACGCAAAGCCGTCCGTGCTCTGATACCGCACGGCCATCTTTCACCATCTTCACTGGGGCATGTTGTGCTGAGCGGTACAGGCTGAATGTGATGAAGGGATATTCTCTTCTTTTTATCACTTAGAGTTGCACCGTCAACGGCAACAGGGCGATACAGCACGAGTTCCTTCGGAGGAGGCTGCTTGGATTTGCGAGGTACTTTAACATGTGCAACGCGTTGGAGCTGCGTCGTTACAGGAGGAGGGGGCGTGCGACTGCCGCCAACATTGCGAAGTGTTTGAGGATGCTTGGGCGGCGTCTTGGGAATTTTTGCCTCAGCTGCAACTCGGGCAGCTTCAAGCGCTGCCAGTTCCCGCTGCTTCTCTTCTGCTGTCGGCTTATGCTCAACAGGAAACGAGGAAGGGCGGTACAATGTGCGCGCATTCCCACGTAGGGCTGTCGCTGCATTGTATTCTGTCAGCGCATAAAACCCGGCGCCAAGAAGCAAAGCTCCAAAAAGAATACTTGTGGTCTTGGTAATCCGCATAAGCGCCCTGTTTGCTTATTGGCTCACCCATGAAACTCTTGCTGTCCAAACCAGATCTGCAACCTGAACCACCCTTGGTTTATCGTCAGGAGTGTCCCGTCGAAATTCAATGCGCTCGTTTGTTTGCCGTTGCAAAGCACCGCAATGAAGATCTCCGGATTTGGTTGCTATCAAAACATGATCATGCCGCCGCAAAGAAGCCTCGGGAGAGACGATGAGAATTTGTCCTTCCCTGTAGTATGGTTCAAAACTATTACTCGAAACTTCAAGCGCGAAGAATTTCTCACTCTGAGAACTGGGAAAAATGAAGCTATCGCAGAATTTATCCAACTGAAAATCGGAAAGCTGTTGCGGATCAACCTCTCTCAACTCATCGCTCGTGCACAGAAAAGCTGGAAAAGACCTGAAATGTGTACTTGAGATCTCTGCTTTATCTTGCAGCAAAGCGGCAAAGTCCGAGAAAGACATCTGGGTGACTTCCAGCACCTTGGCAAGCGACTCCGTAGAAGGCCAACGCGGACGACCATCTGCAGCGAACCGCTTGGAAGGATTGAAAGAGGTCGGATCAAGCCCAGCTCTGCGCGCCAATCCTGACGGCGTCAGTTGATGCTGCGCAGCCAGTTTATCAAGTGCGGCCCAAAGGTGTTCGTGATCCAGCATATATCCTCCTGCAGCAGCACCGGCGTCACCTGAAACGAACGCAGATATGACTTAAAACGCCAACTGCGCCCGCATCTCAAAGAAATCTTGTATGTGGTGAATAAAATCCTATTGCAAGCTCTAGACGAAAGAGAGGGGTTGCCAGCCACTGATTTGTGGATGTAAGAGCATGACTTCAGTTGAGTAGACGTCTCTCCTGAAAGGCAAGTCCCATGTCCCTCATATTCAAGATCGCCCCCAAGGCGCTTTGGCAAGAAGCTGAAGCAGCCGGTTTCTTTGCGGGTGCACCGATCGATCTGGCCGATGGTTATATCCACTTTTCCAGCGCCGAGACCGTGAAAGAAACAGCAGCGCTGTACTTTGCGGGACAAACTGACTTGCTGCTGATTGCCGTTGAAAGCGAAGATTTCCCTGAAGAGCAGATGAAGTGGGAAGCCTCCCGGGGTGGAACGCTCTTTCCGCATCTCTATGGCAAGTTTCCCGCCTCCAAAGCTATCTGGGTCAAACCTTTACCATTGGATACAAATGGCAATCACGAGTTTCCGGAGCTGTAAATGTCGATTGAAAACCTCATAAACAAAGTCGGTATCCGGGCACTGCATTGTCTGGACCCGGAGACCTCCCACAACGCAACCATCAAGATGCTGGCCTCAGGTCTCGCGCCCACATTCGGCCAGATCGAGGACAAGGCTCTCGAATACAAGTGGGGCGATCTGATTTTTAAGAACCCGGTGGGCATGGCAGCAGGCTTCGACAAAAATGCCGAAGCCATCACACCACTGATGAAACTTGGCTTTGGCCATGTTGAAGTGGGAACGGTCACCCCTCTGCCGCAGGAAGGTAATCCAAAGCCTAGGAATTTCCGCCTGAGTGCAGATCGCGCCGTTATCAATCGTTATGGCTTCAACAATGACGGCCACGATCTCGTCTACGAGCGCATCCGCAAAGTAGGCCGCACACCGGGAGTGCTCGGTATCAACGTTGGGGCCAACAAGCTTTCAGAGGATCGTGTTGCGGACTATGTTCTGGGTGTAAAGCGCTTTGCAGAACTGGCGGATTACCTGACGGCCAATATTTCCTCTCCTAACACACCCGGCCTGCGGGACTTGCAGGAGAAGGATGCACTGGGGCATCTGCTCACCGCCATTATGGAAGCGCGCAACGAGCAAGAAGACCGCCTGGGCCGTAAGGTGCCCGTCATGCTCAAAATCGCCCCAGACGTGACCGACGAGGCGCTCAAGGAAATCGCAGAAGTCGTTCTGGCCAGCAAAGTCGATGGCATGATTGTCTCCAACACCACCATCGCCCGTCCAGCCACGCTGAAGGATCAGCTGCAGGCCAAAGAAGCAGGCGGACTGTCAGGCGCACCGCTGTTTGAACGAGCCACTATTGCACTGGCGAAAACCCGACGCGCAGTCGGTCCAGATCTGCCGCTCTTTGGTGTCGGTGGGGTAGACACACCAGAAAAAGCCGCAGCGAAGATCTTTGCAGGCGCAAACCAGATCCAGCTTTATTCCGGCATGGTTTATGAGGGACAAACGCTGGTGAAGAAGATCAACCACCATCTGTCCCGCCTCGTTGCTGCCCGCAAGGTTGCCAACTTGCAGGAACTTGTCGGCATCGACAATGACATCTGGGCCGATAAATCGCTGGAGAATTGAGGCTCACACCTATCGATAAATGAGGCCGGGCTTCGCAGGAAGTCTGGCCTTTTTCTCTGTGAGAACACCAGTCAAAGATATCCGCCGTCCACTGAGTGGCACGAAAATCTCTACAACTGTCAATATACAATGAACAGACATTCTATTTAATGTGATATTGTTCATTTATGTCGGTGCTTTACCTTCACTGTAAGAGCAACATGAAGGAAGACCCATGACCAAAGTTCTCGTTTTATATTATTCAAGCTACGGCCACATCGAAACCATGGCAGAGGCCATCCGTGAGGGGGCGGAAGATGTCGCTGGAACAACTGTGGTTGTAAAGCGCGTGCCGGAACTTGTGCCGGAAGAAGTTGCTGTAAACGGTCACTTCAAGCTTGATCAAAAGGCGCCGATCGCGCAACCAGGTGAGCTGGCAGATTATGACGCCATCATCTTTGGTACCCCAACGCGCTTTGGCAATATGGCATCGCAAATGCGTAACTTTCTGGATCAAACCGGAGGGTTATGGGCTGGTGGCAAGCTGATTGGTAAAGTCGGCTCGGTGTTCACATCCACTGGAACAGGCGGTGGTAACGAGACAACCATCACCAGCTTCTGGTCGACACTGGCGCACCACGGCATGATGATTGTTGGCCTGCCGTACTCAAGTCCGGAACTCTTCAATATTACAGAAGTGCGCGGCGGTTCCCCATATGGCGCCAGCACCATTGCTGGCCCGGATGGCTCTCGCCAGCCAAGTGAGGATGAGTTGAAACTGGCCCGAGACCAGGGGCGCCACATCGCAACAATTGCAAGCAAACTCGCCAGCTAAAAGCAAGTGCCACGCCTGATCACATCAAGCAGCACGTTGCCTGCGTTGTGTGATCAGGCGCATCAACTCAACAAAACCTTCAAGGCTGCCAAGGCCTGCCTCATATATTTCATTAAGAGATCATTCAATGACCGTTCCTAATCACGAGCAAAATCATCATCAGGGCATCGTTTTAAACGGCAATACATTCAGCTCCCACAGGTTCCCTGCAGAACCGCTTGGACCATTCGAAGTGAAGATTGCTCTGCAGTCCGCAAGCCTGAATGCACGAGATCAGATGATCCGAAAAGGCCAGTACGGTGAAATGCCAGCAGATCTTGTGCCTTTGTCCGACGGGGCAGGGGAAGTCATTGCTGTAGGTGAGCAAGTCACAAAATGGTCTGTTGGAGACCGTGTCATGCCAACCTTCTTTCAGGACTGGCTCGAAGGCTCATTCCAGCCAAGCGCATTATCTTCCGCAATCAGCTCAGCTGATCAGCCGGGCGTTTTAAGAGAGCAAGCGAAGTTTCATCAGGATACCCTCGTGCATGTCCCCGACCATATGAGCTTTCAGGAAGCAGCGACACTCCCTTGTGCTGGCGTCACAGCATGGCATGCCCTTTTTGAGCAACACAGGGCTTTGCGATCAGAAGATACCGTTCTGATACAAGGCACGGGTGGTGTTGCCATCTTCGCTCTGCAACTCGCCAAAGCGTTTGGAGCCCGCGTTGTTCTAATCAGCTCCTCAGATGAAAAGCTGGAGAAAGCAAAGGAGATGGGAGCGGACATCACCATCAACTATAAAACAACACCAGATTGGGATGTTGAACTGAGAGAACTGACAGATGGACATGGCGCTGATGTGGTTCTGGACCTTGGCGGTAAGGAAACGCTGGAGCGATCCATACGTGCCGTTGCCGCACATGGCCTGATTACACAAGTGGGTGTTCTGACTGGTTGGGCACACGCCCCTGAGAATATCAGCCAGCTTGTCCTGAATAACTCGTCGCTGTCGGGTGTTCTGGTCGGCTCCCGTGCTTATTTTGAGAACCTGTGTGCGTTTGTCTCCAAGCACCAGATCAAACCGCTCATAGACAAATCTTTCTCCATGTCCCAGATCGACGAGGCCTATGCCTACATGGATCAGGCACAGCACATGGGCAAAGTCACCATCGACATTACCTAGCATGTGACTTGCGTCTTGCCCGGGTATGCATATCGGGCAAGACAATCTGCTTTCAGCTGAGGAAGTCCTGAAATTATGCCTTTTGGAGAGCTCCAAAATACTGGCGTTCGCGAACCACACACAGATAACTAAGGGTCAAACCACGCGCCCCGAAGAACACCAGCAATGAGAACCACAGGCCGTGGTTTCCGTAGAGCGGATAAAGCAGGTAATAGCTGGCAAGAAACAGGATGGTGGAGACCACAACAGAGTTCCGCATATCCTGAGACCATGTCGCGCCAATAAATACGCCATCCATCTGGAAGGCCAGCGTGCCAATGATCGGCGTCAGTACAGCCCAGATCATATAGGTACGTGCTGTTTCTCGCACCTCTGTATGCGTTGTCAGCAGGTCAATAACCGGTCCGCCAGCCACCCACAACACGACTGCCGCACCAAAGGACAGCCCAAAGCCCCAGCCGATGGAGAGCCGCAGGGCTTTGCGGAAGGCAGTCCTCTGTTTAGCCCCGATTGCTTGCCCAATTACCTGTTCTGCAGCTGATGCCGTACCATCCAGAAAGAATGCTGCGATCAGAATGAATTTCTCAAGCACAGCATTGGCGGCAAGCACCACTTCTCCCTGAGCAGCACTGCGAGAGGTAAAGAAGCCGAAGGCAAACAGCATCACCATGGACCGGATCAT
The DNA here is from genome assembly GCF_001623085.1 of Pseudovibrio sp. W74. Classification (NCBI taxonomy): domain Bacteria; kingdom Pseudomonadati; phylum Pseudomonadota; class Alphaproteobacteria; order Hyphomicrobiales; family Stappiaceae; genus Pseudovibrio; species Pseudovibrio sp. W74. Next base: position 74,997 of record NZ_LMCJ01000003.1, read on the forward strand.
GATGTCCCGGTTCAGCGCCAGCATCGGCTTCAGTTTCTCCCAAATGATGATCTGAGAAAACGAAGGCAGGCTTGCGCCGCGGAGTTCGCGCTTGATCAGAAAAAGACCAAGGCCAAATGTCAGCATCTCGGCAATAAAGGTTGCCACAGCGACACCGGGAATGCCCCAGTCAAACCCAAGCACAAACACAACAGAAAGCACCATATTGATGACATTCAGGAAGGTCTGAATGAGCAGTCCGATACCGGCTTTGCTGAGGCCCAGATACCAACCAAGAATGGAATAGTTGGCAAGCACAAACGGTGCTGAAAACGCACGGATCGCAAAGTATGTCGCCGCAGCTTCCTGCACCGCATCCGTCCCGCCAATAATGGGCAAGCCAAACGTCAGAAGCGGCCACTGTAAAAAGATGACGACAATGCCACCAATAATACCCAGCAAAAGGGCACGGGCGAGCACTGCACGCAGTTCATTGCCATTGTTGGCACCAAGAGCCTGTGCGGCAAGGCCAGTCGTTCCGGCTCGCAAGAAGTAGAAGAAGGCGCCAATCACATCAAAAAGGATTGTACCAACAGCCAGACCACCCAAAAGAGCAGCATCATGCAACTGCCCAATCACCGCGGTATCAACCAGCCCCAATAAAGGAGTGGAGATATACGCCAGTGTCATAGGCACGGCGAGCGCAAGGAAAGAGCGGTTCGTCACCTTGAAACTTGTAGACACGCGGGAAACCTTCAAACGCACGAGTGCAGCACCAGCAAGCAGCTCAAAATGGATTGGATAATCAAAGTATCATTTGCATATTTGTTTGTTCTGCGTTTGTCCATACCATATTGCGCAGAACTGCTATAGATAAGAATGTATCTCCGAAACGTGGGAACCGGTTTTCGGATAAGGAAACGAGAAAGTAAAAGCGAATTCTAAGAAGGTACTGCCCCTGTGAAGCTCCCAATCGTGCACCATCCTGCTTACACGGCAAACATTCCGGAGAACCACCGGTTTCCAATGCGCAAATATGCGGAAGTAGCTCAGTGGTTGAAGCAAACCGATCCAGACGGTGCTCTCTATGATTTCCACGAGCCGGAGCCAATCTCCAGACAAGACCTGCTGCGGGTGCATGCAAAAGACTATGTCGATCAGGTTCTCAGCTGCAATGTACCTCACGCCATCGCGCGTGAGATCGGCTTTCCCATGACCCAAAGCGTTTCCTTCCGTGCGCAATGCGCAACAGGTGGGTCTCTACTCACGGCAATGCTGGCGCTGGAGCATGGCGTCGCCTGCAACACTGCCGGTGGGTCGCACCATGCCCGCATTGCACAAGGAGCAGGATTTTGCGTGTTCAACGATGTGGCCGTTGCAGTGAGGGCGGTACAGGCCATGCGCATGGTACGCCGCGTGCTCATTGTTGATCTGGATGTCCATCAGGGAGACGGGACTGCTGATATCTTCGCCCATGACACCAGCGTCTTCACTCTCTCCCTCCATTCAGAAAAGAACTACCCCGTCCGCAAGAAAGCTTCCACACTGGATGTACCCCTGACCGATGGCATGGAGGATGATGAATATCTTGAGATCCTGGAGGACACGCTCAAACAGGTTCTCACCAGTTTCAAAGCTGACCTGGTGTTCTTCAATGCAGGCGTCGACCCTCATCACGATGACCGTTTAGGGCGTCTTGCACTCTCTGATGAGGGACTGCGAAAACGAGAGGAACTGGTCTTTAAACTGGTAAGGAATGAGGGGCTTCCACTTGCAGGTGTGCTGGGAGGTGGTTATTCGTATAATCTTCGACTATTGGTTAACCGGCATTCAAATCTGTACCGAGTGGCAGCGAAGTACTTATGATTCAAAAACAAGTCCTATTTATATAAAATTTTAGTTAAATGTAATATTCCACCATTAAGAACTGAATAGGTAAATGTGTCTTGCCATTTTATGAAAAATGCGCAGTATCCCCTCCGTAAAGTGCAAATAAAATGCCTCGGAAGGCTAGGAGACACATATGGGTGTTGTAGTCACCAATAGAAGCGTTGTACTGGATACTGCGGATTACATGATCCGGGAAAGCGGGCTGTTGGGCTTGGATGTCGACCAGCTTGCCAGCAGTACTGGAACAAGCGAGCAGGATATCTCGAAAATGTTCTCTTCCAAAAAGGGGGTAGAGCATGCCGTGCTGCAAAGGTATATCGACCGCTTCCTGCAGATCCTGGGTGACCCTGCCACGCAAACTCTTCACTTTCGCAGAGCGCTGGATACCTACATTGCCGCCTTTCAGGCAGGCATGGCAGACGGTGGTGAGCTGTTCCTCTCAGCAGTGCTGGGCGACAAGGATGAAGAACTGCCCGATGAGCTTCAGGAACTTGCCGCGACTTTCGCGCGCCGCAACCGTGTCTGGTTGGCGGACCTGTTGGAATACAGTGGCAGCTGGTCCTCTGAAGAAGCGCTGGTGAAATCCGATTTCGTGCTTGCAGCACTGGAAGTTGCCGTTTTGATTGGCAACACGAGCGAAGATCCGGAGATCTTCGACAACCTGTCAACCAACATACACAACATCTGTATGCAGTAGTGGTTTCTCCGCCGGAGCAGGCGCGGTTAACGCCCGCGCCAGTTCATAAGGCGAGTAATGAACCACAGTGGCACGACGACGATGGCTCCAAGGAAGAAGTAGGAGCCAAAGCGTTCAATCGCTGAGAAGCCCATATTCCAGATCCTGACAAAGAAATCCTGCACGGAATAAATCAGGCTCAGCGGTGAAAAGTCCAGCGCAGACAAAACAATCCCGACAATCAAAGATAGAAAAATCAGCCGAATGAGAACGCGCCCTGGCGAGTCTCCAAGAAAACGGTTGAACTTATCGTTTGACATCAAAATCTCCGCTACACCAAAGCGTACCCCCGAATGCTGAAAACCGCTTTTCGGATAAGGAAACGCACTGCAATAAAAGCTCAAAGCAGTTTGACTGTCCTAAGTTTAGTGCATACTGCTTAACATTGATTTCTATATAGGAAGCCTGAGGGATATTGCATAGATGCAAATCCAAATTGTACGCTCAGGTTATTGCTGAAAGTTATTGGTGTGCCGTTTATTGTCTACGCTGCGGAACCGGAAGACGCAGACCTCCTCGTAAACATCCGCGTCCAGTCCATGCGCGAAAGCCTTGAAGCGCTGGGCCGTTTTGACCCTGACCGCGCGCGCGAACGTTTCCTGAACAACTTTGTCTGTGAAGACACCTTCAAACTCGTCTCAGGACAACAGATTTTGGGGTTCTATTTACTGCGGGACCGCAAGGATTACATCTGGCTCGACCACCTCTACGTCCACCCAAGCGCCCAGGGAGGTGGCATAGGAGCCGCCGTGATCTCCCGGATCAAAGCGCATGCGTTCTCAAAAAGAAAGCCAATCCGCCTCGGTGCATTGAAACAAAGCAAAGCCAACGCCTTCTACCAGCGCCACGGTTTCCAGCACACCCACAGCGCAGAGTTCGACAACTACTACGAACTCCCGCTGGAAAGCATGCCGCAGGGCGCACCAACTTTCATTCTGAAACGAGCTGAACCCAAAGATATCGAACAGCTCGCAGACCTGCGCCATGAAGCGATGAAAGACGAATGGGCAGCTAATAATCTCACAGACTATGCCCTTGCGCGCAGGCATTTCTTTGAAGACTTCAAGTCCGAGGCAACGCTAAAGATTGTGCAGAACGAAGAGTTGCTCGGCTTTACAGCGGTGCATGAATATCAGGACTACATCCATCTTGATATGATCTACCTGCACCCAACAACCCAAGGGCAGGGTATCGGTGGGCAGATTGTTACAAACATCAAAGAACAAGCTACGCAGCTGAACAAGCCAATCCGGCTTGGAGCGCTGCGTATCAGCAACTCCAACAAGTTCTATCTGGCGCAAGGCTTCAACTTCACGCACAACGTGGACTTTAACAACTACTACGAGTTCACCCCAGAACCAGCCTTCCAACTCCAATCCGCATCTCAGGAAGACTTCGAAGAACTCCAGCACATTCGCTACACCGCAATGAAGGAAAGCGCGGAAGCCAATGGGCTGTTTCATCACGACGAAGCCAGAGAGATATTCCTAAGCGAATACGCACCTGAGAAGACCCGGAAGATCCAGAAGAGCGGCAAGACAGTCGGCTTTTATGTGGTCCTGAACCACCTCGATCATCTGTATCTGGACATGTTCTACCTGCTGCCTGAAGCGCAAGGTCTCGGCATAGGCTCAAAGGTCCTGCAACAGATCAAGGATCAAGCGGATGAGCAAAACAAACCCATCCGCCTCGACGCTCTCCGCATCAGCCGCGCTAACGATTTCTACCAGGGCTACGGCTTTCGCGTGACCCATTCAGAAGGCTCCATAAACTACTATGAGTATGCGCCAAAGTGCTCTCTCGAAGTAAGTGAGGCGTGAAACTGGTCTTTACGTCCCAAGGACTTCCAGAGGCTGCTTGGCGACGGTAATGAACTCCCAGGCATTGTTGGGATCAGCGCCTGCTTGTCGGAGCAGTCCGTCAATTTTATCTCTGAACTCATAGCGCTGAGTGTCCGAGAGTGTTCCGTTCTCTTCCAACGCATCCTGTAGCTGAGATTTAACGTCTAGAAACTGGAGTTCAATTTCATAATCGCCGGATTCCACATTGAACCAGCCTTTAGCTGCCTGATAGTAAGTCTCTGGATTTTCTTTTGTCAGCTGAAAAAGCTCTTCCGGGCCAGCCTCCTGGAGGTTGCTGCTATCGCCCGGTCCAAACCACAGGCTCAGCACCTTGCCGTCTTCCGCTCCCAGTGCCACATGCGTGTCCGCAAAAAAGAACACCACATCACCCGCTTCAAAGGAGGTTGCTGGCTCGCTGTTGTCATACCCGACAACCTCATCCAGAATTTCATTGTAGCCAATGTCGTAGTTGAGATTGTCTTCCAGCTCGCGAATGACCCGGTTGCTCTCCGGTGTGTCCGCATAAGCCTTAAGCCCCATCAGCAGAACAGCTTCCTTGCAGTTCATGCAGCTGTGCGCAGTGGGCTGTAGCAAAGCAGCTTGATTGGTCAGGTGATCGCGAAAGTGGGAGTTGTCTTCAAGCGGCGTCGCCCCTGATTGCCAGTTGAGGCTTCCTTTCCAGGACTGCCCAACCTCGACAGCTTTATTGGCGCTTTGCACGTTTTGTGCACCAGCTGCCGATTGCAACGGATGTGTGGACTGAACATTAGTGAGGCTCTGGGTATTGATAGGCATCGCGAGATCTTTGCTACATTATTATCATCAACCTCTGGTATAGGATTTGACAGGCTTCGCGAGTGTCCTTCAGCACATCGCAAGGGGCAGGTGTAATGTCATCACCGGATGGGGCATATGATGAAACAGGACGAGATTGGCAAACACGGTAAGGACCAGCAGGCTCTTTTAGAGCGCCCCTCATGGCGCTTAGAACCTGCAAACGCCGCTGATTTCGACCTGCTTGCAGGTATCCGTCAGCAAGCTATGAAAGACAATATGGAAGCCAACGGTCTGTTCGATCATGCGCTTTACCAGCAGTATTTCAAAGACAGCTTCGATCCGGCCTCAACCTGGAAGATCATTGAAGAAAACGAAGTCCTCGGCTTGTACGTCCTCTGGAACAAACAGGATCACCTTTACCTCGAACGCCTCTACTTCCACCCAAAAGCCCAGGGTCGAGGTATTGGAGCAGACCTCCTGAATATCCTGAAACAACAAGCCACCGCCCAAAACAAACCCATCCGCCTCGAAGTCCTCCCCCAAAGCCGCGCCAACGCATTCTACCTCCGTCATGGGTTTGAGCTGATTGAGGAGAGGGAAGAGGAGAAGGTGTATGAGTTTGCATCTGATAGTAGTTTAGCTTAGTTGCCACACTGTAGACGCATTAGCGCCTAAGACAGCAGTTCTCTCCCAAGTACGACTTAACAAGCACCGGTGAAGGTTACACCTGCCCAATTTCCGGCGGTCAGATCTTCGGGTGAGATCCAGAGTTGGATGTTCCCGGCTCCATAAGAGAAACCGATTGTGTTATTATCTTCAAGTTGCAGAAGAAGAAGCTTTTTCTCTGAAAGAGCAGTCTCAACATGGCCTTGATAGTCCGCTCCTATGCCAAACATCTGATGCGGTGTTCTACTTCTGATCACTTGCTCGAAAGCTGAAAGGCAACTTGAAGGCAGTTCTGAAAAGCCAACTCGTTCTGCATCAAGAAGACTCTTAAAGGTTTTACTCTTGCTTCCTAGGCAAGAGCCTAGCGTTTTTCTGACTGCTTTTATCATGTCATTGAGCGAGTTTGAATTGGTGGCATCGAAGAGGCGCAGTAGATTGATTTGGTCACTTTGTGCTGATGACTGCATTCTTGGTGGGTGCGACGAGCCCAAGCCCAAGATTGAGTTAAGGAAGTTGCTCAACGGATTTTGCTTAGCTTTGCCAGCTGAGGATTTCTTAACACCCTCCAGACTAACAAACTCGTCAAAGCGTCCCATCAGCCAGCTGCGAAACTCATTCTGTTTGTATTCAGCAACGGGTTCGTGAGGAGGGTAAATTAATGCTTGCTGCTGCCAGGAAAGTACTTCTTGATGAAACTCCACGAAAAGGCTGGATTTCATGCGTTTGCGCTTTTGTGACAATGGCTGGTAGTGCAGTTCGTGAACGAGTTCTTGGCAAAAGATATCTACTAAACCCCATCTTTGCGGCCAATCAGAACAAAATGCCTTACAGAAGTGATCATTTAAGACATCCTCCGCACCATTCGTGTAGCTCATAAGCTTGGTGTTGTAAGCCGCCGATAAATCTGACAGCCGAATAGTTTCAGGCTTACCAAAAAAATACTGATCTGCTTTCTGTTTTCCAAAAGCTAACGAGTACGCTTCATATCGTGAATTCTTTGTGAAACTATCAAGCCGTTCATGTGTCCCGTCTGGCAACTCATCGATCTCAAAGTAATCAGGAGTCCGAAACGTATTGAAGGCAATAGGATCATATTCAACTTTACGCAGGTAGCCTTCATCAAACTCTCCGGTGATGTGACGCTTGCGAGAGTGGTGCATGAAATTACTTGCGTTTGAGTGGAGCGGGCTGCGCTGAGGAACATGCTTGATCAGATTATCACTTACAGGATGATAAACTACTGTAGCCGCATCTGCATCTCCGTTTTCGGCGGCGTTCACGTTGATGAAAAAGTAGAGAATACCGCTTCTGACCATACCTTCTGGAAGCCAAGGCAACTCACCAATGTTAACTTGCCCTAGAAACATGTCAGCGAACTGCCCAAGCTTACCATCATCATTCGGCCATTTAAAATTAGGCGAAGCCAGAGGTTTTCCGCCGAAAAAGCTGGTCGCTTTACCTTTTGGCAACCTGAGTTCGAACGCAATTGCAGTATGCGTATTTTGCGCTACGAAACTCTCAAATGTGTCCTCAGTTACGGTCATTATTGGCACTCCAACCAGAAAAGAGAACGGTTAAGGTACTGTCTGAAAACGTTTCCAAGCTGAACTCCGTGATGTAAGCCAATAAAAACGCCGATGAGATTTCTCCCACCGGCGCTTCAAATTTAAACCAGACGGCTGTGCAGTAAAGCCCAGCCAAATCTGTCTTACTCTGCAGCTTCTGCGACAGCCTCGGCAGGGGAGAACTTACCGTAGTAGGTCTCGCCAGCGTCTGCCATTGCGCGCAGCTGTTTGTTTGGTGCGAAGCGGTCGCCCCATTTTGCAGCCAGCTTGTCACAGCGCTCTACAAACTCTTTGGTGCCAATGCCGTCGATGTAGGACAGCGTACCACCGGAGAACGGTGCAAAGCCGAAGCCGAGGATAGAGCCAACGTCTGCTTCACGAACGTCCGTCAGGCAGTTCTCTTCAAACACGCGTGCGGTTTCAAGAGCCTGAATGCCTAAAAGACGGTCCTTCAGTTCTTCAATGTCAAACTCATCGGCAGACTTGGATGGACCTGTGATGTCAGTAATGCCAGGCCACAGAGCCTTGTCTTTACCTTTGTAGTCGTAAAAGCCCTTAGTGTTCTTACGGCCAAAGCGCTCGTTCTTAACAACCATTGCATCCAAAATGGTGTCAAAACCGCTGGTAGGATAAGCATCGCCAAGGTCTTTCTTGGTCGCTTCCTTAATCTTCCAGGCAAGGTCCAGAGCAACTTCATCACCCAGAGACAGCGGACCAACAGGCATGCCTGCCATTTTGCCAGCGTTCTCGATCATCGCTGCCGGAACACCATCGGAAAGCATCATGATGCCTTCACGAACGTAAGTGCCGACCACGCGGGAGGTGTAAAAACCTCGGCTGTCATTCACAACAATCGGGGTCTTCTTGATGGCCTTCACGTAGTCCAGAGCAACAGCTGTTGCTTTGTCCTCAGTCTTCTCACCCAAAATGATCTCAACAAGCATCATCTTGTCCACTGGGGAGAAGAAGTGAATGCCGATGAAGTCAGCTGGACGCGATGACGCTTCTGCCAGTGAGGTGATCGGAAGAGTAGACGTGTTGGATGCGTAAACTGCGGAAGCTGGCATTGCTGCTTCTGCTTTCTCGGTCACAACGCGTTTCACTTCACGGTCTTCGAACACAGCTTCGATTACCAGATCCACATCACTCAGGGCGTTGTAGTCAGTCGTCGCAGTGATCAGGCTCAGCAGCTTCTCTTTTTTCTCAGGGGTAGACTTGCTGCGCTTGATAGCTTTGTCCAAAAGGCCTTCAGAGTAAGCTTTGCCTTTGTCAGCAGCTTCCTGAGATTGGTCGATCAGAACAACTTCAAGGCCAGCTTTTGCTGTGACATAAGCAATGCCTGCACCCATCATGCCAGCACCAAGAACACCAACCTTCTTCAGGCTTGTCTCAGGCACACCAGCAGGGCGGCGAGCCCCTTTGTTCAGCTCCTGCATGGAACCAAACAAGGAGCGAACCATAGCGGCAGCTTCCTTGCTCTGCAGAACATGGGCAAAGTAGCGGCTCTCAATGGTCAGGCCAGTGTCCATTGGCACCATCAGGCCTTCAACAACAGAGTGCAGCATGTAGCGTGCGCCCGGGTAGTTGTCGTAGGTGTTCTGACGGTAAATCGCGTTCGCAGCAGGCCAGAACTGCATACCGGATGGGGAGTAAACCTTACCGGTTGGGATTTTGAAGCCCTTCTTGTCCCAAGGCGCAACTGGGTCAACACCTTCGCTCAGCATCTTCTTGGCAGCAGAAACCAGCTCAGCTTCAGGCGCAACAGCGTCAATCAGCTTCAGGCGCATGGCCTTCTTCGCATCAAGGTTCTGACCCATCAGCAGAAACTGCAGACCGCCCTGAAGGTCACCAACCAGGCGCATAACACGCTGAGTGCCACCAGCACCTGGGAACAGGCCAACCTTCACTTCAGGAAGAGCCATCTTCAGGCTTTCCTCAGCGCCGATACGCTTATGGCAGGCCAGAGCCAGCTCAGTGCCACCGCCCATGGAAACGCCGTTGATCGCAGCCACATATGGCTTGCCGGAGGTTTCCATTTTACGGAACACGAGAGAAAGCTTGCGAGTGCCTTCAAACAGTTCTTTCGCAGCGCCTTCCGGATCAACGCTCTGACGTTTTTTAAAGCCGGCAAGAGCTTTGCCAATCATGGAAAGGTCAGCACCAGCGGAAAACGCTTTCTTGCCAGACGCAACCACAACACCTTTGATGGCGTCATCAGCGGTGATGTCGTCGATGATTTTGTCGAGCTCGTTAATGACGGACTCGTCAAACACGTTCATCGGCTTTTCAGGCGAGTCCCATTTCAGAACTGCAAAGCCGTCCGCATCGGTTTCAAGGGTAAAGTGTGTGTAAGTCATGTTCGTCTCTCCCCTTAAACGCGCTCAATGATGGTTGCTGTGCCCATGCCAGCACCAATACACAGCGTAACAAGAGCAGTGTTTTTGTCCTGGCGCTCCAGCTCATCAAGAACTGTACCAAGGATCATTGCGCCGGTTGCACCAAGCGGGTGACCCATTGCAATTGCACCACCGTTTACGTTCATGTTGGCGTGGTCAATCTCAAACGCCTGCATGTAGCGCAGAACAACAGCAGCAAAGGCTTCGTTCAGCTCAAACAGGTCAATGTCACCAATTTCCATGCCAGCGTTTTTCAAAAGCTTCTCGGTCACATCAACCGGGCCTGTCAGCATGAGTGCCGGATCAGAACCAATGTTTGCAAACGCTTTAATGCGTGCGCGTGCTTTCAGGCCGTAAGCCTCGCCAGCTTCTTTAGTACCCATCAGCACAGCAGCAGCACCATCCACGATACCGGAGGAGTTACCAGCATGGTGCATGTGGTTAATCTTTTCGATCTCAGGATGTGCCTGAATACCAACAGCGTTAAAGCCACCCATACTGCCCATCATCTCAAAGGATGGGTTCAGGCCAGCAAGAGACTGCATGTTTGTTTCAGGACGCATGTGCTCGTCACGGTCCAGAATGGTCAGGCCATTGATGTCGCGTACAGGGACAACTGAGTTCTTGAAGCGGCCTTCATCCCATGCCTGTTTTGCACGGCGCTGGCTTTCTACAGAGTAAGCATCCACGTCATCACGGGAGAAACCATATTTGGTGGAGATCAGGTCAGCAGAAACGCCCTGCGGCATGAAGTAGGCAGGAATAGCCACCTGCGGGTCTGCAGGCCAAGGACCACCAGAAGCTCCAAGACCTACACGGCTCATCGCTTCAACACCGCCAGAAATAACCAGCTGGTTCTGACCGGACATGATCTGGGAGGCACCCATGTTCACAGCATCCAGACCAGACGCACAAAAGCGGTTGATCTGGATACCAGGAACTGAGCGGTCATAGTCTGCTGCGAAGACAGCAGCACGTGCAATGTCAGAGCCTGCATCACCCACTGGGTCAACACAGCCAAGCACAACGTCGTCTACAAGCTTCGTATCAAGCTCATTACGGTCTCTGATGGCTTCAAGAGCGTTCGCTGCAAGGCGCGCTGTCGAAACTTCATGCAAGGAGCCGTCTTTCTTGCCGCGCCCGCGTGGGGTGCGCACATGATCGAATATAAGGGCGTCTGCCATATTGTCCTCCGCAAAAATTGGTCAGGCTGGTGTAGGCAAGGGGTGGCCGGGCATCAGGTCATAAGGGGCTACCCAATGGGGCAGGGCCTTAATCCGCTCAAGCCATGCATTCACATTTGAATAAGGGCCGAAGTCCACACCAATCTCTTCTGGCCAAAACAGGTATCCGCACACCGAAAGGTCTGCGATTGTCGGGCGATTTCCAACAAGGAAGTCACTGTTCGCAAGGCGCTGGTCCAGCACCTTCAAAGTGGCGATGGTCCGGCCTTCAAAAAAGCGGGTCACATCGGTTTCACCGGTCTTCACCATGGCTCGCATATAGCGCAGGGTCGCCACATAGCTGGTCAGCTTGTGGTTATCCCAGAAAAGCCAGCGCAGGATTTCCCGGCGTTCTTCCTCGCTCTCCCAGCCAAACGTGCCAAGCTGCTGGGAAAGGTATTCCAGTATCACGGCAGACTGGGTCAGCCGTGTTTCCCCGTGGATCAGCACGGGAATTTCCCCCATCTCGTTCTGCTCACTGCGGAACTCAGGATCGCGGGTCGCACCATTGAAAAAATCAACCCAAGTCGGGGTCCATGATGCCTGGGAAAGCTCCAGCATCAGCGCAACCTTGTAGGCATTGCCGCTTTGCGCAAAACACTGAAGTTCATATTCCGCCATATCGCACTCCTAAAATCTGTCAGCTTAATATATCAGATTGAGAATAGGGCAGGACAAGAGCCCGGGATAGGTCCCGGGCCCTTGAGTTACGGTAATGTGATTAGAACGCTTCTGCGTCCAGGCTCATCATTGTGTCCGCACCAGTGGAGATGCGGGCCAGATGAGCAGAAGATTCCGGCATGATACGCTCCATGAAGAAGGTACCAAGGGTCAGTTTGGTGTTCAGCCAGTCTTCCTTGCCGTTTGCGCCTTCAGCAATTTTACCTTTTGCTGCAATCGCAATCTTGGTCCACATGTAACCAAGGGCAACAAGGCCAAACAGGTGCATGTAGTCGTTGGATCCGGCACCCGCATTGTCCGGGTTCTTCATCGCGTTCTGCATAAACCACATGGTCGCGGCCTGAAGGTCCTTCAAAGACTGCTTCAGCGCTGTGGTGTAAACGGTCAGCTCTTCGTCGCCTTCATGCTCTTTGATGAACGCGCCAACTTCTTTGAACCATGCCTGAATAGCGCGGCCACCGTTTGCTGGCAGTTTACGGCCAACAAGATCAAGCGCCTGAATGCCGTTGGCACCTTCATAGATCATGGCGATACGAGCGTCGCGAACGAACTGCTCCATACCCCATTCCTGAATGTAACCATGGCCACCATAAAGCTGCTGAGCCATCACAGCGTTGTCAAAGCCTTTATCAGTGATAACGCCTTTGATCACTGGGGTCAGGAGACCCATGATGTCGTCAGAAGACTGTCTTTCAGCTTCATCCTCGGAAAGATGAGAGACATCGCCATGCAGGCCAGTCCACATGTAAAGAGCACGCGCTGCCTCATTAAAGGAGCGGATGGTCATCAAAACGCGGCGCACATCCGGGTGCACGATGATTGGGTCAGCTGGCTTATCTGGTGCCTTAGGTCCGGTCAGGGAACGACCCTGCAAGCGATCCTTCGCGTAGATAACTGCGTTCTGGTAAGCCACTTCGGACTGGGACAGACCCTGAATACCAACGCCAAGACGCGCTTCGTTCATCATCACGAACATGGCGCGTAAGCCTTTGTTTTCCTCACCAACGAGGAAGCCAGTCGCGTCGTCATAGTTCATGACACAGGTCGCATTGCCGTGGATGCCCATCTTCTCTTCAATGGAACCACAGGAAACGCCGTTCATTTCACCCGGATTGCCATCTGCATCAAGCGACTTCTTCGGCACAACAAACAGGGAAATACCCTTGGTGCCGGCAGGAGCGCCTTCGATACGAGCCAGAACGAGGTGAATGATGTTCTCGGAAAGATCGTTATCACCTGCAGAGATGAAGATCTTTGTGCCGGTAATCTTGTAGGAGCCATCCGCCTGCGGAACAGCCTTGGTGCGCAGCATGCCCAGATCCGTACCACAATGTGGCTCGGTCAGGTTCATGGTGCCAGTCCACTCACCCGTTGCCATCTTAGGCAGGTAAGTGTCCTTGATCTCGTCACTTGCATGCGTATGCAGAGCAGCCATCGCGCCAGCTGTCAGGCCCGGATACATGGCAAACGCCATATTCGCCGAACAGATGTACTCATTCACAATGCCGGAGAAGATGGACGGAAGGCCCTGACCACCATACTGCTCAGGAACGGACAGACCACCCCAACCAGCTTCAACATACGCATTGTAGGCTTCTTTAAAGCCTGGAGGCGTTGTCACAGAGCCATCATCATGGCGGATACAACCAGCTTTATCGCCAGAATGGTTCAGCGGCTGCACGATCTCCTCAGAGAACTTTGCGCCTTCTTTCAAGATGGCTTCAACCAGATCCGGCGTCGCCTCGGAGAACCCGGGCAAGTTGGAATGTTTTTCGTAACCCAAAACATCTTTGAGCAAAAAGAGAGTGTCTTCGACGGGAGCACTATAACTCGGCATAGCAATTTTTCCTTCCGACCAACCCTAGAGGCATGGCTTTAACGTTTGCGTAAACGTCAACTTGTGACGGAATATAGAGCGCCCTCGCGCCTGCGGCAAGTTATACCCAAGTGTAATTTCTTAGGGGTAGGTACGTATCCGCGGAATCCTGCGGGTTTGCACCTGATAACTTCCCTGTGAAATCTTAGTGGACCCTGCCTCTGGTACTATGAAAGTGACGGGTAAGCTTTGTCTGCCCCTCAATTTTAAAGGGAAAATATGGCGTGAAAGCGAGAATCGCCGTTTTTGGAAAACTCGATTATGCGGCTCCCGTCCACACGCTTGGCCCAGCCTTGCTCCAGAAAGAAGGAGAGCAGGGAGGTGCCCGCAATTCCTGCCAGATGCGACCGCCGTGCACTCCAGTCCAGACAGGATTTGCACAAGGGCCGCCGCTTGGTCTCCTTGTCCGGTAGCGCCACACCCAGCTCATTCAGGAAGGATCGGCCATCTCCGGTCAGATGAAGCTGCTCACCATCTTCCACCAAAAACTCTCGCGCCAGCAGACTGTCATAGGCCTGGACCCCATACTCTCCGGCCAGATGGTTGTAGCAGATACGGGCTTTGCGCAGGGCGGGCTCCTTCGGCCCGGTCCGCACACGCGTCATGCCAGAGCGCATGGCAATGCCGCTCATAGCTTCCAGCAAAGCTGCAACATCAGCATCTGCCAGATTGTAATACTTGTGCCGCCCCTGTTTGCGCAGGGTAATCAATCCGGCCTCCGCCAGCCGTCCCAGATGAAAACTGGAGGTCTGAGGCGTAACACCAGCCTCCTGAGCCAGTTCACTGGCCGTCAACGCCACGCCGGTCATAAGAGCCTGCAACATGTTCGCCCGTGCCGGGTCTCCAATGAGCGCGGCAATCCCGGCAATATTCGGACCTTCTTTCATGTGGGGCTCCATTCTTGAATTCTGCCCGATGACTATAGCACACACGCAAAATTGATAGTTCGATCACGATCGAAACAATAGCGCAGACCAGCTTGCTACACCGGTGGCATTGACGAACTGAACCGGAGATTTGTGATGCTCACCTGTGTCATCCGCTACCAGATAGACCCGACGAAAAAGGCAGAATTCCAACAATACGCGCGCAATTGGGGGCAGGCGATCCCGCGTTGTGGGGCAGACTTGATTGGCTACTATGCCCCTCATGAAGGTTCCACCACATTGGCCTATGGCATCTACAATGTGCAAAGCTTGGCTCACTATGAAGAATACAGAGCCACTCTTGCAAATGACCCGCTCGGGCGCGAAAACTATGAGTTCGCTATGAGAGAAAAGTTCATCCTGAAAGAAGACAGAACGTTTCTCACTCTTGCATCCACGCCGCATGCAAAGCCGTAATCGCCAAACAAGCCGTGAAAGTTCCCAGCATGATTGCCGTTATTTTTGAAGTTGAACCCTTCGCAGACCACAAAGCCAGTTATCTGGATGTGGCTGCCTCAATTAAGCCTGAACTGGAGAAAATCCCGGGGTTTATCTCTGTTGAGCGATTTCAGAGTCTCACCAATCCTGAGAAAATTTTGTCACTGTCATTTTTTGAGGACGAAGAAGCTGTGAAGCGCTGGCGCACTCAGGAAAAGCATCAGGAAGCGCAGCAACTGGGAAAAAATGAATATTTCCAGAAGTATCGCATCCGCGTGGCAAGCGTTTTGCGAGATTATGGTTTGGATAACAATTAAATTAAGAAAGTTCGGGAGATAAGCCGGTATTTTATAGGTGAAAAATATTGAACGTATTCTTCATGAATAAATTCAGGTGCCTATAAGTGGCTATAAATCAAAAAGGTGGGGTAAAAGCCCCACCTGACCGGACTGGAAATCAGCCTCTTTTTTCGCGCAGCATACCTTCAACAATCGTGACGGTTCTCTGCAGGTCTTCAATCGCTTCATCAATATTGGCGCGCTGACCTTCAAGCACTTTAATCTGCTCCTGAAAGCGGCTCAGCGCCACCTCAAGCTGGGTGACCTGACCGTCACGCAGATCATAAAGATCCAGCATACTGCGGATTTCAGTGAGAGAAAAACCAACACGTTTTCCCATCAAGACCAACTTTAAACGCGCACGATCCCGACGGTTGTAAATGCGATTAAGCCCGTCACGCTTAGGATTCAGGAGGCCCTTGTCCTCGTAAAATCGAAGAGTGCGGAGGGTAACATCAAATTCTTTTGCCAGGTCGCCAATGGTAAACTGTGTCTTCTTTCCCTTACCCAGCTCATTGGCAACAACATCAACAATCATCTCATTGATATGTAGGGCTTCGCTCATCTGCTTGACCTGTTCTTCTTTGCTCTCACGACACTGCCTCTAATGTACGACATCCGTACTTAAGTACATGCTAAATGATGCACCGCGCAATTTCCATCAAGTTTATACATTGGCAAGAACACGTAGGTCCAGCGTGTGCGGCTTGATAACCCTTAATTCGAGTAAATCGGGACACGAATTATTTTCATGAGTTTGTTCGGTACTCCCTGAAATAGCAGGGTATCTGCATGATAACCGCCGTAATTCACATTCCTTAAGGGCTCTTCACGCAGAATTCGAGCTATTAACCCGCTATTTACCCTAACGAGTAAAAAACTAGTCCTACGAGTTTTAAGACCGGTGCAAAACCGCAAAGTGATTCGTTTCTTGACCCACTCACAGACCACGTAAAGTGGTTGACGTTTATTTTTATAATGTGATTTGGGCAGGGAAAGACGACATGGCGTGGTCCGGACAGTTTTATGAGGCCCTTCAGGCATGTCTTGGAATAAACCAGAATTTGGAAAATCCGCTTCAGACAAGTCCTTTGGTGAAGGGCTGGATGCAGACCACGTTAAGTGGTTGGAGGAAAGTGGAATGGCGCAACATAATCCTGCAGCAGCAAGGCATGCGGCCCATTCTCCCTATTCTGATGAATTTGGTGCAGCGGCGCAGCAACCTTACGGACAACCTCATCCCACGTCTCAGGAAGCGGCGATGAACGAAGTTGCGCAGGCACTAAGCCGCCTGATGCAGTCTGAAGGCCGTACACCCCTCGCTCATGCAGAACCACAGCCGCGTGCACGTGATCAACATATGCATGCGCGTGATCCTCATGCTCGCGACCCACATACTCGTGACACCCAAGTTCGTGATCCCCAAAATCGTGATCCATGGCACCGCTCTGACCTGAGATCCGGTCTCGACCAGTCAACAAGCCCACATGCCTATGAGGATCAGTACGATCCGTCTGCCGACCAGCACCTGTATGCACGCGCTGGTATTTCTCGTGATCCGCTCCTGCATCCGCGCCCGCCAGTTATGCGCAGACAGGAACAGGCTCCTTTACCACAGGCTCCTGAAGCTTATGCGCCGCAGCGCCGTGCCCAGCAATACGCTGAGCCTGCACCAATGCAGCCGCGTGCGCACCAGCCATCCGCTCATCCTGCTGCCCCTATGCAGCCGGAAAAGCAGGAATGGGCCGCACCCGTGGCCAGACAGGACGAAGATCCAAACGCGGAGAATTCCAAGGTAAAGCGCATCAGCTCTGTGCTTGATGCCTTGAACGCCCTGGATGAACGCTTGAACTCCCTTGCTCATAACGAAAATGAAAAAGGGAAGGGTGTTCCGCCAAAAGCTGAAAATGCTGCGCCTATACAAGAGCCAAAACCAGCTCCTATGGAGCAGAACTGGGCACCCGCCGCGCAAGATTATGCTCGTCCGCCGGTCACGCAGATGGAGCCTCGCTTCAACGCAGGTGCAATGCCGCACGGTGTGGAAGCACGGCAGAGCCAGAGACCAGCAGCACCGCAGCCAGCACAAACTGCGGAATATTCTGAGCTCAACACAATGATTGACGGCCACTTCAAGCAACTGGCCAGTCAGCTTGATACGTTGCGCGAGCCGGATGAAGCGCGCTTTGAGCAATTGCATGATGGCATGCAGACACAGCTCAACAGCCTGCGTGACGAAATGATGGATCGTACCTCTGACAATCGCTCGCAGCTCTCCGAGATTATTGGGCGCCTGCGCGATGAAGAGGGCAACGGCCTGCTGCTCAAAGAACTGCGCCACGAACTGGAGCAGATGAAGTCTGCGCTGTCCCGCTCTGACATTGAGGACAGCCTCAATGCTCTGGGCATGGCGCATTCATCCATCCAGTCTCGCTTGCAGGAACTGGCAGAAAAGAATGTTGATCCGGCGATTTACGAGAGCCTGTCTGAGCGGATGGCCGAGGTGGAAAACCAAATCCGCCAGCTGCCTCGTGTTGATCAGCTCAACTCGCTGGAAAACCGTCTGTCCTCCATGGGCGACCGTCTGGAAGATGTTTTGCTTCGCTCCGGTACCGCTGGCCTGGAAGTTGTCCGCGATGAAGTTGCTCAGCTGAGACAAGTTATTGATCGTCTGGATTCAGGCCGCATGATCCATGATGTGGATCAGCGCATCCGGTTCCTGACAGCCCGTATGGATGAACTGGACCACTTCTCCGCAATTCAACGTGATATCCAGTCTCGCCTCAGCAGCGTTGAAACACGCATGCCAGATGGCGAAGTGATTGACCGTCTGCATGGCCGTTTGGACTCCATCTCCAACATTCTGGCTGAAGGCCCGGAAAAAGCAGGCAACAACGATCAGCTGAACCGCTTGGAAGATCGCCTTTCTG
Organism: Pseudovibrio sp. W74; assembly: GCF_001623085.1. Lineage (NCBI taxonomy): Bacteria > Pseudomonadati > Pseudomonadota > Alphaproteobacteria > Hyphomicrobiales > Stappiaceae > Pseudovibrio > Pseudovibrio sp. W74. The sequence goes on from NZ_LMCJ01000003.1 coordinate 93,256, forward strand.
ATATCGGTCAGAAGCTGGATCGCATGGAGAAAAGTCCGGAAGCCACAACAGGCTTCGATCAGGCTTTCTCGTCCATCGAAGGTCGCCTCGACCATCTCTGCAACAAAGTGGATGACATTGAAGTCCGCCTGACGGAAACCTCCTTCGAGGTTGCTTTGAACGAGAACGAAAGTGCGGCTCTTGCCCGTCTTGAACAGCGTGTAATGACGCTGACCCAGATGGTTGAAGACAGTGCGCATGCCGGTTCCTCCGACAAAGCAATGTCCATGATCCGCGCTGAGATCGCAGAACTACGTGGCCACATCGGTGCATTGGCAACCACAGGCGATATTGAATCCCAATTGCAGGAGCTGGCTGCAACCATCTCCAGCCCGTCTGGCCTGTCTTCAGATGTTGAGATTGATCGTCTGGAACAGCAGATTGCAAATCTCTCTCAAAAGCTGGATATGTCTCAGACCCAGTTTGGCGCGATCGGCAATCTGGAAAACAGCTTCGGCACCATCGAGCAAGAGATCAAAGGCCTTCACACCGACATGGTGGATAAGGCGCAGCAGATCGCACAGGATGCAGTAAAGGCTGCAACGGACAATCTGGCTCTGGGCAATGGCGCCGAGCAGGGGGAGGCTGTTGAAGCTGCCATTTCTGCGCTGCGTCTCGACCTGCAGTCCCTGCTGGAAGCATCCGGCCAGAAAGACGATGTAGACCAGCATGCGCTGCAAGATGTGCGCGATGTGCTGGGCACCATTTCCCATCGTCTGGAAAATCTGGAAAGCATCCGTAACGCCATTGGCAACACAGAGATTTCCAACGAACACCAGAAACTGGTTGGCGACACGCAGATCAGCAGCATTCTGGGCGCCTTCAATATGGGGCGCAAAGGAAACTCAGCGGAACAGGCTGCTGCAGCTGAACCGGAAGGTCCGCGTAACCGTAAAGCAGACTTCATAGCAGCGGCCCGCCGCGCTGCAAAAGCGGCTGCCAAAGAAGCGAAGACAGCCAAGCAGGAAGACGAAAAGCCTGCATCCGGCACGAGCAAAGCACCAGAACGGGCACGCCGTCTGCGTGATTACATCAGCCCGAACCGGACCAAACATGTTGAGGTTCCTGAAAACCTGCGCGCCAAAAAGGCAGCTGCAACGGCTGAGGTTCTCAGCAAACTTCAGGTAGCCGAAGAGCCTATTTCTTTAAGCTCAGAAGACATCGTAAGCGAGACAGAGACTGCGGTGAAAGAGCCGATCAATCTGTCTGCTGCACCTGTTGAGTTGGGCAAAGTTGAAACAGAAACAAAAGGCAAGAAGAAGGAAAGCAAATCCAACCGCCGCCGTGCAATCATGCTGGCAGCTGCAGCTCTTCTTCTGACCATCGGCGCGTTGCGGGTGTTCGACACAGGTCTGTTCTCCAGTTCAGACGGCGTTGACACTGCAGGATCTGACACAATGCCAAGCATCATGGCGCCAGATGCACCAATGCCAGGCAAAGACAACTCCTCCCTGCTGAGCGGTGGTGTAGACGCAATTGCAGCGCCTGATGTTGTCAGCCGTGTATCCTCCATGCCCTCTGGGGCAGAGTTACCTTCACCCGTCAGTTCCACAAGCATCTGGCAGTCTGGCTCCGCCACCGCACCGTCCGAACCAACCAAAGAATTGATCTTTGGTCAGGCAACCGACATTGGCGGGGGAAATAGCAAAGCACAGCCAGCTCAAAAAGTTGCCTCCAATGTGGCCGCTGATCCGATCACAACGGCAAGCGTTCCAATCACACAGGCAACCGCTTCTGGGTTTGGCGAGCAGGTGACACCAATCATTCCGCAGCAACCAGTTCAACAGGTTGCTCCAAAACAGTCCGCCTACGATCTGCCATATGCAATCGGCCCGATTGATCTGCGCACAGCCGCCACCACTGGCGAAGCCGCAGCCCAGTTCGAAGTCGCACGCCGCTACACCGAAGGCAATCTGGTTCCCGCCAATCTGGGTGCAGCAGCGGACTGGTACCGCAAAGCGGCAGCGCAAGGGTTGGCGCCAGCGCAATACCGCCTCGGCAGCTTCTATGAAAAAGGCCGCGGTGTTGAGAAAGATCTGGCACAGGCACGGGACTGGTATTCTCTGGCAGCCGCGCAAGGCAACATCAAAGCCATGCACAACCTCGCTGTTCTCTATGTAGAAGGCATCGATGGCAAACCGGATTACACCTCCGCCGTCAAATGGTTCCGCATCGCTGCTGACCATGGCGTAGCAGACAGCAAGTTCAACCTTGCCATCCTCGCAGCGCGTGGCCTTGGCATGAAGCAGGATCTGGTGGAAAGCTACAAGTGGTTCGCCCTCGCAGCCCTGCAAGGCGACGATGACGCCGCCGGAAAACGCGACGAAGTCGCCGCCAGTCTGACCAAGCGCCAGCATGGACAGGCTCTGGAAGCAGTTGCGACCTATCAGATGAAGCCGGTTGATCCTGCCGCCAACAAAGTCATGATCGACACCAAGTGGTCCGGCAAGCCGAAAACCACAGTTTCACAAGCTGGTTCTCCATCTGTGAAAAAAATACAGCAAGCCTTGCTCGATATGGGGTATGATCCAGGCAACCCAGATGGTGTAATGGGACCTAATACACGGCGCGCGATCAAGAGTTTGCAAGCGCGTTTGGGAATGGAAGCAACGGGTGAACCTGACCGGCGTCTGATGACGGCGCTGGCCTCTCAGACCATATAATTTCACGTTACTAGGGGATTTCTGGTTAGATTTGCACTTGCTGCTCCGCGTAGATTGACAGAGCGTCTGGAATGGCGCTTAACACTCTACAATGTTGTTGGATAAAAGGTGACTCGGGGCGCACTGTCAGGTCACCTGAGTGACCCGCGGTGCCATTTTGCAGATCTATCTACCCATTGCAGAACTACCGATTAATGTCTTTATGATCTTCGCCATGGGCGGAACCGTCGGGTTCCTCTCAGGGCTTTTCGGCATTGGTGGCGGCTTCCTGCTCACGCCACTGCTCATTTTCTCCGGAATTCCGCCAGCGGTCTCTGTTGCAACCGTCACCACACAGATCGTTGCCTCTTCGGCTTCCGGCGTTCTGTCGTACTGGCGCAAAGCGGGCATTGACTTCAAACTCGCCGGAGTTCTGCTGTGTTCAGGTATCGTCGGCTCGGCCATCGGCGTCTGGATCTTCGGCATCCTGCGCAGCCTCGGGCAGTTGGATCTGGTGATCTCGCTGGCCTACGTCACCTTCCTCGGCACCATCGGCGTGTTGATGCTGGGTGAATCCATGAAGGCCATCATGCGCCGCAAAAGCGGGAAAGCACCTGCTGGCCGCAAACCCGGACAACACAACTGGGTGCATGGCCTGCCGTTCAAGGTCCGTTTCCGCCGGTCCAAACTCTATGTGAGCGTCATCCCGATCTTCGGTATCGGCAGCTCCATTGGTTTCCTCGGCTCAGTTCTCGGCATCGGCGGCGGCTTCATGATGGTACCTGCGCTTATCTACCTGCTGCGCGTACCGGCCAATATCGTCATTGGCACCTCACTGCTGCAAATCCTCGGCACCATGGCCGTGGCAACGTTCCTGCATGCCATCAACACCCAGTCCGTTGATATCGTGCTCGCCCTGACGCTTATGATCGGCGGTGTGATTGGCGCTCAGTTCGGCGCTCAGGTGGGGCAGGGCATGCGCGGTGAGCACCTGCGCCTCGGCCTCGGCTTGCTGGTGCTGCTCGTCGGCCTGCGCTTTGCGTTCAATCTGATTGTGGAACCGGAAGACCTCTATTCCGTCAGCGTGATTGAGGAGCCAGTCAAATGAGACGAGCGCTCCACTCACTCACAACACTGCTGACAGTCCTCTTTCTGGCACTCATCTCTGGCGCACCCGCTCTGGCTGAAAAGCTCGTTTCTGCCGTCTCGTCCTCTCACGTGGCCATCACCTCCAACTTCACCGGAACGCAGATCCTCGTTTACGGAGAGATCGCCAGAGACGCAGAAACCGTCTCCAGAACCGGCAATCAGGATGTGGTCGTCGTTGTGGAAGGCCCGCTGGAACGCGTCACCACATGGCGTAAGGACCGTATCGTCGGCCTTTGGATCAACGCCACCTCACAGACCTACATCGCTGTCCCAAGTTTCTACGCCGTCCATGCAACGGATGACCTGCGCAACATCGCATCAGACGACTGGCTCAAACAGTACCGCATTGGTTTGGAACACCTGCCGCTTGCAGCCCTGGGCACCCGTGCGCCAGCGTTAGAGCGCAATGCGTTCAAGGCAGCGTTTCTGCGCTCCCGTGTCCAGCACGGCCTTTATTCGCAGATGTCCAAGTCCATCAACTTCCTGAGCCCGACCCTGTTCTCCACCACCGTGGACCTGCCAGCCACCATCCCGACAGGGGACTACAAGGTCACGACCTTCCTCTTCAGCGGAGGCGTATTGCTGGACCAGCAGGAGCAAGTCCTGACCGTGGCGAAAACAGGCTTTGAGCAGGTGACGTTCAACCTGTCCCGGCAACATCCGGCAGTCTACGGCGCACTGGCCATTATTCTGGCCCTGTTCACCGGATGGCTCGCAGGCGTGATCTTCAAGAAAGATTAGGAAGTGAAAGCGTCCATCGATGGTAGACAAAAGAAAAGGCCCTCAAATCAGAAGGCCCTTTTTTATTATTCGCTGAGGAGCTTGGAGGCAGTGAATGGGAACAATCGCCCGTTGCCCAGCATGAACACCGAGAACCGCTTCTCGGCAAACACATCAGAAAAAGCTCTGTCCATCACATTCAGGCCACCTGTCAGCGCACCAAAGGCTGGCAACACAAGGCGGTTGCCGTTGGTCGCAAAGCAGGCTCTGCGAATGGTACGGCCCATCCTGCGCACTTTGGCGGCTGGGTGCAAGTGCCCGCAAATCTCGCCGCGCTCGGCCTCTTCATTCGGCTCATGCCGGAAGCTAAGGGATTTGATGGAGAGCTCTTGATAGCGCTCACCGCAAATGTGCCGGGCAATCTCAGGGTCGTGGTTGCCAGTGATCCAGATCCACTCCCGTCCCAGCTGCATGGTTGCCAGCATGGCGAGATACGCCGCAGGCATGCGCTCGGAGCTTTCGCAGTCATGGAAACTGTCACCAAGACAGATCACGCGGCGCGGATCGAACAGATCGATCAGGGCGGAGAGCTTTTCCAGTGTGGCAGCTGTATCATAAGGAGGCAGCATCAGGCCCTTGCTCTCGGCAATGCTGGCTGCTTTTTCCAGATGGAGATCGGAAACCACAAGGGTCCGCTCATCTGGCCACCACAAGGCTCCACTGTCGTGAAGGCCAACAAGTTCTCTTGCGAGAGACAAGTCGTGGCATACAGGAATAGGTTGACGATAACTCGGTTCTACTCGTGGCTGCAACTGACTGTTAAGTCTCACAATTGGGCCTCCAGTAATAAATCATCTGCTGCGTCCGCCAGCAGCTCTTCTGTCGCACTTCCAAAGATAGGCTCTTTCCCAATTTCAAGAAGAACCGGAATAGCCAAAGGAGAAACGCGACCCAAAGCACTATGCGTGATTCTTTTGTCGATACGAGAAAGAAAGTGACCTAAACGAGAGATATCCAGAAGTCCTGTAGCGGCATCCGTCCAGGTTGCTTGTAAAAGCAGGTGATCGGGCTCGTGTTCGTGCAGTACGTTATAAATAAGATCCGTATTTATAGTTATCTGCCGCCCGGTTTTCTCTTTGCCAGGGTGCCGTCGTTCTACGAGACCTGAGATCATAGCGCAATTTCTAAAGGTTCGTTTCATCAAACTACTTTCAGCAAGCCACGCTTCAAGGTCATCACCAAGCATATCTTCTTCAAATAGGTCATCCAGCTTCAAGCGCCCGCTTTTTATGGCAGCGCCCAAATCTGTCAGCCCCCACAGGGCCAGTGAATACTCAGTTGCCACAAACCCCAGAGGATGCAGGCCAGCGCGCTCAAGACGGCGTGTCAGCAGCATTCCCAGCGTTTGGTGAGCCAATCTGCCTTCAAACGGGTAGCACACAAGGTAGTGCTTATCGTTCCGCGGAAAGGTCTCTACCAGAAGACGTTCATAATCTGGTAACTGTGATTTCTCTTTTTGTAATTCCAACCATTCACGAACCTGACCTGGCAAAGAAGACCAACTGTTAGGATCAGAAGCAAAGTTGCGTACACCCTCAGCAAGATAGGTGCTGAGCGGAAACTTGCCGCCCTGATAACTCGGGATCTTCGGGTCTTGCGAAGCACTGCGGGACACATAGGCCTCGCTCTCCTTAAGGCCCTCAAACTTCAACACCTGACCGGCAAACACAAAGGTGTCACCTACAGCAAGCTGTTCAATAAACCACTCTTCAATCTCTCCCAGCATCTTGCCGCCAAACCCAAGAGGCCGCTTGCTGTTGGTTCCTCGTGGTTTCACCTGACGCACTTTAAGCGTTGCCGCATCTAAAATTGTGCCGGAGTTGAGACGATATTGCTGGGCAAATTGCGGGTGGGAAACGCGAAACAACCCCTCTTCGGTCGGGCGCAACTTGGCGTATCTGTCATAGGCTTTCAGCGCATAGCCACCTGTTGCCACAAACTCCACGGCCTTCACAAACAGATCATAATCCAGATGCCTGTAGGATTGACTGCTGATCACCTCTTCATAAAGCTGCTCAGGCTCAAACGGTGCAGCACAGGCAACGCACATGATGTGCTGAGCCAAAACATCCAGTCCGCCCTCGCGAAGAGGAGGGGTGTCTTGCTCTCCTGCTTCAGAGGCTTCCAGCGCTGCCTGACATTCCAACACCTCAAACCGGTTGGAGGGTACCAAAATGGCCTTGGAGGCTTCATTCATGCGGTGATTGGCGCGGCCTATCCGTTGTGCCAGTCGGCTTGCCCCTTTGGGAGCGCCCACATTGATCACCAGATCGATATCACCCCAGTCGATACCCAGATCCAGCGAGGAGGTACACACTACGGCTTTAAGCTGACCCGCCGCCATATGGGCTTCCACCTTGCGGCGTTGTCCCACATCCAGCGAGCCATGGTGAAGCGCAATAGGCAGCGTATCTTCATTGATGCGCCAAAGTTCCTGAAACAACCGCTCCGCCTGCGAGCGCGTGTTTACAAACACCAGTGTGGTGGTGTGGTCTTTAATCTCCTCATAGATCTCCGGCAGGGCGTAGATGCAGGAATGGCCAGACCACGGTAGCCTTTCCTGCGTCTCCAGGATGCTGATATGAGGCTTGGCCCCACCTTTGGCCTGCACAATTTCAGCATGGCGAACCTGTTGCGATAAAGGTTGTTCCACCAGATAGGCACGCAGATCATCAGGGTGCGCAATGGTGGCCGAAAGCCCGATACAGCGCAGGTTAGGTGCCAGCTTGCGCAAACGGGTCAGAGCCAGAGCGAGCAGATCTCCGCGCTTAGAGGTCACCAGCTCGTGCAACTCATCCAAAATGACATAGTGCAGATCAGCAAACAGCCGCTCGGCGTTCTTGTCAGAAAGCAGAAGTGAGATCTGTTCCGGCGTGGTCAGCAAAATGTCTGGTGGAAGACGTTTTTGCCGCTGCTTCTTGTGGCTGGGCGTATCGCCGGAACGGGTCTCCAGCTTGATGGAGAGCCCCATCTCCTCAATTGGCACCTCAAGGTTCCGGTGAATATCCGTCGCCAGAGCTTTAAGGGGAGACATGTAAAGTGTGTGCAGACCACCTGTCCCGGCAGCCTTCGCTTCTCCGGCCTTGCGCTTGTCCGCCTGACGTTTGTGATGCAGGTCCACCAGTGACGGCAAAAAACCCGCCAGTGTCTTACCGCCACCGGTTGGAGCAATCAGAAGGGCGGAGTTGCCAGCGGTCACCTTGTCGAACAGCTCCAGCTGGTGAGCACGCGGAGCCCAACCACGGCTGCCAAACCAGTTATCAAAGACTGAGGGAAGGTGAGAGGTGTCTGTCATAAACGACGAAAAGGTCCGATCCTGAAAACAGTTGAGCGCACTTTGCCACCAATGATCACATGTGCCAATCAGAAATGGGGCAAACCAAGAACATTTTAGCAAAGAGGAGAAGGGAGGGGGATAAACCGATCTCACTCAACCCATTGGTGTCAAACCATGAGATTTATTCTGTGAGGTGGTCGGGATATCGGCATAAAAAGCGGAAAATACCCATGAAATTTGTTTCCTTCTGAAAAAAGGACTGGCAAACTGAGCCCTATCCACGGCATATAAGGGAAAACGGGCTCCAGAAGCCTTACCTTCGTGAAAAATGCTGGCACATCAATAAGCTGGGAAAAGGGGCAGTCACTATGAGTGTTCAGGACGAAACAGAACTAATGCTCTCCGAGTTGTTTGATAGCTATGCAGATGCCTATGAGGATTATGACGCCGGGCTGATTGCAGATTGCTTTGCATTTCCCTGTGTAATCTGGCAGCTGGAAGAAGGCCATGTCTTCAACGACAAGGCTGAGCTTTGCGAGAACATCGAAGCACTCTTGGAAGTGCACCGCGAGCATTATGTAACCTCTTCCATCTACGAAGTGGTGTCCTCTCACATCTCCGGCTCCACCGCGAGCGTCAGCCTCGACTGGCAGCAGGAAGATGACGAAGGCGAAGCAGTCTTCGATTTCACTTGCCACTACCTGCTTATCAACATCGAAGGTCGGTGGAAGATCGCAAGCATTGTGAACGAGCCTGCCTGATTGAATTCGGCTCAGCAATGAAGAATGAAGCTCCCGACTGCGAAGTTTGGGGGCTTTTTTGTAACCAACGCACAAAAAACGCCTTTAACGCAAACCAACGCACATAAGAACGCAAAGCTGATTTCTGATGTGTGTCTCGCTCCAATATGACCGGTTTTCAGATAAACAGCCGTAAAAACAAAACTCTACAGCTGCTCATACGGTCTGCGCGTTTTTGTGAACGCCAGCACAGGGCTTTCTCATTGAAATCTATCTGTTTTTGCAACAGGATAGGCTGAGTGTATACATTGGGGAACAATCATGACTGCACAGATCGATTACTTCTATACGCACCTGTCGCCATGGGCGTATCTGGGCCATCAGGAATTTCTGCGCATCGCGGAAAACTATGATGTCACAGTGACCTTTCGGCCAGTCAATCTCGCTGTCTTGTTCCCGCTGACAGGCGGTTTGCCTCTGGGCAAACGCCATCCGGCCCGCCAGAAGTATCGGTTTATTGAGCTTCAGCGCTGGGCAGAAAAGCGCAGCGTTTCAATGAACTACAAGCCAGCCCATTTCCCGGCGGACATCGCGCTGGCAGATTCCATCGCAATTCGTCTGCAGGAGCAGGGCGGCCCGGTTGGCACTTATTCCCAGAAAGTCTTTGAAGCGGTCTGGCAAAAAGACCTCAACGCAGCCGATGAAAACGTCCTCACAGCCATCCTGAATGAGCTCGGTCTGGACGCGGATAACCTCATCGCGGCTGGAAAGTCTGATGAGATGCTGGAAGCTTACACAGTCAACTCCCGCATGGCTGAAACGGCAAATGCGGTCGGTTCACCAACCTATCTGCTCAACTCTGAGCCATTTTGGGGACAAGACCGCCTCGACCTTCTGGAAGATGCGTTGAAAAGTGGTCGCGGCCCTTATCAAAGCCTCGAGTAGTTCCCATTTCATGCCTATGTCTGATCGGATGGTCAAGGCGCTCTGATTGCTGCTAAACTGAAAGCCATATCTGCAAGCAGGTATGGCTCTGCAATCTCCAGAGGCTTTAAGTCGTTGATTTGAAACAGAGATGGGAAGAAATCGTGAAACAGTCTTATCTGGCCAGTGGAATCCTTGCGGTCACCTTTGCGCTGAGTGGACAAAGCGCATTTGCCCAAAGTGAGCAGGATGTTCCCGTTCGCTTTGAAATGCAGCAGACGGATAAAGGACTGATCCGCCTCGACACCCGCACGGGGATAGTTTCACTCTGCGCCACCAAGGCCGAAAAACTCGTCTGCCAGCCTTCCCTTGACGGCATCATGGTCTACGAGGACGAAATCACCCGTCTGGAAGCAGAAAACAACAAGATGCGTCAAGAACTTAGACGCATCTCCGAAGCACTTGCTACTCTGACCGAAGACGCCAGCATCGCCGCCATCAAACCCAAAGCAGGCCTCGACCTCTCCATCGCCAAACAACAGGAAGAAGGCTGGTTCGGCGACGAAGAAGAGCAACAACTGGAAGAAGCACTGGAGTTTACCGAAAACGCCATGCGCCGTTTCTTCTCTGTTGTCGAAGAAATGAAAGACGATTTCCAGAAGGGCGAAAACGAACAGCCAGCGCAGTAACAAGCGGGCATAAAAAAACCGCCTTCAAAGGAAGGCGGTTCTTAACGCGTTGATCGCAAAGCTTACTGTGTTTGTAAGGCCACCAGTGCTGTGCGGAAATCTGCTGTCAGAGGAACAGTCTTACGGCTGTTCAGATCCATGCTGATAGACACCTGATCACACACCGCCGCCAAACGCTTGGTACGAGATTCAAACAGATGATGGCGGATTGTGAAGGTGTTTTCCTGAACGCTGGTCAGCGTAGAAATCACCAAACCCATATCCCCCAGCTTCAGCGGGCTGATCCAGGAAAGCTTCTGCTCCAGCGCAACCCGGCCATATTCATTCTCATCCAACCACGCCGTGTTCATCGGAGTCCGCTCCCACACATGCGCCGCTGCATCAGAGAAGCAGGCAAGTGCAAATGCGTCTTCAGCTTTCTGTTCAGCATTCAGATTCCGTGGCAGAACTGTTGAGCGGCCAGTAATCTGCGCACCGCTCTTGAGCAAATCATCAATGGTTGGTTTGCCAGAGAACGGGCTTGGAGAGATGCCACGTGGAACCGCTGGCTTGGAGATATTCTCCTCAACATCTTTGAAGCGCGCCCGCAACTGCTTTGCAGAACTAGGATTTGGCGTATATCCGTCGATGGCAGTCGCACATATTTCCCCGGTGGAGCCTTCAATCATTTCATGCACAACAGAGAGCATGTGCGGCCCGTCAAAGGCCACATAAGACTTCACGGTAATCAGGGATGCAGCAACCAGCTCTGCATGGTAACGCACGTGCCGAACACGGCGCGCACCAACCAGTGCTTCGCTAAATCCGGTCATCATTCTGAATTGACGGTCAGCTTCTTCAAATTTGGAGAAGTAAAACTGCACGTTCAAATGGTCGTTCTCGTCGCATTCCCATGTATTCACAAACGAGAGAAGTGTTTCTAAGCTTGCCATATCCAACCCTTTGTGCAGCCTCGGTCCATAAGCGCTACTGCGATAACCCACTAATTATTAATAATTAGGTCAGGTCGAACCGAATTTCGTCCGAAAAAAACTATCTATCCTTTGGGTGCTCAGCTTGGCAAGAGCAAGATCAAAACTTTGAAAAACATGACATCCATGGGGATAAACCTCAAGTGAAGTCTCCACTTCAGCAGATTTCAACCTGGACGCGAGAAAACAAGTATCATCCAGTAGTGGATCTTCTGTACCTACACTTAGCAGTGTTGGTGGCAATCCTTCCAGCCGGGCATACAAAGGAGAAACCGCTGGATCTTCCGCGTTTTCCTCTCCAAGCAGAAAATGCCTCCTGAACATCTGAAGATCACGGGTTGTCGGAAAAAGCACCTCTTCACCCCAAAGGCGGGCAGATGGAGTTAGTCCGATGTCATACCAACCTGATAACAAAACCAACGCCTTAAAGGGGATCATCCCATGCTTGTCACGCAGGCGAAGGGCGGTCGTCAGGGCCAATGTCGCACCCGCACTTTCCCCGGTCAGAGCAAAGGCATCCCAGCCATATTGGCTCGCGCCT